>JACRIL010000177.1 GCA_016235825.1 Planctomycetota bacterium
ATCACCGAGACGCAGAACCGCAATCGGCGCGCACGGCAGTCCCACGTGAAAGCCAAACTCAGGCGGTTACGCAGACTTGGCGTCAAGTTGTATAAGCTGCGATGCTGCATCATGCCAGAGGAAGTTTCGTTGTAGTGCTAACCAATACTGGATAATGAACAGGTTTCCATGCAATTCGAGAAGCTCGGGATATTCCAGCGTTGCATTTTTCCCTTCACGGTTAAGCACGGAAGGATACGGCGGCAGGATCAACTTCATCTGCCTTACCGTCATGCCAGGCTTGACCAGTTCAGCCAACGCCTGCCACATCTCCAGCCCGCCCGCAGGATGCTGACTGCGAATCTTTGCCGCCTGATCCAGCAGCGACTTGCCATCCACCCTCTGCGTCACCGGCGGAGCGGCGGGTTGGCTGTCAGGCAAGCCTATCCATTCTGAGGCCTTGAGCAGTTTGTGGCCTTCATATGGGATTGGCGGGCCGGCCAGGTCCACGCCTATCGTCAGCGTTCCGGACGACAGGATTTCGGGCCGGGTTGTCGACTCGTAATAACCCGAAGGATCGAAACAGGCTTTGAGTCTGTAGACGCCATTGCTGTTTAATTTGAACATCTGCCGGATGTCGAACGAATAGATTATCGCATTTCCAGGCGCCAAATATTGAGAGCATCCATCTATGCAAGCCGTGAATTGATTAAGACGCGGGACATCCCGACCTTGCGAATCGACTAGAAAAAACTGTACCTCTTTGGCTGGAATTAACTCTTTTGAGTCCCTTTCTCTTGTCATCATGTAAGCGGCTATACTCCGATACATCTCTGACTGGTTCTTCAGGGCGATTACGGCATTGTTAGACCCTGTGGAACCCAATCCCATGATAAATGGTCCTTCGGCAGGTTGGCCCCAATGAATGCCAATTCGATCAGTCGGTGCCGGCCCAGGTTTTGAGGCCGGCTGCATCGCCGGCGGTGATGCGGGTTGATTTGTCTTCGAGCAGGCCAGAGGCAGGAAGACCAGTGAGGCGGCGAGGAAAAACGCGGAGCAAGCCCGGATCGCGGCCGGCCGGACCGGTAATCTCAGATTCTCATCTCTCATTTCGCGCCTCCTGTTTTAGCCTACAACGTCCCGAAGGCCGTTTTGTCCTTTTTTGATCGCCGAATCCGGCTCGCCTTATTTCGCCCTTTCAGGGCTTTGCTGTTAAATTTCGCCGACTCCCGGGGCGTTGCCCCGGGCTGTCTTATTTTGCCCTTGCAGGGCGTAACGTCAATCGGCCGAATATCAGATTTTAACTCACCAATCGCTCCAATGCAGGACAAAATCTTTAAGCCCCCCAATATTGAAAGGATCAGTCAAGCTACTTATTCTTGAGCCATTCGTCTATGGCTTTGGCTGCCTGTCGGCCGGAGTTGATGGCGCGGACGACGAGCGAGGCCCCTTCCACAGTGTCGCCGGAGGCAAAGATGCCTTCCTCGCTGGTCTGGAAGTCGCTGACTGAAATATTGCCGCGTTGATCGAGTTTCAGGCCGAGCTGCTCGACCAGGCCCGGATGCGCGACGTGGACGAACCCCATGGCGATAAGAACCAGGTCGACCTTCATGCTGAAATCTGTTCCGGGCAATTCTACGGGTGCAAACCCCTTCGCCGTCTGCCTCCACTCGACCTGGCAGCCGTGCAGTTCCTCGACCCGGTTGACCCTGCCGGAGAGCTTTTTTGTCAGGATGCACCATTTTCGGACGCAGCCTTCCTCGTGGCTGGAGCTGGTCCGCAGGATTCTCGGCCAGTTGGGCCAGGGTGTTTCAGGATTGCGGCGGGCGTCGGGCGGCTGGGGCAGGATTTCAAACTGGTGGATTTCTTTGGCTCCCTGCCTGCGGGCCGTGCCGACGCAGTCGCTGCCGGTGTCGCCGCCGCCTATCACGACGACGATGCGGTCTTTTGCGGAGACGAAGCCGCCGATCATGCCCGGTTCGCGCCCGGCGTTCACGAGATTCTGGCCCGTCAGATATTCCACGGCGTACAGGACGTTTTCCAGCTCCCTGCCGGCCACGGGCAGGTCTCGCGGCTGGCCGGCGCCCATAGCAAGCAGGACGGCGTCGAACCGCTTTCGCAGATAGACCGGCGAGAGGTCCGCCCCAACGTTCACGCCGGTCTCGAACCTGACGCCCTCGGCCTGAAGCTGGCCGATCCGCCGGTCGATGATCCGCTTGTCGAGCTTGAAGTCTGGGATGCCCAGCCGCAGCAGGCCGCCGACCCGTTCGTCCTTCTCGAAGACGGTAACATCGTGTCCGGCGCGTGCGAGCTGCTGCGCCGCGGCAAGACCCGCCGGGCCGGAACCCACTATCGCGATCTTTCTGCCGGACTTGTGCGACGGCTGGACCGCCACGACCCAACCCTCGGAGAAGGCCCGCTCGGCGATCTGGCATTCGATGTGCCTGATGAGCACCGGGTCGTCGTTGATGTTCAGCGTGCACGAGGCCTCGCAAAGGGCCGGACAGACCCTGCCGGTGATTTCGGGAAAATTGTTGGTTGAGTGAAGGTTTTCAGCCGCCTCTTTCCACTTGCCGCGATAAACAAGATCGTTGAATTCCGGGATGCGGTTGCCCAGCGGGCAGCCGGCCCCGTGACAGAACGGCACGCCGCAATCCATGCAGCGGGCCGCCTGGCGGATCAGGACGTCGTCCGGCAGCGGGATGTCGATCTCGAAATAATCCTTCACCCGCTCCTGGACGGGCCTGTGTCCCGCCTCCTGGCGCGGGTATTCAATAAATCCGGTCGGCTTAGCCACGGTACACCTCTTCAGTGGCAGGCACGTGTTCCGAGTGAATATGCTCCTGCTGCTTCATTCTATCCAGGGCCTTGCGATAATCTATCGGCATGACCTTGACGAATTTTCCGACCATCTCGGGCCACTTGTCGAGTATGCGGCGGGCCTGCGAGCTTTGAGTCCAGTGATAATGCCGCTCGATCAGCGCCCGCAGGACCTTCTGGTCCTCCTGCTGCCAGACGGATTCCAGATCGACCATATCCAGGTTGCAGAGGGTGTCGAAAAGCTGGAGTTCGTCCAGGACGTAAGCGACTCCGCCGCTCATTCCCGCCGCGAAATTCCTGCCCGTGCCGCCCAGAACTGCCACGATCCCGCCGGTCATGTATTCGCAGCCGTGGTCGCCGACGCCCTCGACGACCGCGACGGCCCCGCTGTTGCGGACCGCGAACCGCTCGCCCGCCAGGCCGTTGATGAACGCCTGGCCGCTGGTCGCCCCGTACAGCAGCGTGTTGCCGACGACGATATTTTCCCGCGGCTCGAACGGGCTGCCCGGCGGGGTCTGCACGACGATCCTGCCGCCCGAAAGCCCCTTGCCGAGATAATCGTTTGCGTCGCCGATCAGCCTCAGCGTAACGCCGGGCGCCAGGAACGCCCCGAAACTCTGCCCGGCCGTGCCCCGCAGGACGACTTCCAGCGTTTCATCGGGCAGGCCGGCCGCTCCGTGCGCCTTGACGATCCGGTTGCTCAGGATCGCCCCGACCGTCCGGTGGATATTGCGGATCGGCATCTCGATGACGGTCCGTTTTTTATTCTCGATGGCCGGCCGGGCCTTTTCAAGTATCGTCCAGTCCAGGTGGTCCTTGAGCGTGTCGGACTGCTTGCGGACGCACCGGATCGGCCTGCCGCCGGAATTGTCCGGCCGGGCGAGGACGGCAGAAAAATCCAGCCCCTTTGCCTTCCAATGTTCGACAGCCTTGCGGCAGCAGAGCCGGTCAACGCGGCCTGTCATGTCATCGAACTTGCGGAAGCCGAGCTGGGCCATTATCTGCCTGACTTCCCCGGCCACGAAAATCATGAAGTTCATCAGATGCTCCGGCTTGCCGGCAAACCGCTTGCGAAGCTCCGGCGACTGCGTCGCCACGCCGACCGGACAGGTGCCCTGATGGCACTTGCGCATCATCACGCAGCCCAGGCTCACCAGCGCTCCGGTGCCGAACCCGAACCGCTCGGCCCCCAGCAGCGCCGCGATGACCACGTCGCGGCCTGTCTTCATCTGCCCGTCGGCCTGCACGATTATCCTGTCCCGCAGGCCGTTGAGCACGAGCGTCTGCTGCGTCTCGGCCAGGCCCAGTTCCCACGGCAGGCCGGCGTGCTTGATGCTCGATAGCGGGCTTGCGCCAGTGCCGCCGTCGAAGCCGCTTATGAGCACCTCGTCGGCGTTGCCCTTGGCCACGCCGGCGGCAATCGTCCCCACGCCCACCTCGGACACCAGCTTCACGGAGACCTGCACGCCCGGATTGGAGCATTTCAGGTCGTAGATAAGCTGGGCAAGGTCCTCGATTGAATATATGTCGTGGTGAGGCGGCGGGCTGATGAGCGTAACGCCCGGCGTCGAGTGCCGCAGACGGGCGATCTCTTCGGTAACCTTGTGGCCCGGCAGTTGCCCGCCCTCGCCGGGCTTTGCGCCCTGCGCCATCTTGATCTGAAGCATCCGGGCGTTGGCCAGATACTCGATAGTAACGCCGAACCGCCCGCTGGCAATCTGCTTGATGGCGCAGTTAAGATCGTCGCCGCCGGGCCGGGCCGGCGAGTAGCGGGCCGGGTCTTCGCCGCCCTCGCCGGTGTTGCTCATAGCGCCCAGGCGGTTCATGGCGGCGGCAAGAGTCTCATGTACCTCTTTGCCGATCGAGCCGTGCGACATCGCGCCGGTTACAAAATGCTTCACGATCTGATCGGCCGGCTCGACCTCGTCAATCGGCACGGCATCGCCGGGCGTGAACCCGAACAGGCCGCGGAGCGTGCAGATTTTGCTGCTCTGGTCGTTGATCGCACGGGCGTACTCGCCGTAAGATTTGGGATCGTTGTTGCGGACGGCATGCTGAAGCAGCGAGATTGTCCTGGGATTCCACAGATGCTGCTCGCCGTCGACGCGGTAGTGATATTCTCCGCCGTAATCCAGTTCCAGGCTGCCGGCAGGCAGTTCGCCGCAGGCGGACCTGTGGCGATCCATCGCCTCGCGCGCGATGACGTCCAGCCCGACCCCTCCGATCCGCGAGGCCGTGCCGGTGAAGAACCGCTCTATCACTTCGCCGCCCAGCCCCACAGCCTCGAAAAGCTGCGCCCATGCATAGCTTCGCAGCGTCGAGATGCCCATCTTGGAGATTGTTTTGAGAATGCCCTTCTTGACGGACGTTATATAGTTGTCGGAAAGTTCCTCGACGCTCATTCCGGCCGGCAAGTCGCCCTTGTGCGCCATATCCGCGATGGCCTCGAAGGCCATGTAAGGATTGATCGCGCTTGCTCCGTATCCGCACAGCAGGCAGAAATGCATGACCTCCCTTGGCTCGCCGCTCTCGACGACCAGCCCGACCTCGCCGCGCAACTTTTTGCGGAGCAGGTCCTGGTGAACCGCCCCGAGGGCCAGCAGGCTGGGTATGGCGGCCTTTTCGGGCGACATGCCGCGATCGGAAAGGATGAGCATCGAGGCTCCGTCGGCGACGGCCTGCCCGGCCTGAGCGACCAGATCGGCCAGACCCCGTTCCATTGCGCCCGGCGGGTCGGCGTAATCGGCGTCAAAAACCGCCTCGACCGTCCGGACCCTGAAATCCTTCACGTCGGACGTCTTCAGCCGCTGCATGTCGTCGTTGGTCAGGATCGGATGCGGCAGCTTGAGCTGGCGGCAGTCCTGTGCGCTCTCGGCCAGCAGGTTGCCACGCCTGCCGGTAAAACTCATCAGCGACATGACCAGCCCCTCGCGCAGCGGATCGATCGGCGGGTTTGTAACCTGGGCGAACAACTGCTTGAAATAGCTGAACAGCAGCTTGGACCTGTCGGACAGGCAGGCAAGCGGCGTGTCGGTCCCCATCGATCCGACCGGCTCCTGCGCGTTTGAGGCCATCGGCGCGATGATCTCGCGCATGTCCTCGCGGGTGTAGCCGAAGGCCCGAAGTTTCTGAGCGATGCTGGCAGGGTCGAGCGGCGCCGGCTGGGCCGGGCTGAACAGCCCGCGAAGCTCTATGCGATTCTGCTCCAGCCACCGCCGGTACGGTTTCTGGCGGGATATCCTGCTCTTTATCTCGTTGTCCACGACGATCCTGCCCTCGACCGTATCGACCAGGAACATCCTGCCCGGCTGGAGCCTGCCCTTCTGCTGGACCTTCTCCGGCGGAAACTCGATCACGCCGACCTCGCTTGCCAGGACCACCAGCCCGTCGGTCGTAATGACATACCTCGCCGGCCGCAGGCCGTTGCGGTCCAGCGTCCCGCCGACCAGCCTGCCGTCGGTGAAGACCATCGCCGCCGGGCCGTCCCAAGGCTCCATTATCGCCGCGTGATATTCGTAAAACGCCCGCTTGTCCGTGCTGATGTGATAGCTGGCGCCGAAGGCCTCGGGGATCATCATCATCATCGCGTGCGGAAGGCTCCTGCCTGATCGAATGAGCAGTTCCATGACGTTGTCGAACATCGCCGAATCGCTGCCGCCGGGCACGGCGATAGGCTTGAGGTCGGTCATGTCGCCGCCCAGGATCGGGCATTCCATCCGCATCTCGCGCATGCTCATCCGCTTGACATTGCCGCTTAGCGTGTTGATCTCGCCGTTGTGGGCGATCATGCGGAAAGGCTGGGCAAGCCGCCAGTTGGGGAACGTGTTGGTGCTGTACCGCTGGTGGACGATGGCGAAGGCCGTCAGCATCTCCCTGTCGGCAAGGTCGGGATAGTACGCGAAAAGCTGCGGCGCGAAGAACATTCCCTTATAGACCAGCGTGCGATGCGACATGCTGACGATATAAAAATCGATCGCGGCCTGGCCGAACTGCTGCCCGACCAGCCTTTCGGCCCGCTTGCGGGCCATGTAAAGCCTGCCCTCAAATGCGTCGCCTTCCAGACCGCCGGAGTCGATGAAAAGCTGCTCGACAGCCGGCTCGGCGGCCCTGGCAAGGTCGCCGAGACACTCGTTGCGGCACGGGACATTCCGCCAGCCAAGGACCTTCATGCCGTAATGCGCTACGGCCTTTTCGAGCGTCTCCTTGCACGCCTTGAGCAGCCGGGAATCCCGCGGGCCGAACACCATCGCCGCGCCGTATTTGCCCGCCGCCGGCAGCTTGATGCCTCCCCTGCCGCACTGCGACTGAAAGAACTCGTGCGGCATCTGAATAAGCATGCCGGCCCCGTCGCCGGTGGACTCGTCGGCCCCGGCGGCCCCGCGATGCTGAAGGTTCAGCAGGATCTGTTTGCCCAGCTCGACAATTGAATTCTGGCGTTTGCCGGAAATGTTGACGACAGCCCCTATCCCGCAGGCGTCGTGCTCGTTCCGCGGATCGTACAATCCCTGTGTTTGTCGCCCAAAATGCATTGCCATCGACCTTCGGTATTGCCGGTGCAGGCCGGCCTCCTGCCGGCTGGAGCTTCAAAACGCCCATATTCCATAATCTGAACTCGCCGATTTGACAATGGGAGTTTCTTTAAATCTTTTCGATGCGACCCGGACGATTGTGACATGTCGTCAGGCGACACACAACCTTATCCATGATAAACTATTGGAGCGGAATGCACAGCCGCAAGATTTTTATTCCGTCAATAAGATCATCTTATAGGCATTTTCCCGCGAAGTTCCCAGTTTGCGAAAAATCCGTAAAACGCCGATGTAACCTTGAATTCGCCCGGGCGTATTGTATATAGTATCTCATACCGTCTGTCAGCATAAACCAAGTCCTTTTGGAAGGAGCAAACCGTGAAAAAATTGCAGATGATGGTGGCCGTTCTGTCGGTCGGTGCATTTTGCGCGTTCAGTTTTGCGCAATCCCCCGCCGCTCCCGCGCCGGCAAAGAAGCCCCAGCCGGTCATAAAACAGATACCCGCGGGCGCAATGGGGTTCGTCGTCATCAACGACATCAAGGCCTTCACCGACAGCCTGGACAAATTCCTGAAAGACATCGGCCTGGGCGAGATAGTCGCTCAGGAAATGCCCGAAGGCTCGCTCAAAGAGATCATGAACAAGCTGAACACCGGCGAAGGTTTCAATCCCTCGGGCGGATTCGCCCTTGTCATGCTCGACCCGACCGCGGTCGGCATGGACCTGCTGGACGTCCTGCCCGAGCCGATAGGCAAGGGCGTCGATTTCACCGAGTGGTCCCCGCCGTTTGTGGCGTTCGTGCCGGGCGAATCGTTCGCCAAGGTGTTCCCGAAGGCCGAGAAACCGAAAGAAAAACGCGGCGAGAAATACGAGACGGTTGACCTGGGCTTCGGCCCGCTGGTCTGCGCCCAGATGGGCGATTACGTCCTGCTCAGCCCGCAGGAAAAGGCCATCAACGCCGTCATCAACGCGCCCAAAAAACTGGCCGACGAGATGTCCAAGGCCGAGTACGAGATGATCTCCCGCAGCCAGGTCGCGGCCAATCTGAACATGCGGGTCGGCGGGCCGCTGCTTGAGAGGATTTTCAAGAAGCTCGACGAGCAGGCCAAGGCCAATAAGGACGGCGGCCCCATCGGCGAAGAGGCCGCCATGATGGCAATGCTTGAAATGTTCCGCCCGTATCTGGCCCAGTTCCAGTCGCTCAGCCTGGGCGGCAGGATCGACCCGACGGCAATAGTGGTCGAAGTTGCGGCGGACTTCACCGCCGACGGGGCCATCGGCAAGGCCATGGCGTCGTTCAAGGGTCCGGCCAGGCCGGCCCTCGACAAACTGCCCAACCTCGGCTACATCCTGGCCGTCGGGGCGGTCGTGGTCGATCAGAAACTCTCGGTCGATATGGACGTCAATGCCATCAACATGATGGTAAAGATGATGGCCCTGCAGGGGATGGCGATACCGGACGACCTGAAGGCCCGGCTCGTGAAGGCCTGCACCGCCATCGACGAGCAGATAACCGGCATGCAGCTCGTGTTCGGCCAGGCGCCCAAGGGCGCCGGACTGTTCGGCATGGCGATGGCCCTCGATTGCAAGGACGCCGCCAAATTCCAGGCCGCAATGGCGGACATCAGCGCCGTGCTTCCCGATCTGATCAAGGCCGTCGCCGGCAACGACCCGGACGTCAAAGACCTGAAGATCACCTACACGAGCGGCGCTGAAACCGTCGGAAGCGTCAAGGTAGACGTCCTGGAGATATCCAGCCCGAAAATGGCCTCCAAAGAACGGGAAAAGGAGGAAATGGTCAAGATAATCGGCGAGGACAGGATCAGGTTCTTCCTCGCCCCTGTCGGCGGAAACACGGTTATCGCCACGTTCGGAGGCGGAAAGCCTTTCCTTGAAGAGGCCCTCAAGGCCGCATCCGCCGGAGGCGGGACGATCGGCAAGGAAATCCCCGCCGACGCCGCCAAGGCCATGCCGCCAAACGGCGCCATGATCCTCGCGTTCAGCGCGGCAAACCTGGTCGATTTCATCGTCAAGGCCAAGGCCGCCGGCGGCGAGACGCCCGATGAATCAAAGATGCCAAAGCTGGACAAGACTCCGCTGATTATCGGCGCCGGCTGCCAGGGTTCGGCCTGCCAGATTACCATCTTCGCCCCGACCTCGGTCATCAAGGACATGGTTACGTTCTTCATCAGTTGGACGCAAGGCCCGGCGCCCGCCGCAATGCCGGCCAACCCCGGGCCGCCGGTTCCGGCTCCAAATTGATTTTCTGAGCCGCGACAAATGCGATAAAGGCCCGGCTGAATAATAGGCCGGGCCTTTTTTCATGCGCCGAAATCGAACCAAACAGATTCAGCCGCTGACAACGGCGGCGAAAACGGCTAGAATCGCCGCGATGGCGCAGGACCAGAAAAAAACGACGCTATTCTCCGCGGGCGCCACGGCGTGCCTGCAAGCCGTGTTGGCAATCATTCTGCTTGCCGCCGCTCTGTGCCCGATATGGTCGGTCGATTACGTCCCCTCGCAGGACGGGCCGATGCACCTTGAGAACGCATCCGCACTGGCTGGCCGGATCGGCGCGAGCTTTTGCGAATATTATTACGCCCAGTTGAAGCCCGTGCCGAACACGGCCGGATATCTCGTCATGGCCGCCCTGGTGAAAATCTTTACCCCCGCCGTCGCCCAGAAGGTCTTCCTGAGCCTGTACGTCCTGCTTATGGCGGCGGGATTCTGGTATCTGCTGGCCGCGATCCGTCCGAAGGCCGGGCCGTGCGCGGTCTTCTGTCTGCCGCTGGTTTACAACGAACTGTTGAGCATGGGGTTTTACAGTTTCATGTTCGGCGCGGCGATGTGCCTGTTCGCAATCGGCTACTGGCTGAGATGCCAGGCGAACCTGACGGTGAAAAGAGCGGCCGTGCTGGGTCTGCTGGCGCTGCTGCTATATTTCTGCCATTTGTTTGCGATAGCGGCGTTATGGCTGGTGATGGGAATAATGACTGTCGCCGGGCTGATTTCTGAACTGGCCGGGCCGCAACAAAACGGCGCGATAAAATCCTCGCTGCGAAAGGCCGGCCTGCTGGCGGCGGTGAATCTGCCCGCCGGCGCTCTGGCCTGCTGGTATTTTCTGCAATCCGGCGGCGACGTTGGTCAATTCGGCCTGGGCGTAGCAGACCGGCTGGCCGAGATCGTCCGGGGCGACGTGCTCGTCGCATTCTCGCTCGACGAATTCATCGTATCGGTCGCCTTCAACTGCCTGCTTGCCGCGGCGACGGGCGCGGCGGCGATCATCAAATTCCGGCACAGACGCTGGAACCGCGGCGACTGGCTGCTGGCGGCGGCAGGATTGTTCCTGGCCGGGTCGCTCTTCTTCCCCGACGTGTCGGCCGGCGGGGCGTACGTGCATCAGCGGTTCGCGTTTTACTTTCTTCTGGCGCTGGCGGCCTGGGCGGCGGCGAACCTGGGCACGGGCCGGCTGGCTTTCGCCCTGGCGTCGGCGGCCGCAATCCTCGGCGTCATTGCCGTCTGCCTCCAGACGGCCAACTGCCGAAGACTCGAACCGTTCATCAGGCAATACATGGAAGCGGCCAGAATCATCCCGCCCGATTCGACCCTGCTGCCGCTGTGTTTCAACGGATACGGCGTGGGGCTGGAGGATAAGGCCCGGCCCGACGAACAGATGTCGCTCAAGATCGCCGTGTTCTACCACCAGGACGGCCTGATCGCCGCACAGAAACAGGCAGTGTCGCTGGCCAACTATTCCGCAAGCACGGATAAATTCATATACCGCTATCACGACGGCAAGGACCCGTTCCGGCACATCGCGCGGGAGACGGGTTTCAAATTCGAGCCGCCGTGCGTCGATTTCCTGACGTACCGCGGCCGCACAGGCGGGCAGGCCGATTACGTCCTGACGTGGGACATGGACGGCAGATACGCCGGCCATCCGCTTACGGCGTCGATCCGAAGGCAGCTCGATGCCGGCTATGTTAAAATCTTCCAGTCTTCGGGCGGACTTTGCCGGGTCTATCGGCGAATCGGCCTGGAACAGCCAGGCAGGACCAACTGAAGGCGACGACCTTGCACGTGACCAAACCGGACAAGACCGAATCGGCAGACACGAACAAAACGACCTGGCTGGCGTCGCTGGCGGCGATAACGCCAGGTTCGCTGATCGTCGTGCTTGCCGCGGCAATTGTCTGGGCTTGGTCGGCCGTCGTCGTCGTTTCGCGGCAGCACATCGTCTATCTCTATCGCGTGAAAGAGACGGCACAGGTCGATCTGTCGGTTTACGTCATCTGCGCGATCGGGGCGTGCGGGCTGCTGGCCGTGCTGATCCTGTCGGCAGGACGCTCGGCGGCGGCAATGCGGCGGATGGCCTGCTGGCTGGCCGCGGCGGGAATCATTACGGTTCTGGACGTCGCCCGCGCCGCCGGATGCCCGATCAATCCCGGATTCTGGGAGCCGATCTGGCTGGCGTTCGTTACCGGCCAGGCGGCATGGTCGGCATTTTGTAACTGTTCGTGGCACGGGCATCCTGCCCGTGTGTCCCACGACCGTCCCGGTCGTGGCGTCAGCGCGTCTTTCATGGAAACCAGGGGCGAGACGCCCCTGGAACACACGGACGATACGTCCGTGCCACAACAGAATCACCTCAGCAACAGATTGCCTTTCCTGATAATCATTGTTGTATCCGCGGCCATGGGTATCTGGTGGTTCATCCAGGGCTGCCAGGCCTACGACAATTTTCTCATGAGCTATTCCGACTTCGCGCTGGTCGGCCAGCGGATCGTCAACACGTGGCGGGGCGAGGGGTTTTTATGGCACGACTCGTTCAGGCCGGCCTTCTTCGACCACTTCGACCCGGCCCTTATCGTGCTCGTCCCGCTGTGGGGACTCTGGCCGGACCCGAGACTTTTCATGGCCGTGCAGGCAGTTTGCCTGGCGACGCCGGCCGTCTTCGTTTACGCAATCGCCCGGCTGGCTGGTTCGTCGCGCCCGGTCGGAGTTGTCTGGGCCTGCGGATACCTGGCCCTGCCGGCCGTCGGGCAGCTCAACCTCTCGCTGCTGTACGGCTGGCATCCGATCAGCCTGGCATTGCCGATTCTGACGGCCTGCCTTTACACGTTGCTCTGCCGGCGGCGGATTGTCGCGGCCGCCCTTGCCCTGGCCGCCTGTTGCGTCGAGGAGACAGTCATGCCCGTCTTGGTCTCGATGTGTCTGGCGTTAGCGATTCAGGCCTGGCTGGGCAGCAGAAAAAAACCGGCTTCCACAGCCGAAACGGTCGTAGAACACACGGGCAAGATGCCCTCGCCACACGCGGGCGGGACGCCCACGCCACAAGAGATGCCCGTGCCGCGCAGTATTTGGCCGGGGATGAACCTCAGGCCGTGGGGCTGGCTGATCGCAGCGGCGATCTTCGCGATCATGTTTCTGCTGGTTACAAAGCTGACGCCGATGGGCCGGTTTCAGACACACGGCAAGTTCAGTCATCTCGGCGACGGCCCCGTGGCGATCCTGCTCAGCCCGATCCTGCGGCCGGGGGCATTCTGGGAACAGATTCTCTCGGGCGATTCCATGTATTTCACCGCCTGCCTGCTGGTGCCGGCCGGGCTGGCGGCGCTGTTTCGCGGCTGGCCGATGCTGATAGCCGCGCTGCCGCCGCTGGCCGTCGTGCTGGCGATGGAATATTCCGGGGCAAAGTGCCTGGGCTTCTGGTACGGCACGCTGCTGCTGCTGATTATCGTGGTCTCGGCGATGCTCGGCTGCGCCGGCGGGCCGGGGCGCGGGCCGACGGGCGAAACAAAACCCGGTCTTTTGCCGGCCGGCGCCGCGGCCATGCTGGCGGCGGCACTTGCGGCAAGTCTGGCCTTCGGCGACATGCCCCTGCGGCCATACCAGCCGAGCCGGGTCTCGCCGGAAAAAATGTCCGCGTGGGGCAAGCGGAACGCTGTCATCAATGAAGCCATAGCCCTTGCCGCCGACAAAAACAATTCGGTGCTGGCGACCAGCAATATCGCGGCGCACCTTTTAGGCGCAAGGCGGCTGAGCGTCGTCAAGGATGCAACTCTCTACGCTAACGAATTTGCCAAAGAGGCCGGCGGGAAAAAATGGATCGAACTGTTCGACTGGGTGATTCTCGACCTTCAGGACCGCTTCCAGCAGGACGAGCCGGACATGCGACATGCGGCCATGGCGGCCGAGACGGCAGGCTACAAGCTCGTCTTCGCCCGCAACGGCGTGCTAGTGTATCGCGGGCCGCGGGCGGCCAACCAATTGGGCACGCAACAGGCGGCCGCAGCTTCCGGCGTTGATGACCCGCTGTCGCCGTGGCGAACGGCTCCGCCGGGCGAGCCTGCCAGACCGACGCTGCTCAACAATGAACTGGAAATCGCCGACCTGAAATTCCAGCCGCAGTTCGACCCCTCGACCGGCTGCTGGACGATACGGGGGTCGTTCATCCTGACAGCCCGCGCCGACCGGCCGAAAGAATACTGGATCGAGATTGTCGCCCGAACGGGCGATGGCCGACAGATCGCCAAGGCCGGCCCCATCGTCCCTGCCGGCGGAAACAGGCCCACAAGCTGGTGGCGAGCCGGCGAATCATACCGCGATTCATTCTCGCTCCGCCTGCCTGCTGACGCCGACCCGCGGCAACTAAAGATCGAAGCCAACGCCATCTCGACAGCCGACCTGCTCGACAATCAGCCGGGCCGCCACGACCGAGACGGTCGTGGAACACACGGGCAAGATGCCCGTGCCACTTTTTCAACGGGCTGTAAAAGATTGCTTACCCTATTACACCTTCGCGGCGGTGGAGACGGAGGCGGCGGCGATTTCATCGACGCCGACCTCGCGGCCGAGTTTATCCGACAGGAAGATGCCCTCGCTGATGAGCATCGTCCGCAGGGCCAGTTCAGCCGTCGGCAGAAGTTCGACCCGGCCCTGGAGGGCCGCAATCCAGTGATGCTGCGACGAGTCGTAGGCGTCCTCGTCGGCTCTCAGCTGGTGCCATCGCCAGTCGGCGCTTTTCAGATCGAACGTGGCGTCGGCCTCGACGTCGTCGATGGTCGTGTGGAAACTGAACGGATTAAGCCGGATTCCGCCCTTTGAGCCGACGATGCAGCTTCCGTCGAACGCATTCAGGTGGATAGCCCATGCCTCGATGATGTCCAGCGTGATTCCGCCGGCGAACTTCACGAACCCCAGCCCCAATTCCTCGACGTTATATCCGCTCTTTGCCCGCCGCTCGGCGTCCATGTCCAGTTCCTGGTATATCTTTCCGCTCACCCGCTGGACCTCCGGCAGGTCGAGCAGCAGCAGGACCTGGGCGATGTGATAAATGCCCATGTCGTAGAGCGCGCCGCCCGAGGCGGTCTCCTTCTTCACGAATGAGTCCGTGCCGTAGCCGTCCACATACGGCCGGCCGCGACGGCGATATCCGGTGGACCGCGCGTGATAAACCCGCCCCAGCCGGCCCTGGCGGATGAGATGGCGGGCGATCTTGGTTTCCTTCTGAAACAGCGTGCCGAGCTGAATGCTGAGCTTTCGGCCGCACTCTCTGGCCGTATTGACCATGGCAAGGCCGTCCACGTAGGAACCAGCGATGGGCTTTTCGCAATAGACATGTTTGCCGGCCTGAAGAGCGGCCACTGTAACGGGCATATGAAAATTATTGTGGAGGCAGACGTCCACGGCGTCAATGTCGTCCCGCTCGAGCAGCTTGCGGAAATCGGTGTAGCGGCCGGCGATCTTGTACTCGTCGGCGACACGGTTAAGCTCAGTTTCGTTCAGGTCCGCTACGGCCACCATCTCCGCGCCGGGTATCTCAGAATAGCTCTTTACATGATGCTTGCCGATCTGGCCCGTGCCGATGATTCCAAGACGTATCTTCTGCATAAAAATATCCTTTCCGAGAGATTGAATTTTATTGCCGCCGCCGGGCGTTTCAGGCCTTGTCTCCGATCCGCTTTGCCGCCCGCCTGACGACCGCGAGCTGCCATTCCACTTCGGCATATTCGTTTTTGGCCGAGTGATGTTCCACGCCCCAATATCCCGTGTAACCGGCCTGCCGCATCATTTTCATCTTGTCTTCCGGCCCGGCGGCGCAGACATTGGCGGCCACATGCGTGTGCATGGCCCATGGCGCGACCATCTCGTCGCCTCGATCTGCCTGTTTCTTCCCGCCGATCCAGTGCCCGATGTGCAGCAGCACGCCGTAGCCCGGGTGATCCACCGCGTCGTGCACCTTTTTCTGCACGTCGACGTTCAGCGACGCGCCCCAGTGCGTCTCGGGGCCCACGCGATATCCTTTGTCCGCGGCCCGTTTTGCAAACTCGCGATATCGCTTGGCCACATAATCCAGTTGCTTGTCGGTTATCGTATCTTCTTTGACGCCCACGTCGATGCGAATCGTCCTGGCCCCGAGAATCTCGCCTGCCTTGAGCCATTCCAGCCCGTCGCGATGCTGTTTATCGCGGGCGGCGGCGCTAGCCTCCCAGATGTGCGGGCCGTCCACGCAGAGATTGGCGAGCACAAGCTCCCTGTCGTCCATCGCCTCCCGGACCTTGCGGAGATACGCCGAGTCGGTACTGGCCAGCATCTTGTTCCAGATATCGGCCGCGCCGATGCCATAGCGGTGTCGGATGGTCTCCAGGTATCCGAAAACGTCTATTTTGCCTTCTTCCATCAGCCCGTGAAACGAGTACGACGGAATTGATATCTTCACAATTTGTCTCCTTGTCGGGTTTAATTCAATCCTTCACAATTCCGGGACCTTCGGTCGTATTGATCTTTTTGAAATTATTTCCGCCTTCGTCTGCCAGCACGGACTCGTTGTCGGCGCCGTAAGGCTTCGTCCATTCCTTGCGAGACAGGAAAATGTTGTTCTTGAACGCTATGCGGCTGTTCTTGTTGGCCGCCCCCATGCCGAATGCGAACGGTTTTTCAGGAATCCCTTCCTCCCGGCCGCTCTCATCCTTGCGGACGTGGAATCTGCCATCGAAATAGAAAAAGTTATCCTCGGCCTGCACGCTCCCGCCTCCCACGGCGCCCATCGAGGTATATCGGTCGGCCTTGAAAAAATTCGACTTGAACGTGGCGGCTGACGAAACCAGCACCGTCCCGCCCTCGAAACAGTTGCCCTCGAATTCGCACCGGCTCTCGCCCTTGACCTCCAGCAGCGTGCCAGGCGCAAAATAATTGTTTTTGAGTTCGCATTGTGAATCGCCCAGCGCCATCTTGTACCGCAGCTCGCAGCCGGACATCTTCACCTGCGATTTATAAAAGCCCGGCGACAGGAAGACTGGCGCCATGAAGTCCAACGATTCCTCAAGCCGGCATCCCAGCAGCGTCGGTTCGCTTTCGTTGATGTTAACCGTGGCGACCACTCGTTCCATGCGAGGGCGGGCTTTCTTCTGCACCCAGATTGCACCGTTGCGGCAATCCACGATGTTTGCCGAACCTTCGATATTCATTTCGACGAAATCCAGGCCGTGGATATAGGCCTCGCGGCCGGTCGGCGGGGCTATCCACAACATTCCGCCGCGTATTTTCATATCGCTCAGTTCAACGAACCCGCCGGCCGTTACGCCGATGGGTTTGCCGCTCAGTGTGGTTTTGTCTCGCCCGGCCCCGCGAACCCAGACTGCCTTGTCGATGTCGAAATCCTTGTCGATTTTGTGCTCGCCCTCGTTGAGTTCGATGATGTCGCCGTCGCGAGCGGCGGCGACTGCGGCCGGCAGAGTGCGGAATCGCGTCTCGGCGTCCTTTTCGTCGCTCGACTCGACCACAAGCACCCGCCTCGCGGGCATGGTGGTCGGCACGGTCCTGCGGGCCGCAAACTTCAGCGTGCTGGGGAACTGGCCATAGATCGTCTCCAGCGGGATGGCGTAGTCGTACTTCTTGCTGGACTCCAGGCCGTAGGTGTTCAGCCCGATCAGTTCGCCAGCCGCGTCGACCAGCGGTCCGCCGCTGTTGCCCGGCTCGATGCCGCAGGAATGTTCGATCAGATTTAATTTTCCCTCCTCGCCGTGCCGCAGCGAAGATATGAAACCCGGCCGAACCGCCACGTCTGGCCCGTTTGGATTGCCCTCATATTTATATGTCTTGAATCCTTCCTCGATATGCCGGCCCAGCGGAAAGCCGACCGCCCAAACCTTCTGGCCCTTCTTGATCGCCGGCCCGCGCGTCGGATCAAGCAGCCCGTCGGCTACGTTCAGCGCGGTCAGGTTCAACCCCGTCGAACGAATCCGCAGCAGGGCAAGGTCGTTGGGGTTCTCTCGCGTGCAGAGCACCTGTGCGGGCAGGCGCTTGGCCCGGTTCGTGCCGCAGTGTATCCACACGTCCACCGATTCCCTCACAAAGACTCGCCTTGCCTGCGCCGCCAGGGCGGCCGGAGAACCGGCCGGCAGCTTGGGATCGTAAACGTCAAACGCCTCCACGACATGGGTATTCGTCAGAATCAGGCCGTCTGAACTGATTATCGCGCCGCTGCCGCTGGCCGCGACTTTATCCTCATCCCTTATTTCATCTTTCACGCCGCCCTTTCCGAGCGGCCTGTACTTTACCTCGATGAATACCGTCGCCTCCTCGACCCGCTTGCGGTCTTCGTCCGACATTTCGCCGCGCTCGGCAGCGGCCGGATTTGACGGATTTGCCTGCGTCGCCGTGGACGACCCGGATGGCAATGTCCCGGCGGGCTGGTTTGCAGGTTCCGCATTTTTGCGGCAGGAGCATACCAAGCACGCGGCCATAACCGCAGCGAATGTCAGCGACATCATCGCGACACGCATAGTCAATACTCGCTTCACGTCTCCATTATTTCCTTGGTCTTCGATTCGAGCAGTTCGGTAACCTTGGCCTCGTACTGATCGGTGAGCTTCTGCGTTTCTTCCTTGGCCTTTTTGGACTCATCCTCGGTAAGCTGCGAGGCCTTCTGCCGGGTGTCGATCTCCTTGTTTCCGTCGCGGCGGGCGTTGCGGATGGTAACCCTGACGGCCTCGGACATCTTCTTGACCTGCCCGCTTAGCTGCTGCCTCCGCTCGCCGGAAAGCGGCGGAATCGCGAGCCGGACGACCTTGCCGTCGGTCGAGGGGTTTATGCCCAGGTTAGCCGCCTGGATCGCCCGCTCGATGTCCTTGAGGCTGTTGGGATCGAAAGGCTTGATGACGATCAGCGTGGCGTCGGGCGTCGAGATGCTCGCGAGCTGCCGCAGGTCGGTCGGCGAGCCGTAATACTCAACCTTGACGTGATCTACCAGCCCGGCCGACGCCCTGCCTGTGCGTATGCCGCGCAGTTCCTTGCGGAAATACTCCACGGCCGAATCCATCTTCTCTTCCACTTCCAGAAGAATCTCGTCCAGTGCCATTTGAATGTCTCCGTTATTCCGCGGTTAAAGCCCCTCGCGCAAGCGGGGAGCCGCTGTTCCTTTTATTCCACAGACCTGTCACGGATATTATCAGGAATTCCAGCCGGTTTGCAATTCACTCCGACACGGTCGTGCCGACTGTCTGGCCGCGGACGGCGGCGGCCAGGTTGCCTGGCTTGGCGACCTTGAAGACCACTATCGGGATGCGGCTTTCCATGCACATGCTGATTGCCGTAAGGTCCATCACGCCCAGCCGCTGTGCCAGCACCTGCTGATACGTCAATTTCTCATACCGCTTCGCCGACGGATTGGTTACCGGATCGGAATCGAACACGCCGTCGACTTTGGTGGCCTTTAGCAGGACCTCGGCGTTGATCTCGCTGGCCCGAAGCGAAGCGCACGTGTCGGTGCTGAAGAACGGGCTGCCCGTCCCGCCGGCAAGGATGACAACCCTGCCCTTTTCAAGGTGCCTCATCGCGCGGCGGCGGATGAAAGGCTCGCAGACGGCAGTCATCGTTATCGCGCTTAGCACCCGAGTCGGCACGCCGTATTTTTCCAGGGCGTCCTGGAGGGCAAGGGCGTTGATGACCGTGGCCAGCATCCCCATATAATCGGCACTCGTCCGCTGGATGTGCGGATCGCTGGCAAGGTTCCTGCCCCGGATGAAGTTTCCGCCCCCGACGACCAGGGCCGTCTGCACGCCCATCTTGTGGACCGGAATAATCTCCTGGACGATCTGCGCAACCGCGTTGGCCTCGATGCCGAACGAACCAGGCCCGCACATCGCCTCGCCTGAGAGCTTCACCAGTATCCGCTTGTATTTCGACTCATCGGCCATTATCTGCTCCTGCTGTGTCAGTCATCCATGATCCAGATCGCCGCATCTGTCTGCCTGTGGATCGCCAAACCGGATATATTCCAGAAATTCCCGCCAATGGCAAGCCACTTCCGGACCTTACCGGACATTTAAGTCGGAAAATCAGACCAACAAAGGCGAAAAAAACAGTGACCGGGTGGGCCACCGTTGGAAAATCAATTCTACTGGTGAGCGAGCCAATAGTCAGGACGCCAATAGTAAAGTGATACTGGTGAGCATTTGTCTTTCACTGTTTGCCAACGATTATGATCTTCGCGGTTTTCTGTATCTAGACACGGGTCATGTTTTGGATCAAAGGGACGCCAGCCAGGGTCTTGCACATCGGCATCTGTCGGTTTGCGAATATGTTCGACTAATCGTGGTTCAACAGCACCTATTCGGAGGAAGCTTTGTTGCGATTCATAGAGACTCTGCTTGTTGGCCCCACCTTGCAGGTGTGGGAAAGCCAATTGAACGATGTCGTCTTCCCAAAAACAGATCGGACATATATCGAAACTACCGGGCGATTCATCGAATACCAAGAATCCGCAGCATGGGCATGGGTATTTGTCTGCCATGCTAAGATTATACTTCTCGGATCCAAGATATCCACCAAGTTGACTTGAAATAGAACTGCACTGACCTGCAACATCAGGCCAGTAACACCAAGAGCGGTTGGCGGAATGGTTTGACAGTATTCCGAAAGATCAAAACGGGTGCCACCGCTCACATGTGTTTGTGAGCGTGTGCTTTTTTAAAGGTTTTCAATAATTTTCTGAACTTTGGATGTTTGCATATCCGTCGATCAAAAAAGCACACGGCCGCAAACACATGCGGCCGATGGCACCCTTTCCACGCCATTTCACGCAAATATCTGACAATACCACCGGCCAGTAAAATCAGAAAACCAGACTTTGCCATTGCATAAAAAAACGGCAGCCGAAATGGCCACCGTTGAAGAACGGTTATATCTGCAATTCGGTCAGCCGCCGACCGCAAAGCGGGCGAAGGCCGTTATGTTAGTCGTGCCGAGCAGGTCTTTGACCTTCTTCTTCTCGTCCTTGACGAACGGCTGTTCGAGCAGCGCGTTTGCCTCGAGGAACTTGCGGATGGCGCCATCGACCATCTTCTCGGCGATCTCTGGCTTCTTGCCGGACTGGATGGCCTTGTCCTTGGCGATATCTTTTTCCCTGGCGATGACGTCGGCGGGGATGTCCTTGCCCGAAATGCCTATCGGATTGGCGAAGGCCACATGCATGCACAGGTCTGAAAGCAGCGTGTCGTCGATCGCGCCGTCCAGCCCGATCACCACGCCGACCTTGCCGTTGAAGTGCACGTAGGTTCCGATTTTTTTGGCCGTGATCTTGCGGCCGTTGGCAAACTTCATATTCTCGCCGATCTTTGCAAGGGCAGCCTTGAGCGCCTCATCCATCGCCGGCGTGGCCTTGACCTCGCCGTCGCCGCCCTGCAGCGTCAATTCCGCAAGTTTGTTCACCATCTTGCGGAATTCATCGTTGCGGGCGCAGAAATCCGTCTCGCACTGGACCTCGACCATGCCGGCTGACAGGCCGTCCTTCGAACGGGTGATCGCGACCAGGCCCTGGCCGGTCGAGCGGCCCGCCTTTTTCTCAGCTGTCGCCAGGCCCTTCTTGCGAAGCAGGTCCTTTGCGGCCTCGATATCGCCCTTGGCCTCTTCCAGTGCCTTTTTGCAATCCATCATCCCCAGGCCGGTATCTTCCCGGAGGGCCTTGACCGCTGCTGGTGAAATCTCTGCCATTTCCAATTGCTCCGTATCGGTAAAAAGTTCGGTTAATTCTGCGGCTGCCCGGCCTGCGGATCCTGAGTCGCCGGCTGATCGGCCTGAGGGTTGTCGGCGCCTTCTTCTGCCGCCCTGCCGAAGGTCGGACGCCTGCTGCTGCGGCGACGGCCCGACTGTTCGGTCTTTTCTTCCTGCGGGGCCTTGTCGCTCCTGCCGGCCATTCCTTCCGCCGCGGCGTCGGCCAGTTCCTTTATTATGATCTCGACCGCCCGCATCGCGTCGTCGTTGGCGGGAATCGGAATATCGGCCAGGTCCGGGTTGCAGTCGGTGTCCAGCAGGCAGATGACCGGTATGCCGACCTTGCGGGCCTCGCGGACCGCGTTGATCTCGCGGGCCTGATCTACCACCACCACCGCGCCGGGGAACCGCTCCATTTTGCGGATGCCGCCCAGGTTCCGCCGTATCTTGCGGATCTCGCGGCGGAGCGACGCGCCTTCCTTCTTGGAGTAGTTGTCGAGCATCCCCTCTGTCTCGAGCTTTTCCAGGTGGTCCAGCCGGCCGACCCGCTTGCGTATCTCGCGGAAGTTGGTCAGCGTCCCGCCTAGCCAGCGGTCGTTTACGAAGTGCATGCCGATTCGCGCAGCCTGGGCCTCCACGACCTTGCGGGCCTGGCGCTTCGTGCCGACGAACAGCACGTCCTTGCCGCCGGCGACTGTCCTGCCTATGAATTTTTTGGCCAGCAGTATCCCGCGAAGGGTTTCCTTGACGTCGATGATGTGGATCAGATTCTTCTTGCCGAAGATGTAGGGCTTCATCTTCGGGTTCCACCTGCTCACGCGGTGCCCGAAATGAACCCCGGCTTCCACCAGTTCCTTGACCAACTCTGCGGACAAACCAGCACCTCCGCACCGCCCGGATTATGGCATCCGGGTACCAAGTGCATTTTCCAAAAGGGTTTCCAGGTCTGCCGCGTTGAAGGCCCAAGACACGCTCTTTGGGCCCGCGGCGCGAAGTGCGGCAAGTTAACCGCACCGCTGAGGATACGTCAAGAGGTTTCCGGCGGGAAAATTGCCGATTTTTTCCGGCGGGGTTTGCATCCTGGCCTTTCCATGTTTAGGATTAGCCGGATGGCAGACAGGAACATCGGCAATCAGACGTCGCCGGTTTATTGCGCACTGGTCATGGTTACGGTGCTGGGGCTGAGCCTCGCCGCCGCATGGATGCTGTGCAAGACAACCGGCGGCCGCGCCAGGCAGGCCAGGACTATCCTGGCCGATATCCGCAAAACCGGCCTCGATAAACTCATCGGCCCCGCCGGGCGCGAGCAGTGGTTTCTCCAGAAATCCGCCGGACGGACGGTCGGCTGGAAGTATTTCAGCATTCAATCCGACGGACAAACCGTAACCGGCCTGACGGCGGACATCCAGAAATCGCCCGACAGGCAGCTCGGCCAGTGGGAGGCATGGACCCTCAACAACGGCGCGGACCGCGGCAGCTACCTTGCGGGCAAGCTGGCCGGAAAGAATAAAATTGAACTGGCGCAGAACACAAGCATCAATCTATCCGGCGCCAGGGTGCAAATCAGGCAGCTTTTCGACAGCTCGTGGAAATCCAGCGGAGGCCTCGCGCCCGACACGTACATCCCGGAGGGCCTGATGGAACTCGTGGCCTGCCGGGTCGGGCAACTCAAGGCCAATGCCGTCTTCAAGACCGTCATCAACAATATCGTAACGCCCGACGACAGGCTGCATTTCGTCAGCGTATTGATGGAATATGCCGGACAGCCTGAGGGCGTCGGGGGCGGATGGGAAGTCAGGCTCGAATTTACAGTCTCGGACCAGCCGTCAAAACCCAGGGTGTATTCCTTCGCGCCCGACGGCAGGCTGGTCAAATCCATGATTGACGACATCGTCGAGGAGGCCGTTGATAAGGCAAAGGTTTTGGCCGTCTTTCCCGAGGCCGACGACATCGTCAACGCCATCGGACAGACATCGCCGCGGAAAGAGCCTCCGGAATTGCCTCAATAATGCAACAGCGATCATTTTTACGCCAATGCATTTAACGCCCGCACCACAAGAGGGCAAAACATTGTTTGATTTTCCCCCCGTAACTGACCCATTACCCCAACTCACCCCAACTCACATTTGTTTCTTGCAAGTGGAAGGACAAAACGCCATAATTTCTGGCATAAACTGATTCGGAGGCTGAAAGATGACTACAAAATTGAAGGTCTTCGCCGTCTTGACGGCTGTATCATTATTGCCGGTTTTGTTCGACGCCGGCGCCGACACGAAGGGCGCCGGACAAACCCCGGCGGACAAAGCCGCCACGCAAACTACCCCGACTCAACCGTCCACAACCACCCAGCAATCTTCAAAGTCCCCTGCCACCCGCCCGGCAGCCAAGGAATTTACAGACTTCTGCCGACAGTTGGAAAAGACGCTGAAAGACGGTGACACAACATTTTTTGGGAAACATTTTGATATGGATGCTGTCCTGGACACTGCCCTGGTATGTTACGACCCGAAGAACGATATCCACAAAACCTTCCGGCAAAACATAAAATTGGATTTCGGCCCCAAATTCTCTCTTCAAATATCAGCGCTTATAAAGGCGGGGAGCGATTATTCATTTCTTCGCGCATTTGAGAGAGAAGGCAATACAATTGGATTATTCCGTTTGAGCGCCGACGACGGCTTAAATTACCACGAATACATTCTGGCTCGCGATAAAGATGCCAATATCAGGATCAATGATATTTTTATTTACTTGTCCGGAGAGCCGCTGTCGAAAACCATAAGGCAGATTTGGGTTACCATACTGGCATTGGATGAGCATGGCAAAATCAAGCCAAACACCCCCGATTCAATAAAAGAACTCGCTGAGGCAACATCACATTTGGCATCAATCATGTCGCTAATCAAAACCGGCAAAAATCAGGAGGCTTTAAACAAAATACAGGCTCTTCCGGAATCCGTCCGCAATAAAAAGCTTGTTTTAATAATACGTTTGTTGGCGGCCAAATCGATTGGCGACAAGGAATATGCGGAAGCGATGGATACATGTTCCAAATTCTTCGGATCTGACCCATCAATGAATCTTTTATTGATAGATCATTATATTTTTGCCAAACAATATGACAAGGCGATCGACTCCATCAACAGGCTCGATGCGGCCTTATACGGAGACCCATATCTGAACCTCGCTCGCGCAGGTGTGTTCGTCGATCAGGGACAACCGACCTTGGCCAGAGAAACTCTGAAAAAGGCGATCATGACTGATCCCACAATCGTAAATATTTATTGGACTTTAATCGGCATCGAGCTTGTCGAGAAGAATTTCAAAGAGGTCGCTGCCCTGCTGACAAAGCTGGAAAAAGAACTCGGCGAAGGAATTGGCAAGCTGGACGAAATCCCGGAGTACAAGGAATTTGTGGCCTCCCCGGAATATACGGGATGGATGAAAACCCGCAAGACCGCCAGCCAGCCGGCTTCGATGAAAACTGACAATTAGTCCTGCAACGCTACGAAGGCGATTTATCCTGCGAATGAATCAGGCCGACATTGGACATCAACAATCCAAGCCCGAAGGGCTGGCAGAAAGTAGCCGGAGGCGTGAGCCTCCGGTTTGAGGGCATTTACAAATTGAGCCCCGACGGGGCGGCACTAAATTTTATGGAATTTCTGTCGCCTCTCCGAGGCTCTATATCTTTTGGCGATCCGGTCCGTGGGCTTACGCCCACGGCTACTCTCTACCGGCCCTTCGGGCCTACGAATCGGTCGCCTTGAATCCGCAAAGCCCTGAAGCGGGTGCAAAAAGACGAGCCGGATTCAGACGCACAAAATGGCGAATCCGGCCATTCAGATGTATAATTGCCTCCAATGGACATTCTGGCCACAACCTGGTGCCCGTCGCTTGATCCTATAGGCATTTCAGCTATTTTGCCCGCAATCCTCGTATCTTTTTTAGTCTGTATGACAGGGAAATATTCGTTTCTGAAAGCCAAGACCCGACATGCATTGACAATGATGGCGCCGATCATCCTTTTGACTCTCTCAGCTCTGAAAGTAGGTTCTCCCTCTTTTTACTTATGGTCTCATGGCCGCTCGTTTCCGGACGCCAGCGATTTCGTCGGGGCTTATATCTACCTGTCATTTGGATTCGGATATTCGATCCATTTGCTCAGATATCCTTCGAGCAAATGCCTTGGGATTGGCTTGGCCTTTGGCTACATATTTGGCGAATTTATCGTTGCCGAAGCAACAATGAAACTTTTGAATTTCCCGAAAAATTTTCTGGGAGGTTACAATATCGCGAATTGGGAACTCGTCTTGACAGCCATGAGCATCTTTGCCATTGTTTGGATAGGAATGGTTATTGCCGTCATTCTCTATCAGAAAAAACGTTCGACTGCCGGGAAAGATCAGTGAAAAGCCGGGGAACCGGTTTTGCCACGGCGTTTTCGTCAAGCGCGCCGCTCGGTGATAACGGTGTCAGACAGCCCCTTGCCCCGGCAGCGGATGGACGCCCTGATAGTCGGCCTCAACACGGATGATTCGGTCCGGCGGCTGGGCAAAGGCTCCGACCGCCCCTTGCAAAACCAGGCCGATCGCGCGGCGATCCTGGCGGCCTTGGCCTGCGTCGACGCCGTCTCGCTCTTCGACAAAGACACGCCCTACGAGATCATCAAGGCCGTCCGCCCGCGGATCATCACCAAGGGCAGGGACTACAAGCAAAAAACCGACGTCGTCGGCTGGGATCTTGTCGAATCGTGGGGCGGCCGGGTTGAACTGATTGACCTGCTCGAAGGCCGGTCAGCCGCCCTCGAATGAGATATCGCATTTCAGATTTGAGATTTCAAAGGGCGGATGTGCCACACAGAAGTAGGGCGTGCAACTCGTTTGAGGCTGTCCGATAATTACAGGCCATCGACTATCCATTGTAGCTGTCCATTTTTTTTCCCACAGCGTTCATTATACCGCAGCAGCAACTGATACGCAAAGAAGCACGCCAGGATCTGGGTCTTGGTGTTGTTTAGCCC
>JACRIL010000170.1 GCA_016235825.1 Planctomycetota bacterium
ATATGTCTTGAGATGCGCCACCGGCTCGCGGCGGCCAAAGCAGTCGTCAAATTGCCTCAAGTACGTGTTCAACATCGGCCGCAACTGCTGAATCTGTTTGACATCCATGCCGTAGCTCCTTTGCTGTCAAGGCGTCCTGTCAGGAACCATCGGATGGCTGGATGAATTTTCTTGAGCTAAAGTCTCGTTGTAGTGGTAGGCACGGCATGTTTATAGTAACCAGCTACCCTTAAAACAGCAAGCTCCAGAGGAGCGGCACGTCTTTGCTGATGTCTTGAGGCCGTAAAAAATGTGGGTAATGACAATCGCGTAAGCGGCGGGGGCCATGGCGAGAGAAAAAACCAGCCCCGTCAGGAGCGGCACAACTGCTTCCAGCCGCAACAATAATAATGTTGTATCGAGATATTGCCCTATAGGGTTGCGATTTGTATAATCAGTTCCAGTAAATGGTTTACTGTCCTTGCGAACTTGGCCTTGGACGATGGTTTGAGAGAATGGAAAACTATGTTAGGCACGGAAGCAAAGCCTGAACTTTTCCCGGAAGTATTTGTGGGACCACGTCGACCGCTGCTCAAATGGGCAGGAGGCAAGACGCAGATCTTGGATGTTCTGCGTAAAGCTGTGCCAAAAGAGTTCTTACGGTATGCCGAGTTGTTTTTGGGCGGCGGAGCGTTTTTTTGGTCATTGGCACGTCCAGGATCGTTTATTGCTGACAGCAACCCGGACCTGCTCAATTTCTACCATGTTGTCCGAGACACACCGGATGATCTATTGGATGCGGCGGCACAATTGCCGATCACAAAGCATGACTACTACCGCATCCGAAGCCTGCCCGCTGGCCTTCTGTCGCCGGTGGACAGGGCTGCACGATTCGCTTATCTAAACAAAACTTGCTTCAACGGACTGTATCGTGTTAATCAGCAAGGGCATTTCAATACCCCATTCGGCGGAAAGACTGACGTGAAAGTCTTGGATGAAGCTGACACGCATGCAGCATCCCGTCTCCTTCGGAAATGTACTATTTTGTGTGCTGACTTCACCGAGTCTCTGTCGTTGCTGTCCGAAGGCGACTTCGTTTATTTAGACCCGCCCTATCTGCCCATAGGCGGCTTTTCGGATTTTCGACGCTACACAAAGGATTTCTTCACCGAATCGCATCACGTTCGTCTTGCTATGGAGTTCGGAAAACTGCGAGACAAAGGCGTGAAAGCACTGTTAAGCAATTCGGCTACCGACAAGATCAAGTTTCTATACAAGTCGCACTTTTGCGTAACAGTCATGGCGGCTCGGCACATCAATTGCAATGGCAAAGGGCGCAGCAAGATTCCGGAGTTGTTAGTCGCCAACTACCCGCTGGAGTTGGATAATGTCATTTCCTGATACGAAATATATGGGGAGCAAGCAGGCTATTCTTCCTTTCATCATAAGCCATATCCGACCGCTCTCGTTTTCTAGTGCGATGGATGCATTTAGTGGCTCAGGTTGTGTTGCCTACGCGATGAAGCGTCTAGGCAAAAGGGTAACGGCCAACGATTTTCATAGGTTCGCATATCATATCGCCAAGACCACTGTTGAGAACAACTCTATAACGCTTTCTGCCAACATCCTAGCTATGCTTCTGCGCCGTAATCCCAAATCCAAAACTTTTGTCAAAGACACATTCACGGGGCTCTACTTCAAGGAAGAAGATTGCGATTTTATTGACAATACATATGCAAACATCCGAGATTTAACAAACGAAACTCATCAGTCCCTTGCCCTAGCGGCACTGTGTCGCGCCTGCATGAAGAAACGTCCACGTGGTATTTTTACTTTTGTTGGAAACAAAGGGAGAGATGGCCGTCGAGATCTGAAGATTAGTTTGAAACAGCAATTCCTTGAAGCAATACCTTTGTTCAACCAAGCGGTTTTCTCCAATCATCAGCGTAACAAGGCTACTTGCTCAGATGTGTTCGATCTGTCGCCCAAAGGCGTCGATCTAGTTTACATTGATCCGCCTTATATGAGTCCACATTCCGATTGTGACTACACTCGGAGATATCACTTCATCGAGGGTTTGTGCTCTTACTGGAAAGGGTTGATTCTCCAGGCTCATACCGTGACTAAAAAGATTCATTCTTATCCGACTGCATTCAAGAATACCCGCACGGCGTGCGACGCCTTCTCGCGATTGTTTGACCATTTCAAAAACTGCATCTTAGTGGTATCTTATGGCTCCAATGGCATTCCTGGCCGCGAAGAGATGGTCCGTTTGCTGCGTCAATTTAAGAAGCAAGTCCGGGTATACGAAACAACCCACAAGTATTGTTTTGGCAATCATCACCACAAGGTGGGGCAGAATAATAACGATGTAAGCGAGTACCTATTCATAGCAGTTTGAAAGGGAAAGAAATGTTGATAAAAACTAAGGAAATTCCACAAGCTGACACATTTTCCAATGTAATCAAAACCGTTATAGCTGTTGCCAGTGGAAAAACCACCTACCAGGAAATAGCCATTGCGATTGGCGAAAAGGGGCTGAGACAAGGGCGATATTACAGAAAAGCCGGTGAAATTCTGGGATTACTTGATAAGGGAGGAATTAATCATGCTGTTTTGACATCCAGAGGGGAGGAATACCTGAATGCGAAAGGCCAAAACCAAAAAGTAATTATGGTTCAATCTATTCTCAATGCACGAATATTTCAACGAGTCATACCATTTTTGGAATCGAAACTGCCAAGAGGGGCCAAATCGGATGAATTTGTTGATTTCCTGAAAGGAGTTACCGAACCAACAACAGGTGAAACGACGTTGCCGCGGCGTGCGAGCACTATAATTGGATGGCTAAAAGCTGTAGGTCTTGTTGAAGTAAAACAGGACCAATATATACTTTGTAAATTGCCAGATGAAATTAATGCCATTCCTTTTGTGGATGAATCCGAACCACTTCTGCCACATGCTTTTTCATTGTCAGAATACCAGGACATGGAGATTAAAGCATCTGCAAATGCTAGGACCATATCATATATCGTAGATGAAACCAAAATTGAACGCGCAAATGCATCACATAGGATGTTGACAAATTTAGTCGCATCGCGTATTCGTGCGGTTGGAGCCTTTCCTCGCTACAATAGCCTGGTCGATCTTGCAGCCAAAATTTCCGGTAAGTCGTTTATTTTCGAGATGAAATCGATGGGGAATACTAACGTACGTGCCCAAATTCGTCGGGGAATTTCACAACTATATGAGTATCGATATCTTCAAAACGTGCCTGGCGCACAACTTGTTCTTGTGGTCGAACAACCGTTGAGCAGAGAACTTGGTTGGATGGCCGACTACTTGATTAATGACAGGGGAATAATACTGGTTTGGGATGGCGACAGGAAGCATTTACATTGTTCCCAGTCTCATAGGGAAATTCTGAATTTCCTGGTTGCATAATATATGAAACGCTCAAGCACGCAGACGGACGGCAGGGGTGTTATTTCTGCGGTTCGAGTTTTTTGAGTGCGTCGGCGAAGTCTCGGTTTTCGCTCAGGCTGAGCAGTTCGTGAAATTCCTTGTCGCCGTACCATCTGCCTCCGCCGTTTGCCAGTCCGATGGCCCGGCCCTCTTCGCATTGCCCGTGGCGGCAGATTTCGCACAGGAGTATCCTTCTGCCGCCGCCGGTGAGCATGTCGTCGGTGGGCAGGTAGAGAAAGCCTATTGGCTCGCCGGGATCGCGGGGCGAACGGAGGAAATCGACTTTCAGCAGTCCTTTTTCGACCAGGTCGTCGAGTTTTTTGGGCAGGCGGCCGTAGTCCTGGAGGTAGTGATTCACTATCACGTCGTGGATGATCTGGAGGCGTTCGAGCGTGGCGTTTTTCTGATTGGCCTGGCGTCTGGCCTGTATTGCCGGCAGGCCCGCGGCGGCGGCGGTTGCGCAGGCAAGCAGCATCACGGCCGCCAGCGGCGCGACAATCGCCCGCAGCGTCTGGCGGAAACTGAGGGCGAACATGGCGTAGGTTACCAGCACGGCTATCGCCAGCGCGACCGGCCCGGCCAGAATAGCGCCGGGTATTTTAAGGTCGATATCGGCCGCCTTGCCGATTATGTTGACGACGTAAAAAGTTATCGCCCCGCATATTGCCGCCGACACGCCGGCCATGATAACCGCCAGTATGCAGTGCCCCGCGCCGGTGCGGTACGACGGGTCCTGCCGCCTGACGCCCCGGCGCAACAGCCATGCGCTGCCGAGCCAGCCCAGCAGAAACAGCCCGATCATCGGCAGCTGCCACCAGAACGCGAATGACCTGATATAGTCCAGCAATCCTGTCAGCCTCCCGGGGCACGGCTGCCCCGTGCAATTGTGTTCCGCGCAACTTGAACATACACGCGGCCCGCCCGGAAAGTCCAGCAAAAGTTTGGCTGACTCGACCAACTCGGCCGAAGGCCGCTATTGACGGGCGTCCGGAACCGGGTATAATAGCCGGACTTGACATTACGTACTGCCGGGCTGGCCATGATTCAACCGGCCCGGCAGGCGAATACCCGGGAGCAATCGATATGGCACATAAAAAAGGACAAGGCTCGACCCGCAACGGTCGCGACAGCAATCCGCAATATCGCGGCGTGAAGATGTTCGGCGGCCAGGCCATCAAGACCGGCATGATCATCGTCCGCCAGCGCGGCACGCCGTTCAAGCCGGGCAGGAACGTCGGGATCGGCAAGGACTGCACGCTATTCGCCCTGCGGGACGGCACGGTAACATTCCGCGGCAGATTCGTGGACGTTCTGTAGTTCCGTTTCGCCTGCAAAATGCGGGTTTTCCGCCGGATGCCGAACCATCACCACCGACCACGCGGCAAATAAGGGCCTGTTTGTAGACGAGGTCCGGATCGCAGTAACCGCCGGCGCCGGCGGCGGCGGGTGCGTGTCGTTCCGGCGGGAAAAATTCGTGCCCAAGGGCGGGCCCGACGGCGGCGACGGGGGCGACGGCGGCAGCGTCTTTCTGACCGCTGACGAATCCTACAACACGCTCCAGCATCTGGCCGGGCGCCATCACTGGAAGGCCCAGGGCGGCGTCAACGGGGCGGGCAAGAACAAGTCCGGCAAAGACGGCAAGGACATCCATATCCGCGTCCCGCCCGGCACGATCATCTACGACGACCGGCACAACGTGGCGATCAAGGACCTGGACCAGATCGGCGCGCTCGTCTGCGTGGCCAGGGGCGGCCAGGGCGGGCGGGGCAACACTCAATTCAAGAATTCGGTAAACCAGGCCCCGCGATACGCCGAGCCGGGCCAGCCGGGCGAGCAGAAGCAGCTTCGGCTGGAACTCAAGCTCATCGCCGACGTCGGGCTGGTCGGCAAACCAAACGCCGGCAAGAGCACGCTGCTGTCGCGGATATCCGCGGCCCGGCCCAAGATAGCCGACTACCCGTTCACCACGCTCTATCCGTGCCTGGGCATCGTCGAGATGGCGGGATTCAGGCGGTTCGTGATGGCCGACATACCGGGCCTGATCGAGGGCGCGCACGAGGGGGCGGGCCTGGGCGATGAGTTCCTGAGGCACATCGAGCGGACGCGGCTGCTGGTGCACATTGTCGACATCCACCCGCTGGAAGGCGACCCGGTCGAGGACTACCGGGCGATCCGCAAAGAGATTAAACTTTATTCGCCGGCCCTGGCCCGCAAGGCGCACATCGTGGCGGCCAACAAAATGGACCTGACCGGGGCCGACGAGGCGATAGAACGGTTCCGCAAGGCCGTCAAGGTCCGCGTCGTGCCGATCAGCGCCGTAACAGGCAAAGGGCTGGACAAACTGACGGACGCGATATGGCGGATGCTTAATCCGGCTGAGGAATAATCATGGACATTCCCGAAATTTCCAACGTTCTGGCGTGCGATGTCGGCAACAGCGGCATAAGCGCCGCGCACGTCTGCGGCGAGGTGGTGCGGGGCATGGCCGATTTTTCATATGCCGACCGGGCCGCCCTGGGCGACAAACTGGGCGAACTCTGGCGGCAGATGAAGCTGCCAAAAATATTCGCGGCGTCGAGCGTGAGCCCGGAAGGCCTGAAGATCGTCGAGGCCGCGGCCGCCGATAAGATCGACCAGCCGCTGCTGGCCGTCGGGCGCGACCTGCCGCCGCCGATGAAAACGACGCTGGCCGAGCCGGCGAAGATCGGCACGGACCGGCTATGCGCCGCCGTCGCCGCCTTCGACTGCGTCGGCCAGGCCTGCGTGGTGGCCGACTTCGGCAGCGCGATCACCATCGACTGCGTCAACGACGAGGGCGTCTTTCTCGGCGGGGCGATACTGCCGGGCCTTGCCATGGGCGCAAAGGCATTGCACGAGTGGACCGCAGCCCTGCCGCACGTAAAACTCGATCCGCCCGACTGGGTCTTCGGCGCCGACACCCGTCAGGCCATCGTCGGCGGACTGGTTTACGGCGCACGGGGCGCGCTGCGGCACTTCGTCGAATCGTACGCCACGAAGTTGGGAGGCTGGCCCATCGTCGTCATCACAGGCGGAGACGCCAAACTCATCTGCCCAGACCCCAACGGTGATGAAATCGTCCAGGCCGTCGTGCCCGACCTGGTCCTCCGCGGCATCGCCATGGCCTATTACAACACGACCATCGAATAGCAAGTCATTATGGGCCGCGGAAGAAAACCCTTTACCAGGCATTTTGTCAATCCAACTTTCGCACTTCGACGCGCCGGCCCGGAATTTTATCATCATTTGAGACCTATTCAGCCCGTTGAAAAAGTCGTCTTTTGTGTCGCGGGCAGGCGGCATGGCCGATTCTTGCGCCAAGAGGTAAAAACGGGCGCCATCGCTCACATTTGTTTGTGAGCGTGTTCTTTTTTAAGCTTCTCATTCCAAAACGTGGCCGAGCATTGTTCAAATACAACGTCCTGACAAGTTCACTCAGCCAGCCCGCGAGGGCGTTTGCAAATAGCCCCGCTCCGGAGCGACTTGTCCGGCGTAGCTTTAGCGAAGCCGGAAGCGGAGGGCGGGGTAACGGACGCCGTTCGATCAGAGCCCCTTGCGGGCGATTGAAAACCATCTGTCTGCCATGAAATGCTTCTTTATCCGGGCTCATCGAAATCAGATTGTGTTGATTTTTTTCACGGCGGATAAATGCCTCGTCGAAGACTGTTCGACGGGGCGGTCATGGATTTTGGCGCGTCGGCCGTGGCGCGAACGAGAGTTTGGAAACGCTTTAATGATGCCCTATCCCCGGGCTTCGCTTCGTCCGCCTGGCCGGCGGACTTCGCCACGCGCCGGGGCTACTATCAATCGCCCTGACGGGCTGAAATATTTTGTGCCGTAAACATTCTCAAATTCCGGGGAAATCGGCCGTAACAGATCCAATACTGCGCGTCTCTGGCCATGTCTCAAACCATCAATATCAATGTAATTATGCCGCCAATCGTAATTGTCGTATTGACCAGAATGATCCAAGGTTTTTCTGATTAAAATGGTGGAGTAAATACCTTCCTCCCAGAAGCGGCTCAAGGGCCGCGGAAGGAGTGAA
>JACRIL010000173.1 GCA_016235825.1 Planctomycetota bacterium
CATCACCGAGACGCAGAACCGCAATCGGCGCGCACGGCAGTCCCACGTGAAAGCCAAACTCAGGCGGTTACGCAGACTTGGCGTCAAGTTGTATAAGCTGCGATGCTGCATCATGCCAGAGGAAGTTTCGTTGTAGTGTTAGCAGCCCGTTGAAAATGTAGCGTGGGCATCCTGCCCTCGCATTTTGTCATTTTTCCTTGGTTTTCCGCAGGCGAGACGCCTGCGGCACACGCGGCCAAGATGGCCACGCTACAAACATCGCCTTTTTCAACGGGCTGTTAGCCCGGAGGGCGTATGAAAGTAGCCCCGCTCCGGAGCGAAGCGGAGGGCGGGGCGGCAGGTGTCGTTCAATTCGAGTCCCTTGTGGGCGATTGAGTGCCATCTGTTTTCATCCTGATTTATCGGACTTCTGGAGGGTGTTGCTTTTTCCCACAACAGCCGACTTCCTCGCCGAAGACTTTCGCCGGGGCTTTCCGGGATTCTATAACGTCTGCCGTGGCGCGAGCGGCGGGTATATTGACCCCAAAATCAAATCAGCCCCATCGGGGCGGCACTATGTTGTTTAAAAATTATTTACCTTTCTTTCGTTTTAGGCGTCTTGGTGTCATAGTTTTTCTGAAAGCAGATGGAGGCCGTTTTTTTTGCCAAGTCAACAAAACCTTCTACCCAATGATCTGCATTTATTTCATATCGTCCAACATGAAAACCATCAGCATAATCAGAAAATCCAGGTAACACTTTAAATTCACTAGCAGTTTTTTCCGCTTTGGCCTGGGAAGAATAAACACCAATAAATTTCACATCTGAATATCCCTCAGGATCTTCACGAAGACGCTGAACGACATAAACATGTTTCATGTTTCTATATCTTTCGTCATCGATAGTTCGTCATCGCCCGATGCCGTAGTACGTGAAACCCATCTGCCGGAGGTGGTCGGGGTCGTAGATGTTCCTTCCGTCGAAGACGACGGGCTGGCGGAGCAGCGACTTGATCCGCTTCCAGTCGGGGCTGCGGAACTCGTTCCACTCGGTGATGAGCATCAAGGCGTCGGCCTTGGCCAGCGCGTCGTAAGGATTTTCGGCATATTTGATCTTGTCGCCCACGATAGCGCGGATGTTCTGCATCGCCTCGGGGTCGAATACCTTTATCTTCGCCCCGGCGTTCAGCAGGGCCGGTATCACCGACAGCGACGGGGCCTCGCGGACGTCGTCGGTGCGGGGCTTGAACGCCAGGCCCCAGATTGCCAGCGTCCTGCCGGACAGTTTCCCGCCGAAATGCTTCACTATCGCCGGGATCAGCCAGGTCTTCTGGGCGTCGTTGACCTTCTCGGCCGCGTCTACGGTCAGGAAATCCAGCCCGAACCCGCGGGCGCTGCTGACCAGCGCGCGGGTGTCTTTAGGCAGGCACGACCCGCCGTAGCCCAGGCCCGGGAACAGGAATGTCTTGCCTATCCGCGGATCCAGCGCGGTGGCCTGGCGGACCTTTTCCACGTCGGCCCCGACCGCCTGGCATAGCCGGGCGACTTCGTTGATGTACGATATCTTGACGGCCAGAAATCCGTTGGCCGCATATTTGGCGATCTCGGCCGACGCCGGATCCATCCGGAGGATCGGCGCTCCGGTCCGGCAGAACGGCTCGTAAAGCTCGTGCAAAATCCGGTACGACCTGTCATCGGTAACGCCGACGACCACGCGGTCGGGCTTCATGAAGTCGTCGACCGCCGTGCCCTCCTTGAGAAATTCCGGATTGTTGGCCACCGAAAACGGACCTTTCAGAATCGCGGCGGCCGCCCCGCGAACCCTGGCGTTGGTGCCGACCGGAACGGTGCTTTTGAGCACGAACAGCGGCGCGTCGTCGCCGTTTTGCCCGCGGTCCGGCCCGGCCAGGTGGCCGGCGAGCGTCCTGGCCGATTCCAGCACGTACCGCAAATCGGCCGAGCCGTCCTCGTTGGGCGGCGTCGGCAGGCAGAGAAAATATATCTTCGAGTGCAGCGCGGCGGCCTTGTAATCGGTCGAAAACGCCAGCCGGCCCTCGCGGATGTTGCGCTGGAGTATGTCCGGCAGCCCCGGCTCGTAAATCGTCAACTGTCCGGCCGAAAGTTTCTGCACCTTCTGCTGGTCGATGTCCAGGCAGAGCACCTCGTTGCCGCTGTCGGCGAAGCATGCGCCCGCCACAAGCCCGACGTAACCTGTGCCAATGACCGATACTCTCATCTTGCGTAACTGCTCCTTTCGCTCACCTGCCCGGGGAGGAAGATGCTTCCCGCCGGGGCGAATATTTAATAGTATGCGGTATGGTTGGCCAATTGCGGCGGCGTTTCAAGAAAATTTTCGGCCGGGAGATCGGAACATCGGATGTGCGGAATAATCGCGATAGTCTGTGACGACGGCGAATACCGCCGGACGGTCGGGGCGAAGATGCTCGAACTGCTCGCGCACAGGGGCACTCAGCCGGGCAAAACCTTCGACTGCGGCGGCTCGCTGCTGGGCTGCGTCCGCCTGCCGATAGTCGGCGGATACGACGGCGTCCAGCCGGTCATCTACGGCGACATGGCCATCGCCTTCAACGGCGAGATATACAACTATCGCGACCTTGCCGCCGACACGCCCAGCGACACCGCCGCCTGCCTGCGTGTCATCCGGGCCGAGGGATTCGCGGCCCTCAACCGCTTTCGCGGCATGTACGCGATGATCGTGCACGATCGGGCCGCCGGATCGGTCTGGGCCGCACGCGACCCCATGGGCGTAAAACCGCTCTACGTCTGGGGCGACGGCGGACGCTGGCACCTTGCCAGCGAGATAAAATGCCTTGCCGCCGCGCCGGATTTTGACGGAAAATATTTACAGGTTCTGCCCGGCCACGTCTGGACGCCCAAGGACGGGATGCAGCCGGTGGTCGGCCCGCCGTGGAAGACCGACCTGCCCGCCCCGGCCGACATGAACGAGGCGGTTGAAAATCTCGACAAGGCCCTGCGAGAGTCGGTACGGCTGCGAGTGCCGGCCGGCGAAAAATACGCCGTCCTGGTCTCCGGCGGGGTCGACAGCTCGCTTATCGCGGCCGTTGCCAACCTGTATCAGCCGCCGATCCTGATCGCCGTCGGCACGGAGGAATCCGAAGATGTGAAAGTCGCCTGCCGGCTGGCAGAACATCTGAAGCTGCAGATTATCGTCCGGCGGATCAGCCGCCCGGAGGTCGTCGATATCCTGCCCAAGGTGGTCTGGCACCTCGAGACGCCCGACAAATACATGATCGCCAATGGTCTGGCGACGTATTTCGCCATGCAGGCCGCGGCCGAACACACCCGCATCACGCTGGGCGGCGACGGGGCGGACGAACTCTTCGCCGGGTACGATTACCTGTTCGAGCATTTCGAGCCGGAAGACCTCGGCAGGGCGCTGGAATTTCTGCTGGCCCACCTGGGCATGACAGAACTGATGCGGCTGGACCGGATGAGCATGGCCCACGCCGTCGAGGCCCGCGAGCCGTTCCTCGACGGGGCCTTCATCGCACAGGCCATGCGGATTCCCGTAAACTGGAAATACATCCGCGGCCGGCGGGGCGAACTGACCACCAAGGCCCCGCTTCGTCTGCTGGCCGACAGGTTCCTGCCGGAATTTGTTTCCCGCAGGCCGAAGGTCAATTTCTTCCGCGGCGCGGGGATATTCGGAATCCTCGAAGCCAATGCCGAGGAACTCGTCAAAGACCCGGCCTACGCCGCCACGCTGCCGCCTGGCAGGCCCAAAGACGCACGAACAAAACTCGACAAACTCTGCTGGGACATTTACGCCGGCATGTTCCCCCAGGTCGCCGCCGCCGGCACCGCACCCGTCGTTACCATCCACCCGTGGTTTATCTGATCGAATTCAGGATGCAGGCCGCGCAATTTGCCGCGCGACAATATTTCCGCGTGCAACCCCGGCGCCGCCAATGCCCTACAGATTCCAAACCTTTGCGAAGGCCTTGAAGCTGCGGTCGTAAGTTTTTTCCGCAGCCGGCGGAAAGCAGCAGCCGGGAAGCTGCTTCATCGACAGGTGATACCTGATGCACTCGCAGCACTCGCCCCTTCTGTCGCAGCCCGAATAGGTGCAGGCGCAGTTCTTCGTGTTTGCGGCCTTGTGGCATTCCATGTTTTTCTCCCGCTGAAATTCCAGCCGGATCAATTTTACCGCGCACAGGCCCCGGCAGACACTTGAAAAGCGGTTCAATCCCGGCACTAATACCATCTGTCCATTATACAGGAGAAAAAAATGGCTTTCCTCGACATTCATTTTTCAGGCGCGGCGATCCAGAAGCAGAGCAGCATGTACGTCATCATGCCGGAAGGCAAGGGAGCCGGGCCTTTCCCGGTCCTGTACCTGCTGCACGGCTACAGCGACGACCACACGATCTGGCTGAGGCGGACCCGCATCGAGGCCTACGTTGAAAGCCTGCCTCTGATCGTGGTCATGCCCGACGGGCATCACAGTTTTTACTGCAACGATCCGCGGCCCAACGGCATGGCTTATGAGGACCACATCATCAAAGACGTGGTCGGGTTCATTGACCGGACGCTGCCTACCATCGCAAACCGCTCCGGCCGGGCCATTGCGGGCCTGAGCATGGGCGGATACGGCGCGATGATGTACGCGATGAAACACCCCGACATTTTCTGCGCGGCGGCAAGTCATTCCGGCGCCCTGCAACTGCTGCACAAGCCCCGAGCCGACCGGCCGCACCTGATTGAACTGGCCAAATTTTTGCCGGCGAAGGATTACAATCTCTTTGAGCTTTCGGCGAGGCTTAAAAAATCGGGGAAAAAACTCGCCCTGCGGATCGACTGCGGCACGGAGGACTTTTTGCTGGACGAGAACCGCGGCTTCCACGCCCACCTGAACAAGCTGGGCATCGGGCATTTTTACAAGGAGTATCCCGGCTCGCACAATTGGGATTACTGGGACGTTCATATCCGCGAGACGCTGTCGTTCGTGATGAACAACGTCAAAAAACCGAAAATGAGAAAATAAGGTTCTTATCCAAAAACATGGTGAATGTGATGGCAACCCCACGAAATAACAACATTGTGCCTGACGCTTTGCAGTCCCCGGTAGAAACCGGCAATGGATCGGTTACTGGAGAATTCTTTGGACAGGACTGGTTTTGCCGGATAAGTCCGATCTCGGATTTGTTTCACTGCATGAATTTTCAGAAGAACAATAATACCTTGCAAGTTCAGTGCGACCGATTTTTCTGGAACATTTGTTTTCAGCCCGTCAGGGCGTTTGATAATAGCCCAGGGTGGAGCGCAGTCCGCCGGCAGGCGGACGAAGCGAAACCCTGGGAATATCCTCCATTCAATGAAGTTTCAAATTTCCAGTCCCGCCACCGGCAGACGGGCCAAAATTCCAGACAACCCCGGCCGAAGATTTTTGATGAGACATTCATCCGTAGTGGAAAAAGCAAGGCTTGCGTTTGTCCTTTGCAGCAACAGAACAATGAATTGGTCATTCTCCTTGGAGGTAGTATTCGGAAATTCTGCCGTTTCTGCCGTGGCGCAAACGGAGATTTGGAAACTTATTTAATGACGATTTGTCCCCAGGTTTCGCTTCGGACGGCTGTCGCCGTCCTCAGCTTCACCTGGGGCTACTATCTGCCGGCCCTACGGGCCTTGACCGCGGCGACACAAAATCCGCAAGATGGGTTGAATTGGGATTCATTTGTCGCCCCGCCCTGCGTTTGGCTCCGACGCGGCCGATTTCAAACACCCTGCCGGGCTGAAAGAGGCGGTCGGCATGGATGGCAAATATTATGGCCAAAACGTTTTACATAATCGACGGCCACTCGCAGATATACCGGGCCTACTACGCGCCGTTCCGGGACCTGACCAGCCCCGCAGGCGAGCCGACCCGCGCCACGCACGTCTTCTGCCAGATGCTGCTGAACTTCATCCGCAGCCGCCGGCCGGATTACCTGGCGATGGCGGTCGACGGCCCGGCCGAAAAGCTCATCCGCAGGCGCGACTATCCGGAATACAAAGCCCACCGCCCGCCCATGCCCGACGACCTTCTGCCGCAGGTGAACAGAATAATGCAGATTGTCAAGGCGATGGGGATTCCGATCCTGGCATGTGAGGGCCACGAGGCCGACGACATCATCGCCACGCTTGCCGACAGATTCGCCGGGCCGGACCTGCGGGTTATCGTCGTCAGCCGCGACAAGGACCTCGACCAGATCGTCAACCCCGACGTGGTCCTTTACGACCCGCTCAAGGACCAGACCGCCGACGCCGCGTCGATACTGGCCGGCAAGGGCTATCCGCCGGAAAAGGCCGTCGAGATCCAGACGCTCTGCGGCGACGCCACTGACAACGTGCCCGGCGTTCCGGGCATCGGGCCCAAGACGGCCGTCAAGCTCGTCATGCAGTACGGCACGGCCGACGAGGTGCTCAAGCACGCCGACGAACTGACGCCCAAGCTGTGCCAGAACCTTCGCGACAACGCCGACAAGATATCGCTTTCCCGCCGGCTAGTAACGCTCGACCGCAGCGTGCCTATGGATCTGAAACTTGACGACATGGCCTTCACCGGCGTGCGTGCGCAGGCTGTCAGGCCCATTTTTGTCGAACTGGGCCTCAACCGCCTGATCGATCAGATCGACGCCGCGGCCGGGCAGGCAGGCGGAACCGGAGGCGGACAAAAATTCGCCGCCGCACCTGCCGCTGCTGTAAAGGCCCAGGCGGAAAAATCCGCCGCCGGCAGGCCGGCCGCCGCTCCGAAAATTTTCAGGACGCCGGCCACGCTTTTTGATTTGTCCGGCCAGAATGAATCGCCCGACGCCGGCACGGACCTGGCCGAAGAAAAATCGCCGGAAAAAGATACTGGCTCTATAACAGGTGCGGCTGAAACCGAAGCCGGCGATCAAACGCCGTCCGCCGCGCCCTCCGGGCCGCCGCCGACCACGGCCGGCGATTTCGACTATCGCTGCATCGACACGCCGATGGCACTGAATGATCTGATGGCCCAACTGGCCGGTGTGAAGCGGATCGCCGTCGATACCGAGACCACCGCCGTCCAGCCGATGTGGGCCGAGCTTGTCGGAATCAGCCTGGCATGGCAGCCGGGCAAGGCGTTTTACATTCCGGTCAAAGGGCCGATGGGCAGCCGCGTCCTGGACGTCGCGCTGGTCCGCGAAAAGCTCGGTCCGTTGCTGGCCGATCCGGCCGTCGCCAAGGTCGGCCAGAACCTCAAGTACGACCTGATCGTCCTTGCTAACGCCGGCATGCCCGTGGCGGGCAAGATGTTCGACACCATGATCGCCGCGCACGTGCTCGATTCCACGCGCCTGAGCCTCAAGCTCGACAGCCTGGCGATGGAATTCCTCAACCATCGCGGAATCCCGATCGACGAACTGATCGGCCGGGGCAAAAAGCGGATCACGATGGACGCCGTGCCGGTCGAGACGGTAACGATCTACGCATCCGAGGACGCCGACGTGTCGCTGCGGCTGGCGGACGTGCTGGCCGGCAAACTCGCCGACGAAAACCTCACCGGTCTGTTCGAGGACCTCGAGATGCCGCTCATGCCCGTCCTGATGGAGATGGAGCGGACCGGCGTGCTGCTGGACAGGAACGAGCTTGGCCTGATGGAACAGGAGATGTCCAGGCAGGCCGAGGCCCTGGCCGGGCGGATCGTCGCCCTCGCCGGAAGGCAGTTCAACATCGACTCGCCCAAGCAGCTCGCGGCCGTCCTCTTCGACGAACTTCACCTGCCGGTCGCCCGCCGAACCAAGACCGGCCCCAGCACGGACTCGGAAGTGCTGGAAGACCTGGCCGCCTCGACCGGCCATGAGCTGCCGGCGCTGGTGCTCGAATATCGCCGGCTGACCAAGCTCATCGGCACGTATCTGAAGGCCCTGGCGGAGTGCATTCACCCGCGGACCGGCCGGGTGCATACCGACTTCCACCAGACGGCCACCGTAACCGGCCGGCTGTCAAGTTCCGACCCCAATCTCCAGAATATCCCGATCCGCACGCCTGAGGGCAGGCAGATTCGGCGTGCGTTCGTCGCCTCGCCCGGCAGGGCGCTGCTCTCGGCCGACTACTCGCAGATCGAACTGCGGATACTCGCCCATTTCTGCCAGGACGCCACGCTCATGAAGGCCTTCCATGACGACCAGGACGTGCATCGGATCGTCGCGGCGGAGGTTTTCGGCGTGCCGGCCGGCGATGTTACGCCCGAGCAGAGGGCGCGGGCCAAGACCGTCAATTTCGGCATTATTTACGGACAGACGGCCTTCGGCTTGGCCCGCACGCTGCGGATATCCAGGGCCGATGCCGGCCAGTTCATCCAGAACTACAAGAAAAGGTTCCCGCAGATCGACGGATTTCTGGAAAGCTGCATCGCCAATGCCCGCCGCGACGGATACGTCCAGACCGTGCTCGGCAGGCGCAGGCGGATCAGCGGCCTGGACGCACGAAACCCATCCGACCGCGCTGCCTCCGAGCGACTGGCCATCAATTCAACCGTGCAAGGCTCCGCCGCCGATCTCATCAAGCGGGCGATGGTCAACATCGCCCGACGCATCGCCGTCGAGAAACGCCCCAGCCGGATGCTCATCCAGATTCACGACGAACTGGTCTTCGAATTGCCCGACTCGCCCGACGCCGTCCAGGCCGAACGCGAAATGATCGAACGCGAGATGACCTCGGCCATCAAACTCTCCGTTCCGCTCAAGGTCGATGTCGGCGTCGGCAAAAACTGGATGGAGGCAAAGTAGCATGGGCAGATTGCCCATGAGTATCATGGCCGTCTCGGCCATGAAAACAAGTAGGGCGTGCAACCTTGGCATGCGTAGCTTTAGCGAAGCATGCTTGTTGCACGCGGGAAAATATTTTTGTCTTCCTTATATTTTCGCGCATTTATTACAAAGAATCACAACACACTGACCTCCGCTGCGCGTAGGTCAGATGGCACCCGGCAACGGTTGCTTGAGAAAACATAAATGTCCTTTAACTGGCTGAACATGGTTAATCCGGCGGCGTGGACCGGGCCGATCTTCGGCAAGGAACTGCGCGTCAGCAGCCGGCGCGGCAGGACGTACTGGCTGCGGCTGGCCTACGTCGCGGGCCTGGCAGCTTTCCTGGGCCTGATGTGGTGGACCGAGATCGACCGCCGTTCTAATTATTACAGTAGATATTCCGCAACCATGTCGGAAATAGGCATGATGGTTACGATCCTGCTGGTCTGGTTCCAGTTCATCGCCACGCAGGTTGCGGCCGTCATCCTGATGAGCGCCTCGATCAGCGACGAGATATATCGCCGCACGCTGGGTGTGCTGTTTTCCACGCCGATCAGCGGCCTCCAGATCGTCGTGGGCAAGCTGCTGGCCGGGATGTGGCAGATGATGATCCTTATTCTAATAAGCCTTCCGGTGCTGGCGATACTTCGGGTCTTCGGAGGCGTGCCGTGGGAATTTGTCATCTCAGCGGTGTGCATCAACCTGACGACGCTCCTGTTCACCTCGGCAGTTACCATGTTCTTCTCGGTATTCTGCCGAAAGGCCCACCTCACAATAATCCTCACCTTGTTTTTCCTTGGAATATTCTATTTTTTGATCACGATGTTGGTCTATTGGTTGTTGACGGATTATCTGAACATGCCATGGTCAGACAGGACTAAATGGATAGTATCGCTGGCCCATTTTCACCCCTTGGTCGGTTTATACGCTGAAACTGCTTTCCTTAAATATCCCCAATTCCGGCTTTTGAATCCTCAATTCATTTGGCAACTGCATTGTCTGGCAATATGCGGAATGAGCCTGATTTTCGTCGTTCTGAGCGTGTTTTTCGTCCGGCGGGTGGGATTAAGACAGATAGCGGGCGAATCCGGGGCAAGAAGATTCAAGAAGATGTCGTCCGCCGCGGCTGCCGGGCAGCACTGCCGGCAGTCGTGGATTGAACAGAAACAGGATGAAGAAAGGCTCGGAATGGCCATCGCCGGTTCGCCCATCATCTGGCGGGAGGTCCGCGCCCCGCTGATAGGGACGACCCGGAAGAAGCTGCTTTTTTACTCGGTCATATTCCTGATCGTCCTGCTGAGCTACGCGATCATCATGATATCAAGTTACGTGAAAGAGGGCTCATTCAGCTTTAACAGGCTTTCCCGAAACGACATCCAGGAGATATACATCTATATTTTCCTGGCCTCCGGGACGTTGACAACGGCCGTGGTGTCGGCATCCAAGCTGACGGGCGAAAAAGAGGCCGGCACCCTTGAATCGCTGCTGACGACGCCGCTTTCCGTCGCCAGGATCATATACGGCAAATTCGTCGGCGTGATCCGGGAATGTCTGCCGTTCTGGGCGATAATGTACGCGCACATGTTGTTATTCGCGGCGGTGGGGTGCATTTCCGTCAGCGTGCCGGTGCTCATGGCTTTTCTGGTCTTCTGGATCACGATATTCATGACGGGCCTGGGCTTCTGGTTCAGTTCCATCTGCCGGCGGACAGCCGGCGCCGTAGCGCTCAACATCCTGGTTCCGCTGGCATTCTGGCTGATTATGTTATTCGGACTCGCCATGCGTTATGACGACAACCTGATGAGAGATGAGTCATATATAATATTCATGCCTCTCCACCCGCTGTTTCAGACGGATGCGATAATAATAGGGCATTGCGGCATCCATTATCGCCTGGTTTACACGCATTCGTTCGCGGGACACAACCATTGGCCGTGGGGATGGGAAAGTATTGGCACAACCATCGGAATACTCGGAACCTGCGTCGCGTTTTATTCATTGCTTGGGATCATGTTCCTCGTTTTATCCGCTCTGCGGCTTCGCCGCTGCAAATAATCTCACCTGCTGCGTGTCTGCCTTTGAATCAGCAAACACCCCCAAGCTCCGCTTCCGGCTTCGCCCAGGCTACGCCGGACAAGTCGCTGCGCTTGGGGGTGCCACCAATACGTCTTTCTCCGTTCACCTGCTGCGGTAGATCATGTCGTGGTGGATTTTCATCTCGGCCAGGATGGGCTTGATCTGCTCGAAGAAGCGGTTTCCGTCTGTCCAGTATCCGGCGGTAGGTTGGAGGCCGGCGAATTTTGAGGTCCAGAAATGGTTGAACAGGCCCATGAACAGTTCGCGGATATACTTGCTGAGCATGCTGGCCAGGGCCACCGGCAGATGGCTGTCCTCGCCGCGAACCATGAAGCTGATATCGGCGGTTTTGTCGGGGCCGGTTATGCGATAGGCGCTGAGCGTCTCGCTCTCGTCGATGATTTTGAACTTGCAGCCGTCGAATATCCGCTGGAGCGGTTCGAGATATCGCGTGCGGCCGCCCTGGCGGTCCACGAAAATCCGGATGAGGCCCTGCGGGCTTTGCGACCATATCCGCACGATGAGCCTGGCGGCGGCGTCGAAAAGAACGGTCGCCTTGTTCCGCGTGGCGGCAATCGCGCGGTTGAACTCCCCGCCGAACATCGGCTCGGCCCGCATCGCGATGAATTTCAGGCCGGCCTTCGACATCGCCGAAGCCAGCGCGTTTCCCGCAAGGGCCACGTCCGTCGCGCCGGCGCTTTGCGGCAGCGGCGGGTCGCCGTGCGAATACCACGGATAGCCGCCGATCTTAGCCGGGCATTCGGGGGCCAGCGACTTGAGCAATCCCAGCAGCGAATCGAACTTCTGCCCCGCCGCGGCGAGCATGGCAAGGACGCCCCGCTCCAGAAGCGAGATCGACCTGTCGGTACGCGAGGAAAAAAGTTTTTTGCTGTCGCAGATGGCGACCTTGTCGGCCTTTTTCGAGGCCTTTTTGACGACGGCCCCCGCCAGCATCTTCCATAGACTCTCATCCAGCCGCTCGTCGGGCACCTCGAAGGCCGTGCTGGACACAACCAGCGGCCCGAGAACCGGACCCAGGCCCGCCTCATCTATGCCGGCTATTATCGCCAATCGCTGTTCCTTTGAACATGCCAAGAAGAGGTAAATTAACCCGATTGCGCCAATTCTACCTTCGTTTTTTTTCAAATGCCATCCGATGTCTTCCGATTGCCGGACGAATGATGTATCATTTCGTCCGGGCGCAAACGGCCCGCCGCGGAAAAGGCATGAAAATCACGTTCAAGATAAAACTGTTCGCGACGTTCGTGGCATTCGCAATCGTCCTTCTGGCCGGGACGATAGGATACGTCTGGATCGCCATCGGCGACCTGCCGTGCGAAGAGGCGAAAATGATCCTGCTGGCCAGCGCGTCAAGCGCGGCCCTTGCAATCGATCCGGAAGACATCGAGGCCATACGACAGTCGCCGGATCCGGCATCCTGCCGGCAGTACAAAAAACTGGTCGAACTGTTCAGGAAGATCGACCAGGCCCCGCCGCATTTCGGGTTGGACGACCGGCGGGTCGAGGTCAACGGGATCGAGAAGGAAATCTACATACTCGCTGCGACCGACAGGCCCGACGTGGGCAGATGGCTGGTTACCATGACATCGCGTGAGATCGGCAAAGATTACGACATGAAGCGGTTTCCGGCCATGATGAAGGGTTGGACGGAAGTAACCGCCGACGACCAGGTCCAGCAGGACGAGTTCGGCAGGTCGCTTTCGGCCTACGCGCCTATCAGGGACAAGACGGGCAAAACGGTCGCCATGCTCGGCATCGACGCGTACGGCGAATTCATCGATGTGGCGGACAGGGAGATCATGCGGGCCGCGGTTACTCTGTTCATCGCGGCGCTGCTGCTGTCCATCCTGCCAAGCCTGTACTTTTCGGTCAAGCTCAACCGGCCGATAGCGCTGCTTCACCAGGCGATGGAGAAGGTGGCCGGCGGCGACCTGTCGGCCAGGATCGAAAAACCGCCCAGGACCGGCGACGAGTTCGACAGGCTGATCGCCCATTTCAACAACATGCTGTCGGGGCTGGCCGAAAGGCAGGAACTCATCCGCTCGATGGAACTGGCAAGGGACATCCAGCAGAACCTGCTGCCCAAGGAGGCGCCAGCCTTCGGCGGCTTCGACATCTTCGGGGCCGTGCATTACTGCGACAGGACCGGCGGCGATTACATCGACTTCATAAAGATCGGCGACAGTCCCGCCAGGCTGGGCATCGCAATCGGCGACGTTACCGGGCACGGCATCTCCGCGGCGCTGCTGATGGCCTTCACGAGGGCCTTGCTGCACAGCCTTGCCGGGCGGCACGCCGGGCAGGCAGGCCGGCTCTTTGACGAGATGAACGCGCACCTGGCCCGCGACTGCGGAAACGAACGGTTCGTAACCCTGTTTTACGGCATGCTGGAGGAAGGCGGCTCGCTGGAATGGGTGTCGGCGGGGCACGAGGCGGGCGTGCTTGTGCGGGCCGGCGGGGCCGTCGAGGAGATGCCCTGCACCAATCTGCCGCTGGGCGTCATTGAGGACGCGAAGTATGAACCCGGCGGGCCCGTCAGGCTCAACGCCGGCGACATACTCGTGATAGGGACCGACGGCATTCGCGAGGCGTTCAACGAGGCCGGCGGGCAATTCGGTCAGGATCGACTGGCCGAAACAATCGCCATTTCTGCCCGGCTGCCGGCGGCGGACATTCACCGGGCCGTCATCGAGGCGGTCGAAAAGTTCCGCGGGCCGGTCAAACAGGCTGATGACATCGCGTTAATAGTTATCAAGCGTCTTATGTAGCAAGCGTCAAACAGCCGCCCCCAAACTTCGCTGCGATGCATCTCCGCTTGAGGACGCCACCGGGCGTAAAATTAAATCGCCCACATGAATCCACAAAAAAGAACGGGCCTGACCCTTGTTGGCCGGGCCAGGCCCGCGTTTGACCATCCTTGTCAACAACTAAAAAGCCGGCTTCCATCCGGCCTTCAGGCGATCTGTTCGTTGAGCAGTTCGACAACCTTGGCGGCCGGCATGGCCTTGAGGCCGGCGGGGCTCATCCAGTCCAGCTCGCCGCCGCCGTTGATTATTTCCTGAAGTTTCTGGACCGCCAGCACCACCGACGAGTGGTTCTTGCCCATCGACTTGCCGATCTCCGGGAAGCTCATCCGCGTGTGCCGCCTGGCCAGGTACATAGCGACCATGCGGGCGACCGAGACCGTGCGGGTCCGCCTCGACGAGTGCATGTCGGCCGGCGTGATGCCGAAGTAGACCGACGTAACCGCCTCGATGTCGCCCAGCGTGATGGCGCTGTCGGCCCGGGACAGGTATTCTGCCAGGGCCTCGCGGGTGATCTCCAGCGTTACTGTCCCGCCGCTGACGGCCGCAAGGGCCGATAGTTTTATCATCGCGCCTTCCAGGTCGCGGACCGAGGCCCGGATGTGCAGCGCGACGTACTCCAGCACATCGTCGCCGACCTGCATGTTCATCCGCCTGGCGAACCGGCGCAGGATCTCCATTCGCGTCGCCTGGTCGGGCTGGTCGATCTTGACGACCATCCCGGCGACAAACCGGCTGACGAGCTGCTCGTTGAGGTCGCCGACCAGCCGGGGATGGGCGTCGCTGGCCATCACGATCTGGTTGCCCGCCGACTGGATGGCGTTGAAGGTGTGAAGGAACTCATCCTGCGTGGCCCGCTTTGCGGCCAGAAAATGCACGTCGTCGATGGCCAGCAGGTCCAGCCCGCGGTAGCGGGGCCGGAATTCGGAGGCCCGCTTCTGGCGGATCGACGCGATAAACTCGTTAGTGAACTGTTCGCCGGTTACATACCGCCAGGTCAGCGGCCGGCCGTCGCGGCTCATGCGGCTAAGAGAGTTGCAGATGCCCTGGAGCAGGTGGGTCTTGCCCACGCCGCACGGGCCGTAGACGAACAGCGGGTTGAAATTCGCCTTTCCGCCCGCCAGGGCCAGCGCCGCCGAATAGGCCATCTTGTTGCTCTGGCCCATGACGAAGTCTTCCAGCCGGTGCCTCAGAACGTTGTTACGGGCCGGCTGGTACTGCCTGCTGCGGCCCTGGGTGGCCTTGGCGACCATATCGGCCTGGATGTCAAGCTGCCTCTTGTGCAGCCGGTCGCAAAGCGAAGGGTCTATCGCCACCACCACCGAGTGCGGCGTGCCGGTGGCCGTGTTGGCGGCGTCGGAAATGTCGCCCTGATAGTGCGTCTCGATCCAGTTGGCCACGAAGGGGTTGGGCACCGATATCCTGACAAGCCCGTCCTCCAGATTCAGGACCGTCCCGTGCTTGAACCACGCGTTGAACTTCTGCGGGCCGATCTTGTCCTGAAGCATGGTCAGGATCGCGCCTTTGACATCCGTGTCTGCTCGCTGCCCTTCGGTTGAGATTATCATCTGCATTCCTCGTGCGCCAAGCCTTCGCCGGACGCTCTCCTTTCCGGAACTTCCGCTGCCGATTCCAGCCGCCGCCTGCTTCGCTGCCGCCGGATCCGACCGGCAGGCCTGACGAACGATTCAGGCAAGCCTGCTCAACTGGAATCATCCTCGAAGCGAGGCAGAATTTATCGGCCTGCCCCGCCTTAATCAATCACAAACATGAGCGTTTTCTTATCCACACGCTCCAAAGCCTTTTTCATGCACCGGTTGTCGTCAAAAAAAAACTTTCGTCCACATATTTTCAACAAAACGTCAAGAAGGCTGTTCATTGCTGAACATGACATAGGCTTTTTTCCGCCCGGTTGGCGTAAACCCCGCTGTCAAATAGATGTTAAGAGCGTAGGTGTTTCTGGTATCGACGGCCAGCAGCATCCTTTCCCGCCGTCTGAGGCTCGCCTGGGCGATCGCCCTGGCCAACAGGATTTTTCCCAGTCGGCGGCCTCGGAACTCCGGCACGACGCCCAGATAGACTACCTCCGCCGACTCACCGACTGCCGAATCGTTCACCAGGACGCAGCCTGCGGGCCTTGCGGCCCATTCGGCCAGCAGCCAACACTGCGGCGTGAAAAGCCCGCTGGCCTTGTGGCTGGCGAGGATGTCTTCGATCCGCCTTACGCCCGGCAGGCGCGGGCAATCGAGCGTTCCGCGGTAGGTTTCTTTGATAAGACGGCCGAACTGCTCGTCGTTGTATTGCCCTTGTCCGTGGCACTTCCAGGCCAGTTCGGCCGGCTCCTGCACGGCTCCCGCCGCGCCGGCCGCGGCCTTGCGGATATCCAGCGACATGTAAATCAGCTCGACCAGAAATTCCAGCCCGGCCTGCCGGAGCATGTCTTCATCGGCCACGGCCGGCACGTGGATGAGCGACTGGACCATCGCCAGGTCGCCCGTCAGGGCGTCGCTGCAGATGCGGCCGATAAGCTCGCACGCCGCCTGCCGATCCACTTCGGGCCAGTTCACCGAACTGTGCAGCAGAAACCCCACTCGCCCCTTGCCGACGAAGACCATGGCGACGGCGACGCACCGCCCGCGGTCTGTTGCCCGCCAGAATCGGTTCGACTTCTGCTCGCCGGCCTGATATCTCTCCAGCAGATTCTGGGCCTGGATCTCCGCGGCCGGATCGTCCTCCCGCCCGGCCAGCATGAAACATGCCGCCTCTATCTCCTGCCCGAACGGTACCGGTTCGATCTGCGCCATCGGCGGGAATTATAACAACAATTTACTCTCAACGGATGAATGAATCCAAAAGACCGGCGGCCGGGCGCACCGAGATTCGTCTTTACTTCGCCTCGGCAACTTTGATTTTTACGGGAGCGGCGGTGATAGTCGCCCGCTGTTCCTCCTTGAGGCCCAGCCCCTCGATTGGCGCGGTGTACGAGGCCGTAAGGGTGTATGTCCCTGCCGCCGTCCAGTATGAGGCGTTGGCGTCGCCCCTCATGCCGTGAAGCAGTTTGGCTATCGGGATCGTCATCGACTTGCCCGGCTCGATTATCGTGGGCTTGCCCATGCGATACTCCATGGTGCGCATCTGGACGTAACCGATCGTTACGGCCCCCGGCCCTTCGAGCGTCAGGTCCAGGCTGCTGGCATCGCTGCCCAGCGGGACGGTAACAGTCTTCTTGCCCGTGTTGGTCAGCTCGAAGACCATCTCCACTTCCGGCGGGCTGGGCGGCCGCTTGCCGGGCCCGGCCGGGTTCTTGAGTTTTTTTGCGAACTCCTCGCCCGACTGGTTCGGGTCGAGCTTATACTCGTCCTTCTTGAGTATGAGTTTGGCCTCCAGGGTCAGGCCCGGCGGATCGGTCTTGCCCTTTTCATCCGGGCTGCTGGCCGGAGACGCCTGCCCCGCCGGGTCGGCAACAAGAAGAATCCCGCAACCCAGGACGGCGGCAGCAACAGTCAGAAAGCATGTCCATTTCATTTTATGCCATCCCTTTCGATTTCTTGCCCCGATTTTCTGATCAGTGGTTTCCCAAACAGGCCCGGCTTAGAGCCTATCCTAAACCATTTTACTTCCATTATCGTTTGCAATCCAGCTTATCTTGTAATCCCCCATAACTGCCCCATTACCTTGTTTTTCCCAGTTGGCGTTTGAAGTTCGCGTAAGACTTGCGGTTGAGCCGGAGGTTGCTCCTGTAGGAGAGATTGCCCACCAGGGTAATCAGCGGCCTGCAGCGTTTGTAAGAGTTGCCCCACACCCTGCGCAGGATGCGCGAAAATGAATAGAATTTCCCTTCGCATGAGACCATTTCTTTGATGATGTCGTCCAGCGATAGGTGCCTGTACCTGGCCACTGGGTAGGTCAGCGTGTAGTATTTCCAGTCGTCCGGAAACGCGTCGAGGTTGATCCGATCATCCGATTTCATCTGGTCCCACAGTCGCGTGCCGGGCAGCGGGGTCAGGAACAGCACGTTGAGATTATCCACGCCATAATGGTTGGCCGCCTCGGCAATGCGTTTGCCGATGCCCGGCTTGTCCACGTCCAGGCCGATGATAAAGGAGCCCACGACCAGAATCTTGTGCCGCTGTATGCGCCGCACGGAATCGCGGAACTTCCTGCCTTTGAGCAGGTTGTATTTCTTGCCGATTTCCTGAAGTCCTTCGGGCGTGGGGGTTTCAAAGCCGATGAATACGCCTCTGCAGCCGGCCTTGGCGGCCATCGCCAGGAGTTCTTCGTCATCGGCGAAATTGATGGTAACCTGGGCTATCCATTCCTTTCGCAGGTTCGCCTGTTTCATGGCGCCGAACAGGTCCTTGGCTCGGGCGATGTGGTCGCTGCGCGTGCCAATGAGGTTGTCATCCACGATCAGGACGCGTTTTTCGCGGATCGAACTGAATTCCCGCACGACATCCGGGATGGGCCGCTGCCGGTAACGGGTCCCGTTGAACGCCGTAACGCTGCAAAAGCTGCAATTTAACGGGCAGCCGCGCGTTGTCTGGATGGCCCCGAACGCATATTTCGGCGGCAGCAGATCATGACGGGCGGGCGGAACGTTGTTTAAATCGGCCAGCCCTCCGTCGTATCGGCGTTTCAGACGGCCATGCCGGGCGTCTTCCAGGACCTTCGCCCAGACGCCCTCAGCCTCGCCGGTTACGACCGCGTCGGCGTGCTGCAGGGCTTCGTCCAGGCACATGGTCGCGTGGATGCCGCCCATGACCACCGGCACGCCCATACGCCGGAAGTGAGCGGCCAATTCGTAGGCGCGGTTCGCCTGCGAAGTGAACGCGGTGATGCCCACCAGGTCCGGACGCGGCATGGTCCGGTAGTCCGGCACGCCGAGGTTCTCATCCACTATTGTAATTTTCCACTCCGGCGGCGTCAGCCCCGCAATAACCATGAGACCCAGCGGCTTCCATACGCGATAGCGGTTCCAATGGCTCTCCTTGACCCTGGTGATGCTGACGAGCGGGTTGGAGGGATTGATAAGATATAGTTTCATGTGCGAAGAAGAAGCACTCAACTTGACCATTTCGCATCTCCTCGTGTGGGTTGGAATCGCAGTCAGCCGGCCTTGTCCGACATGGACGCACCGGGGGCGATGACGACTACCCGGTTCTTACCGTTTTTCTTGGCCTGATACAGGGCGTTGTCCGCTTTTTTCATGAACGCCAGAGACGATTTCGTTTTCTCGTCGCAAAATGCCACCCCCAGGCTGACGGTGAGCTTTCCCCCGCCGGGGAGGCTTCGCATCAATGCCGTCCTCAGTCTTTCCGCGATTTCGCCCGCCTCCGGCGCATCGGTAAGAGGCATAATCACGGCGAACTCATCTCCGCCATAGCGGCAGCATATATCCGACACCCTTGTCTCCCGCTTCAGAATAGCCGACAGTTCGGCCAGTATTTTATCACCTTCCTGGTGGCCGTGAAGGTCGTTGACTTTCTTGAAATTATCAATGTCCATCATGAGCAGTGACACGGCAGTTCTGTAGCGTTCATGGAGCTTCAATTCCACCTCGATGAGTTCAAAACAGCTTGTGTGATTGAAGAGCCCCGTCAGGCCGTCGCGCATTGACAGATTCGCGATCGCGGCGATGTGGGCTTCGCCGATCAAAGTGGTTGAGACGAGTTCTCTCCTGAAATTTGAAAGGTAGTCCAGTGCGGCAACGACTATTCGCACGTTCCTGTTCAATGCCTCGGACATCTCATACTTGTGCCGAAGCACCTCGTTCCAGAGTTTTTCGGCAACTTCTGGCGGGAAGTGCTGATGGGCAACCACGTACAGAATGTCCGAGAAGAATTGCTCCGCCCGCCTGGTTTTCTGCTCATCAAGAAAATCTTTTTCGGCTTCCGTCAGCGGCCGGTCCCCGGCAATAGCCGACACCACGTCCAACGACAGTGCATCCGGAGTAAACAGCCCTCGCAGCCGATCCGCATCGGTGTCTTCCTGCGACCGCGAACTGTGAACCCGAGTGCTCATGTATTCCGGCCATTATACTGCGGCATCATGGCAGGTGGCAAGAACGGTATCGCCAGATGCCTTGTCCCATGAACCTGTTCACTAGACGGCCAAATAGCCTGATTAGCGGTTGACTTTTGGGGTGTCCCGGGCGTATTTTAACTAATGAAACAGCCCCCTTTATGGCGATACCAAGCGATGGAAAGCTGTTTCTTGACAGGAGCTTATAAAATGAGATCAGGCGCGGCGATAATACTTCTGGCCTGTGCGGCGACGGCGTTGATACTGGTAGGCCAGGGCCTTACGGAAAATCCCCCGGCGGGAACCACCGTGGCCCCCGCCCCCAAGCCTTCGGACGTGCCTTTCGAGTGGGAGCTGGCCTTCACCTACAAGGACCCGATGTGCATCAGGGTCAAGGCCCCAGGCGAAGAAAAGGCCAGGATATACTGGTACATGCTCTACCGGGTCATCAACCGCACGAAGGAAGACCAGAACTTCATACCGGAATTCGCGATCTACACGAACACCGGCGAGATACTTCAGGCCAACAAGAACATTCCGACGGCGGTTTACGACGCCATCAAGCAGCTTCACAACCTGCCGCTCCTGAAGGACCAGACGTCCGTAACGGGCAAGCTTCTTCAGGGCGAGGACAACGCCAAGGAAGGTGTGGCGATGTGGCCTGACATCGATCCCCAGGCCGGCACGTTCGACGTGTTCGTGGGCGGATTGAGCGGCGAACTGGCCGACGCCGCGCTGCTCACTCCGATGCCGCCGGCGGCGGACAACATTCCGGCCAGCGGCCCGGCCGCGATGGGCTACAGGCCCAAACCCCCGGCCAGCGCTCCGACCACCAAAAAAGTGCTCACCAAGCAGCTTCGCCTCCAGTTCATGATCACCGGAGATCAGCCCGCAAGGCTCACCACGCCCGTAACCTTCAAGCTCAAGGAATGGGTGATGCGGTAAGACCGCAGGTTTCGCCGGACAAGCCGGGTTCCGGCTGACGGACCCCGCAAATGGGCAAAAGAGAAGATTATCTTGCCGTCGTTGACAGCCGGGACTGCGACAGGCTCATCTTCTCGCCCCTGACGGACAGCCTGTTCGCCACCAGCCTGGTCGGCAAAAAATGGGTCTCCGACTGCACGCTCGACGACCAGATCCAGGCGGCGAAGATATGCGACTATCACCCGTGCTTCATCCAGGGCGCTACGCCGGATCTTTTTTTCAATCCGGCCCTGGACGTTACCGTGTACTGCGTCGATGAATCGGAGGATGAGCGCCGTTTCGAGCAGACCATCCACACGCCCGAGGGGATGCTCACGCGGACGATGGTCGAGAGTTTCGGCGGGGTGATGGCGCCGGAGAACAACTGGATTCAGTCGCCCCCGCAGCTTGCCGTCGCCGACTGGATATCCAGGGACGTGCTGGACGGCAGCCGGGACCACGCGATCTCTCAGGGCTGCAAAACGCTGGCGGACAAGGCGGCCGGGCACGGAGCGACGATGATCCAGTTCGACCTGCCGTATTACCTGTACGGCCTGCCGGGCTACACCGACGTGCCGCCGATGATGCTGACGGCCGCCCCTGACCGCTACGGACATTCGATGGACCTCGCCGAGCAGGCCCTGATACATATGGCCGGCCTGGCGATCAGGTCGGGCATTGACTTCGTCTGGCTCAGCGCGGCTGGGACGGACAGAATGTCGCTGACGACCTGGGCCGAGATCATCGTCCCGCAGTCGCAGCGGATCGTCAGGCAGGTGCGCGAAAAGGGCGGCAGGGTGCACTTTCACTGCCGCGGGCAGTGCAGGCAGCTTGCCGAAAAGGGTCTGTTCAACCAGATTCAGATGGACGTGCTGGAGACGCTAAGCCCGCCGCCGGAGGGCGACGTGGCCAGCCTGCGCCGCTGCCGGGCCGCCGTCGACAGGCACATCGTTACGCGCGGAAATATCGACGCCGGCCTGTTGCGGGCGGGCACGTTCGAGGCCTGTATCGCCATCGCGCAGAAAACCATCGAGGCCGCCGCGGGTTACCCGCACATCGTCAGCTCCAGCGATTATCTCATGTACGGCACGGAGGCACAGAACGTGATCGCGGTCGTCCAGGAATGTCATAACGCCGTCAGAAGAAAGTGGGACAAGCTGCAAAAGCCGTAGCCGGCGGGCAGGCCCTTGGGCCCGCTGAAAAAGCAGCCTGGGCATCCGGCTTCGCCCCTTCTTCGCCAAGGCTACGAAGGGCTGCGCCGGACAAGTCTTGCCCATGAGCATCACGGCTTTCCCGGTCGTGCGCTTTAGAGTCCCTAACAGCACGCCGCGTGAGCCGCAGGGCATTCTGTTAGGGACTCTTGCTCTTTTGGAAGTGGAATGGATTTTTTTCCGGGGATAGGCCATTCATGCAGCAACAATTTAAATCGACGCAAACCATCGGCCGGGCGTTCGGGAATTCAGACTCATCCGCCGATGGCGCGATCTGATAAATTAACGCCCGCGACACATTTTCAATGAACTGCCACTTCCGGTTTTCAGAGCGAGAATGTTTTCCGCGTTTCGTCGCGCCAGCCGTCCCACAGGTAGGCATCGACGCGGCCGGCCTCGATGACCCGCAGGGCATAGCGGACGTGCTCTTCATATAACTGGCAGTATGGGCTTGGAGCAAGGAGTTTGCCAGCGCAGGCCAGGACCTCGGCCGGGCAGGGCGCGCCGCAGAAATGCTGTATCGCACAGCCGGCGCACGGGTTGATGTCCTCGGTCTTGCGTTCCATGATGGAAACAAGCGGGGCGGATTTCAGGATGTCGCGCAGCGGCTTGCGGAAGATGTTGCCGCAGTTGTAATCGTCCATGCCCAGAAATTCGCTGCACGGGAATACGTCGCCGTTGGCTGAAACGGCGAAGAAGCATCGTCCGGCCCCGCACGGCGAGATGTCGCACATGAGCTTGCGGGCGGTGGGCGCCACGATGCCGATAAGGACGTTGGCAAAGTTCGACACCACCAGCTTTCGCCCGGTCTTGCGGAAAAGCTCGTAACTGCGGTCCATGGCCTTCGTGAGTGCCGCCGCCAGTTTTGCATTATCCGGCTTGAGATCGCGTCCGCCCTGCTGCGTGCAGCGGACGGGATTGAGCATCGCCAGTTTGACGCCGCGTTCATGGAAAAATTCGACTATGCTGGTCAGACTGGCGACGTTCGCCTGCGTTACGGTGGCGATGACGTTGAACTTCGGATAGTCGCCCAGCATTTCGATGGCCGCCAGGGCCTTGGCGAAGCCGCCCTGCCCGCCCCATGTCCGCCTGGCGCGGTTGGCGACCGCCGCGCTATGGCCGTCCAAAGATATTCCAACACCCACACTGTGCTTGCGAATGAAACTGACGGCCTCGGCGTCGAGCAGCGAGGCGTTTGTCTGGATGCCGAAGCGGAAATCGCGATAAAATTTCTCGATGCCGGCGAAGACGGCGTCGCGGGCCAGCATGGGTTCGCTGCCATGGAAAATTATTTCCGGCTTATAGGTCCTGTCGGGAATCGCCGCGCGGAAATGGTCGCGGATGATCTTCAGGGCCTGCATAACCTTCTTTTCGCCCATATGCCGGCCGGTTTTCCGCATGGACTTCGGCAGGTAGCAGTAGCGGCAGTTGAAGTTGCACCGCTCGGTCGGATTGAGGTAGACGGCCGAGGGCCTGCGCCCGAAGCGGAAATTCCGCATCTCGTCGAGCCAGCCGTCGAGTTTGCTTTCGACGGCCCGGCTGATTTTACCGGAAACGGCCATCCCGGCCGCCGCGGCCCGGGGCGCAAGCGCCCAGAACCCGCTGCCGGCATGGATCACAGCCAGATTTTTCGCCGAGCCGAAGTCGATCAGGTCAAAATGCCGGCCGAAGCCGGTGTTGACGTGCCGGCCTTTTGACCGCGATTTGTCCGACGGCATCGTCAGGCTTTCTTGCTCTTGCGCTCGTCGACCAGGATGTAGTGCGACAGGCCCGTGCCCCTGCTGCCGGCCTTGCAGGTGCGGCGATACGAGACGACCTTCGTGCTGCGCTTCGTTGACGTTGACTGTTTCATCGTTCTGTCCTTTCTTCGGGCCTGGGCCCATAAAAAAAGCCGGCAGCCGCCAGCCTCCTGGCGACTACCGGCACTTTTACCATCGGTTCCGGCGATCTTATTCAGCGCTTCAGCAGGTCTTCTGGCTTTCGGATCAACCGTTCGCCGGCGCCTTCCCGCCAGGGTTTGCCCTGGCAGTGGCGTAAAACACCGGCGTTCGTACCCGATTACAGCGGCGGGACCGCCACGGATTTTCACCGTGTTCCGGGATACTGAAGCTTTTTACCGCGATTGTTATATAATAGACGACGACAGGATAAGTCAAGAATAACTTTGCCATGGACCAAAGGAAGGACAACAGGCCGCCGGAAGGCAGCGCCCCGCCCGGCCCCGGCGATCAGGGCAGCACGATCGCTATGCCCGGCTCGCTGACCACGCTCCGCCAGGAGGACATAGAGAAACTCTGGGGCGAGGAGCTGACCTTCCAGTTTGACGACGGGGCCACGTTAAAGGCCCGGCTGGCCGGCCCCGGACGGTGGGCCGACCTGACCGTCAAGGAACATTCGCTCGCCCAGCCCGACCAGGAGCCCCAGCTCACCGACGATTTTCACCTGCTCAAGGTGATCGGCGAAGGGGGGATCGGCGTGGTCTACGAGGCCCGCCAGATGGCCATCGACCGGATAATAGCGATCAAGATGCTCAAGGCCGACCACTCCGCCGAGCCGGGCCGGCGGGCCAAGTTCATCGCCGAGGCCGTCGTTACCGGCGACCTGGACCACCCCAACATCGTGCCGATCCACGACCTGGGCGTCAACGAGAGCGGCCAGCTTTTTTACGCCATGAAAATGGTCCGCGGCACGCCGTGGAGCAGGGCGATCGGCACAATGCCGCAGAACGAGAACGTCCAGATATTGATGCGCGTGGCCGACGCGGTGGCCTTCGCGCACAGCAAGGGCGTCATTCACCGCGACCTCAAGCCCGACAACGTCATGCTCGGCGAGTTCGGCGAAGTTGTGGTGATGGACTGGGGCCTGGCCGTTTCGGTCAGCCCAGAAGGCAAGGCCGACAAGCTCTCGCAGTCGCTGGCCTTCGGCGGCACGCCGGCATACATGGCCCCCGAGATGGCGCTGGGGCAGGTCGATAAAATCGGTTTTGCAAGCGACGTCTATCTGCTGGGCGCGATGCTCTACGAGATACTGACGGGCCGCAAGCCTCACAAAGGCCGAAACGTTACCGAGAGCATCACTCTGGCGGCAAACAACGCCATGCTGGATGTCGCCGGCCAGCCCGGCGGCGAATTGATGGATATCGCCATGAAGGCCCTTTCGACCCGGCCCCAGGACAGGTTCGACAGCGTCAAGGAGTTCCAGTCCGAGATCAGGTATTATGAGGCCCACGCCGAAAGCGTCGATCTTGCCGAATCGGCGCAGGATGACATGAAGGCAGCGGCGGAAAACAAGGATTACCCGCTTTTCGCGCGAGGCATGTACCGGTTCCAGGAGGCCCTGAACGTCTGGCCGGACAACATAAACGCCAAACTGGGCCTGTCGGCGATCAGGCAGGCCTACGCCCTCTGCGCGCTGGAAAAAGGCGACCTCGACCTTGCCGGCCAGCATCTCGACCCAGCCGATCCAGCTCACGCCGAACTGCTGGTCCGCGTCGCCAAGGCCAGGAAGGAGCGGGATCAGATGGAGGCTGCTATCGCCCGCGAACGCAAGCTCGCCGAGCGTCAGGCGAGGCGGGCGCTTAACGTAAACAAGTTCCTGATGGAGATGCTCTCGTCGTCCGATCCCGCGCGAAGGGGCAGGTCTGTAACCGTTCTGGAAGTTATGAGCCAGATGGCCAGCGAACTGGACCGCAGATTTTCCGACGACCACGAAACGCTCGCGAGCGTCCACCAGACGCTCGGCGTAACCTATCGGTCTCTCGGCCAGTACGACCTGGCGGACACGCACCTTGAATCGGCCGGCAAGCTCCTGGCCGACATCGCCGGAGAAGACTCGCTGGAATATGCCCAGTGGCAGGGCGAATGGGCCTCGCTCAAGCGTCTGGAAGGAAAATACGAGCAGGCCGAGGAACTTTTCAGGGAAGTTCTGGAGACTCACCGTCGTCTTCTGGGCGTCGACCATCCGGAGACCCTGCGTACCATCAACAGCCTCTCCCAAGCCATGTTCGACCAGGGAAAGTACGATCAGGCTGAAAAACTCATACGGGCCGTGCTTGACGTCCGAAGACGGATGTTCAATTCCGAGCACCCCGACACGCTGGAATCCATGAGCCAATTGGCGGTACTGTTGCGCAATGCCGGAAGAATCGAGGAGGCCGAGGATCAGTACAGAATCGTACTCGATGCCCGCAGACGAGTGCGCGGCCCCAAGCATCTGGACACCCTTTCCACAATGCACAGCCTGGCCTGCGTGCTCTTCGACCGAGGCAAATTGCCGGAAGCCCGCCGGCAGTTCCAGGAAGTGCTCGATCATTACAAGGTGTTGATGGGCGAGGAACATCCGGACACGCTGAACACCATGCACTGCCTGGCCGTCATACTCTGCCAGGAGGAAATGCTGGAGCAGGCTGAATCCCTGAACAGGACGGTCCTGGATATCCGCAGGCGCGTGCTTGGCCGCGACCACCCTGAAACATTGAATTCAATGAACAGCCTGGCCGTCTCGCTCGTCCGCCAATGCAAATTCGTCGAGGGGATAGAACTGCTCACAGAGGTCGCCGAGCACTATAAAAATTCACTGGGGCCGGAACACCCCAATACGCTCCTGGTGACGAACAACCTTGCCAATTTCTATGATTGGAACGGCGATTTCGATAGAGCCAGGGAAATCACCGAACAAGTGATTGAAATACGGCTGCGGACGTTGGGGCCGGAACATCCTGACAGCCTGACGTCAAAGCACTTTATGGGCAATATTCTTGTGGAACTGGGCAAGCTTGACGAGGCGATCAGGATGCTTCGCGAGACGATGGCATGCCGGCAGCGTGTGATGGGCGAAACAGCCGGCCCGACTCTTGCCGCAATGCTTTCCCTGGCCGTTGCGCTCCACAAGACCGGCAAATTTGACGAGGCCCGTGAACTCTGCCGGAAGGTAATCGAGGCGCGTTCCAGCCAGTCGCCGCCGGACAACCAGAATTGTGCGGAGGCGCTGCTGCGGCTTGCCGAGGTCGAGCTGGCGGCGGGAAATAACGCCGACGCCGCGAAGGCCGTTCAGGAGGCCGGCAAACTCACACTGCCTGACAAGTGCTGGCAGGCTGCCCTGCTGACGGCCGTTCAGGCCCAGTGCGCGCAGGCGGCCGGGGATTTTGCCGGCGCGTTTTCAATGGCGTCGGCTGCGACGGCGGCAATGGCCGCCGCCAGAGGACCCAGGCATCCGTCTACAAGGGCAGCAAGGCTCGTCCTGCTGAAGATTGCCGAGACCTGGAAAGCGAAAGACCCTTCCGTCTTCAGATCGGCCCTCGAAAAAGACGCCCGCGCCGCCGAAAATCTTGAAATGGCAAAAAAAGGCGGCCGGGCCGCCCAGCGGCTCGATCTGGAAACATGATTGGTGGCGATGCTATAATTACCAGACGGAATTTTTCTCATTCTTCCCGCGGATAATCTGATGCTGCCGAAAAATCGTCCGTTCAACATAATGGCCAAGCCTGTATGCGGGGTGTGCAACCTCGCATGCGAGTACTGCTATTACCTTGCCAAGCCGGCGGAACTTTATCCGGGCGTCGAAAAGTTCCTGATGAGCGGTGAGGTGCTGGAGAGCCACGTCCGGCAGTATATGGCGGCGATGCCGCAGCAATGCGATTTCGGCTGGCAGGGCGGCGAGCCGACTCTGGCGGGCCTTGAATTTTTTGAAAAGGTCCTGGAATTGCAGCGCCGCTTCGCCGTGCCCGGCCAGGCAGTGTCAAACGCGCTTCAGACCAACGCCACGCTGCTGGACGACCGCTGGTGCGAGTTCCTGGCCCGCAACAAGTTTCTCGTGGGCGTGAGTCTCGACGGCCCGCCTCGCCGGCACGACCATTTCCGGCACGACAAGGGCGGGCGCGACACGTTCCATCGCGCCTGGGCCGGTCTGGAAAAGCTCGCCGCCCACGGCTGCGAGTTCAACGTGCTCGTAACGCTCAATTCGGCGAACGCCGCAGCCGCCGGCGAAATCTATCGCTATCTCGTCAACCGTTCCATCCGCTACGTTCAGTTCATCCCGATCCTGGAGAGGCGGCCCGACGGGACCTTCGCGGAATTTTCCTGCACGTGCGAGCAGTTCACAAAGGCCATTCTCGATGTCTTCGAGCAATGGGCCGGCCACGACGCCGGAAAGGTCTCCGAACGGCTGATTGACAACGTCATACACACAATCCTGTTTGGCCGCTCGGCTATATGCTGCCACGCGACCCAATGCGCCGCTGAGTTCGTCCTTGAGTGGAACGGCGATCTGTACGCCTGCGACCACTTCGTCCAGAAGGACTGGCTGATCGGCAATATTATGCGGACGCCACTCGTTGAACTGGTCGGGGGCGAAAAGGTGCGTGACTTCGCCCGCCTCAAGACCGAACTGCCCGACGACTGCAAGGCGTGCGAATACCTGGAATTCTGCAACGCCGGCTGCCCCAAGCATCACGTGCCGATCGGAACTTCGGCCAAGCGGGTGAATTATTACTGCTCGGCGTACAAGGCCTTCTTCGCGCAGGCCCTGCCGGAACTGAGGCGGATGGCCGAATACTTCCGCTGCGGCGAAATCCCTCCGCCGAAGCAATCGCCGGCAGCCCAACCGGAAGGCGAAAAGAATGCGGCAGCGCCGGCGAATCGCAAAACCGCCCGCGGGCAGGCCGTCCCCGGCAGGAACGCCCCGTGCCCCTGCGGATCGGGCAAAAAATTCAAGGCCTGCTGCGGCAAGCGGTAATTCGGCAATTCATTTGACAATCGGCAGGATCAGGCACGACGGTCGACCCGGAGTCATATATATGATCTGGTTGGCCACGGGCGAGGCGTCGTAGGATCTGACCGGCTCGAAGCTGTTTGGATGCACCTCGAAGGCCGGCTTGCTGCTGCTCGTGATTATCAGACCGATTTTGTGTCCTTTGTTGAACGCAACCGCCGCCCCGCCGACCGGTATCAGCATGTCATATGGTTTGCCTTTTTCCAGAGCCGATGGCTTTTTAAAATCATCGCGATATCTTGCCATTGCCGGCCCTTCTCGCATTATCGCCTGGTAGCCGTCCGGATAGATATCCAGCAGCTTCGCAATAAACAGCGTGTCGGGCACGTCGGTTGAAAAATACAATTCAACCGATACTCTCCCGGCTATCTCGATCGGCTCGGTAAGTTCCGCCGTGGCGAACAGCAGCATATCCTTGCGGTCTTTCAATTCCCTCTGATCCAGCGCCCCATTGCCTTTGGGCTCGGTGTTATATCCTCCGCCGATGGTCGGGGCCGGGTCTTTGGGATCATATTTATATGTAACTGTCGCTTCCTTGTCGGTCGGCGGGGCCTTGTCCAGTTTGCCGTCCTTGTAAAAGTAAAAGCTGGTCGGAGTATGCGGGGGCGGCCAGACGTTCGTTACCTTCCGGCAGCTGCCCGGCGCCGACTGGTCGCGCACGTCGCCCATGACGAAATATTCGAGCCTGCCTTTCTCGGGCGCATCCTTGCCGTCAAGTATCTCCAGGAACGTCGGCACAGGCTGCGGTGCGCTGCCGGCATATTTGCCCCAGGGAAATGCCAGCCCGTCCAGTTTGCCGTGCGCCTTTGCGGTAAACGTGGAAAAAATCCGGCACGTCGGCCCCAAATATTCAAACATGTCCAGGGCGCAATCCCCGAAGATGTTGAAATAGCCGTCGTCGCAGATATAGATCGTCTTGTTGTCTTTGGCGGCGTCTTTGACGATCTTGTCCCATTTTTCAAAGTCATATTTGAAAGGCGTGGGCTTGGGCCATTCTTCCGGCGCCAGCCCACGATGCAGAAGCCAGTTATATAATCCCTTGCGAACGCCGTTCTGGAAGCCCCAATAAAGATATGTATTGCCGGCGGAATTGCCCGGCGCGACGATCGTCAGGTGCGGGGCCTTGGACAAGAAGGCCATATGGGCGCACATTCCATGTCCGCTGCCGCCGAACATGCCGACTCGCCCGTTGGACCACGGCTGGGCGGCGATCCACTCGATGCAGTCATACCCGTCGTTGATCTCATTCACGTTATCCTTCGGGTCAAAAGTCCCTTTTCCCTCCGAATCGCCGTCGCCTCGCGGGTCCTGCGTTACGAAGGCGTAATTGCCCTTTTTGAGCTGCTTGGCGTACCCGGCCAGCCCGAACCGGCCGTACGGAGTGCGGACCAGGACCGTAGGCCAGGGCCCCTTGCCCGGAGGCAGGTAGATCGCCGTCGCGAGCTTCACGCCGTCGCGCATGGGCATCATCTCGTGTTTATATGTGGCGCCATCCTGCAATTCCTTGAGTATCGGACCGTAGGTCTTTTCCTTGTCGGCCTCCTTGTCCTCCCTGCCGGGCGTCTGACCGAGGGCCTGTGGCCCGGCCGGCAGCTCCGGAAGAGCCAAAACCAGAACCGCCGCGGCAAACAGCAGCTTTATCCCGGCGATTCCCTGAAGAGACTCATATTTCGCGCTGATGCTCATGTGGCCGCATGGATACCGATTTTCGCTCTTTTCCGGCATGGCAGCTCCAAATTTTCAATCGCCAGGTTTTCCTCGCCCGAATAATGATAAGAAGTCGCCGTAGCGGCATTCGTACGGAATATTTTTAAGAATCGACGGTATCCCACTCATTTAATTTCATTCTGCGACATTCATGGCCTTGAGGATTCGCTGCGCGGTCTGAGCGACCCTCGGATCGGAATCTTTGGCGAGTTGGCGAAGTTTTTCGACGTTGAAATCGCTGGCGTAATTTTTCATGGCATTAGCCGCGGCGGCGCGGGCCTTGGGGTCGGCGCTGTCCAGCCCGGCCTCCAGAAGCTCCGGAGGGACCGACTTGCGGAAGACCAGAAAGCCCAGCAGGGCGTACGACACGTAAGAACCTTCTGTGGATTTGGCGACCCTGGCGACAATGGCCTTGTCGAGGCTGTCGCTGTGCTGCTTTGGCCCGTGATAGGCGATGCAGGCGCGAACGGCGCCGTCGGCGCTGTCCAGCAATTTTTCCAGCGCGGCGGCGGCCCGGCCGTCGCGAATGTCTGCGATGGCGGTTGCCAGCCACATGCGGGAATAATCCGGCCGCTTGGCGTTCGACGCCGCCTCGATCAGGTCGGCCAGCGCGTCTGGTCCGAGTCTGACGGCCGTGTGGTGGGCCGCCTGGGCGCCGAACGCGTCGCGGTCGAACTGTTTGAGCAGGTCGGCCATGAACTGCTTGCGTCCCTCAGCCGACAATTTGGCCAGCCGGGGCGGGCCGGCCGCAACATCGAGCGTGTTCGACGCGGCCAGGATCGACCCTTCCTTGCCCCGCGGCAGATAAAGCATCAGACGGGCCTGAAGCTTGCCCACCGACAACTGCTCGCACAGCGTGCCGGGCAGCGGCTTGATCTCCTGGCCCCCGCCGCCGGCGGAAGGATATCCGTCGGCCACTTTCAATCCCTTCTCATATAAAAACACCTTCATCGTCGCGACGTCTGCGGCGGGCAGCTCGAGTTCCTTTTGGCCTTCCAGGCTCGCAGGCCAGTCGCCTTTGTCGCCCATTGGCGGGAAAATTTTTTCGCTGAACCACGCCTTTTTGCCGTCAGTGTCGTCCTGGACCAGAAACAGCCATGCGAAAACCTCGGCGCGATCGGGCAATTGTATGGCGGCGGTCCCGGCGTTCCGTATGGCGACGGATATCCTAAGCGGCTCGCCGACCGCCGGTGCGTCGAGGAATTGCAAGCTGACCTGGAGGCCCGCCTTGGCCTGTCCCCACAGGCGCTGGGCCGCGGGCTGACTTTCCGACGGCGACGATTCGGGCCGGCTCTGCGCAAGCGGCGATGCCGCCGGCTGCCCGAACGCCGCCGCCCACAGACACGCCGTCGTCATCAGAAAAATCGGCGCGATCCTCATCGGTTATTTTTCCCGTGGCGGCTGATCGGGCTGGGTGGCCGCATTCGGAACGGCCTGGGCCTTCTCGAACAGCGCCATGCCCGACGGCGTGCGATACGCACTGGCCTTATCGAGGCACTTCCGGGCCGACTCAACCGTCTCGAACCGGCCCCAGCAAAGGTCGCTGCGGTCCTTTGTCGAGGCGACATATGTTTTATCCCAACCCGTGTCGGCCACGAGCTTCTGCTGGAACGACTCGCACATTGCCTTGTGGTTTTCCCCGCTGAATGAACATAGCAGGATGGTGAATCTGCCGTTCTGGGCCCACTCGCTGGCAACGGGCCTTGACGCCTGCAATATCAGCCTGATCGCATTGGCCGCGGCCTGATCATCGGTCGAGTCGAGCAGTTGCCGGAGCTTTATAAGGTCGGTCTTGCCTGCTGCGTCCTGGACGGCGGCGAGCGCCGACGCGCGAACGGCCGGGGTGTCGCTGTTCAGGCCGGCCTTGAGAAGGCCCTGGGGCGCCTGGCCGCGGAACACCAGAAAACCCAGAAGGGCCGCGGCCTTGAACCGGTCGTCGGCGGTCGCGGCCCTGGCCGTTATCGCCTTGTCCAGCCTGTCGCTCTGCTGCCGCGGACCCCAGTAAGCCGCCGCCAGCCGGACATCGGCCTGCGGGTCGTCCAGATAAGCCGTCAGCGGATCGACTGTCCGCTCGTCGGAAATCTCGGCGAGCGTCCGGATCAGCCATTTTTTTGCCTCATCGGCGTGCCCGGGGGCCTTGGCCACGGCGACCAGCTCGGGTATCGCCTGCGAGCCGAAGCGGATGGCCGTCCTGCTGGCGGCGATTGCGGCCTCGTAATCGCCGTCGAACTGCCTCATCAAATCGGCCAGAAAAATCCCCCGCTCGGCGCTGTAAAGCGCCTTGAGGTCCGCGGGCGCAACCAGAACGCCAAGCCTGTTCGATTCCGCCGGTTCGGCGCCTTCGAGGCCCGGCAGGCACAACATCATCCGGCAGCTTGTCAGGCCTATCGACAGCACGTCGGCAAATTTGCCAATGTGTTCGATGCCCTTTTCGTACGCGGCTGACGGCTGAGTTTCGGGAAAACCGCTTTTGATTTTCAGTCCCTCCCTGAACGGATAAACGGGCGAGGCGCCGAAATCGGTCGGCCTGATTTCCACAGTCCGGCCCGCGGCCAGCTCGGACGGCCAGTCGGACGAGTTGAACACGATATAAACCCTGTCAGTGAAGAAGTCGCGCCTGGAGCCGTCCATGGCCTTTTGCGACACAAGCAGCCAGGCGAACACGTTCTTGCTCCCGGGCAGCCGGACGGGCCGGTCCGAGTCGTTGCGAATCTTCAGGGACGGGGCAAAGGCCCCGCGAAACACCAATTCGCCCGATATGACAATGGAAATTCTCAAACATCCCGCGGCCGGTCCCCAGCCTGCGCCCATGTCCGCCGCCTGTCGGGTGTCGGCGGCCTGACTGCCGGAGCCGGTTTCCGACGGCATGGACTGGCCGCTCGAAGGATGGCTGTAAGTCAGCGCGTGGACAAGCACCAACAGCAGCAGTGCGCCGAACCGGGTTAGGCCTCTGGACCATTGCATTTCTGTAATTTTACCAACTCCGCGGCCCGTGAACAAGACGGGCGGCAGTTGACTCATCGCCAATTTTGAAGCAGTTAGGGACTCTAAATTTTCAGGATACCGCCTGTCCGCCGGCAATGGAAACAGAATTGCACGTGCCGGCGGATTTGCAAGACGCCCTTCCGGCCGGGAAAAAGTTTGAATGATCGGAAAAAAAATTTGAAAGATCATTGAAACAGGATACAATCAGGAGTCGAGGGGGGCTGCTAAGACAAAGAGAAAGGCACGGGTGAATTATGAGCAGAACAAGAGGCCGGCTGTTCGGGCGTGTCGTGGCGGCATCAGCCGCGATGGCGGCATTGGCGTGGATTGGCGTCGCATGGGGGGCTGGCGGTCCAGGCGGGGGCCCCGGTGGAGGTCCCGGCGGCAGACCTGGCGGCGCAGCCGGGCCGCTGACAGGAAAACCGGCGCCGGACTTCGAGCTGCCCCTGCTGAAGGAAGAAACCAACGTCAAGGGCGAGAAGGTCAACCGCATAACCGACGAGAAGATCAAGCTGTCGAGCTTCAAAGGCAAGAAGACCGTCGTGCTGTTCATGTCGAGCTATACCTGACCGCCTTTCCGCGCCTCGGCCCCGCAGGTCGAGGCCTTGTACGAGGCGTACAAGGGCAATGAGAACGTGGTGTTCTATCTGGTCTATGTCCGAGAGATACATCCGGTCGCCAAGTCCGCGCTCGCACCCGGCGAGAAACCCAAGGACCCCAAGGACGTCGCGCAGGCAAAGAACCTGGATGAAAGAATCCTGACCGCGTCGGCCTGCATGGAGGGGCTTAAGCTGACCCTGCCCGTGCTGATCGACACCATGGAAGGCACTGCGGACAAGGCCTACAGCGGCGTTCCGTCGACCACCGCCGTTATTAACACCGAGGGCAACGTGGTGTTCCACTCCATCGGCCCGGGCGGCTCACAGCCGAAAAAGGCCGAGGAGGCCCTGAAAAAACTCGGATTGGAGCCGGCGCCCGCCAAAAAGCCCGCATCGCAGCCGGCGTCAAAACCGTCTTAGCAGCCCGTTGAAAAAGGCGATGTTTGTAGCGTGGCCATCTTGGCCGCGTGTGCCGCAGGCGTCTCGCCTGCGGAAAACCAAGGAAAATGACAAAATGCGAGGGCAGGATGCCCTCGCCACACGCGGGCGAGACGCCCACGCTACATTTTCAACGGGCTGTTAGGACTACAACGCTACAAGGACCATTTTTACCAACTTGATGGTCAACTCCAATTGCTTTATTGCGCCCTTCTATGAGTAAAGGTCGCCTGTCAAGTCAATAATGTATCCGTCAGGGTTCCAACACCGAAGCGGTTCATCCTTCTATTGCGGCTCATGCAGGCCCGATTATGGTTTTGGAGGCAGCGGCGGCATATTC
>JACRIL010000175.1 GCA_016235825.1 Planctomycetota bacterium
AGGCAGCAGGGCCGATAAGGACAGATTTTTAACGCAAAAATATGAAACTTGCGGAAAACAACAACGGCCTCGCGACGAATCAAGGTTGTGGACGACTAAATCGACAAGCCCTAAAGCGGGGGCCTGTTACACGACACAGGCGGATCGGCGCAGTTTTTCAACAGAACAATAGGGCCTCAAAATATTTTTAAGCCGACACAAACCTTTTGCGGCCGGGATTGTCTGTTATGCCTTGCGGGAATTGTCTGCGCAAAAGCCGCCCAGCGGGATATTAATAGATGAAAGGAGACTTTGGCATGAGATCGACCATACTGGCTCTGCCGCTTTTGACTCTGTCGTTGATAGCCGTGGGATGTGGTTCGCCATCGATGGGTGGGAGGGCCTGGCTACTTAAATCAAACGGATTAGACGAGGATAATCCGCCTTCCCACACCGAGGGCGGGCCGGTCAAGCCCTCTGGTTATACCAAACCAGTTTCTCCCGGCGTGATGGCCGGCTGGGCCGACGACAACCAGCAGTACAATTATTACCTCGACTACCTCCGCCGGTTCGACGGCGTTCCGGCCCGCAAGCTCGACGTGTCCAACCGGATCGTCTTTACCGTCCTTGACGCCGAAGGCAGGCCGATGCCGAACTGCGAACTCACCGTGCGGGCCTACAACGGCAAAATCCTGTGCAGGCGCAAGACCTACGCCGACGGCCGGGCCATGTTCCTGCCGGGCGAAATAACGGACCGTGGGCCTCTGCCGCCCGATGTTTATTATGGCCCGGCTCCGGCAAATCGCGAGGCCCTCTCCGGCCAGTTCACGGTCGAGGTCTTCGCCGCCAGCATGGATGCCCCGCAGGCCAGCCAGTTCGATCTTTACGGCCCGCGGAACATCGAGATTCGCCTGCCGGTCAGCCGCGTCGTCGCCCAGCCGGCGCCGCTGGACATCGTGTTCGTCATCGACACCACCGGCAGCATGGCCGACGATATCGACAAGCTCAGGGAGACTATCGGGGCGATCAACTACAAGATAACCGAGATGAAGCCCCGGCCGTCCGTCCGGTTCGGCATGGTCCTCTACCGCGACCGCGAGGACGAGTATCGCTGCAAGACGATCCCGTTCGCCGCCACCATCGAGGAATTCGCCAAGAACCTCTCCGAGGTCTCCGCCGGCGGCGGGGGCGACACGCCCGAGGACATGGAAGAGGCCCTGCGGCAGATGAACGACAACCTCAACTGGCGGCCGGAGGCGGTGAAGCTTGCCTTCCTGCTCACCGACGCCCCGCCGCATATCGACTACCCCAATGCGCCGGCGACCTATCTGGATTCGGTCCGCAAGGCGGCCGGAAAGGGCATAAAGATCACGACCATCGGGGCAAGCGCGCTGAAAGAAGATGGCGAATACATCCTCAGACAGATCGCGCAGTACACGATGGGGATGTACGTCTTTTTGACCTACGGCGAGAAGGGCGAGAGCGGCCCGGAGACCAAGGCACTGGTCAGCCACCACACAGGCGTCAACTGGGAGCAGCGGTCGCTGGATTCCATCATCGTCCGCGCGGTGGCCAGGGAGCTTTCCAACCTGAGCGACAAGCCCGTGGCCGCGCCGGAAGATTATTTCGACGCCAGGCCGGTCGAGGGCCAGTCGAACCTGCACGTGCTGGAGCAGTTGTTCGCCCAGTGCGCCCGGCAGATCGTCGATTTTTCGCAGGCCCAGATCGCAAGAGGCACGCCGACCGCCGTCCTGCCGCCCACGCTGGCAGAGGGGTGCGACAAGGCTCTGGCCGATAGAATGGGCGACGGACTCCAGATTGCCGTCGGGCGATACGACAGCTTCAAACTTGTGGAGCGCTCGCAGCTCAAACAGATAATCGACGAGAAGGACCTCGCCAACGGCTTCGACATGCAGCCTGCGACCCGGCCCGGCAAGGCCCTCGCCGCAAGCCTGCTGATTCTCTCAAAAATCCGCCCGGCCGGAGAAAAGTTTGAAATGCTCGTCAAACTCGTAAAAATCGACACCGGCGAAGTCCTCTCCGCCACCATGCTCAAATTCTCAAAGGATCTGCTGGAAGAAAAAGAAAAGTAGAAGGACGTGCAACCCGCCGTCAGGCGGACGACTTGTCCGGCGTAGGCTGGTGGCATTGTTAGTTTCGCGCCAAACGGTAAAAATTGGCGCCATGGCAGCATCTGTTTTATCTCGGCGTAGTGCAACGAAGCCGGATTGCGGCCATGTTCTTTTTTATTTTCCACAAACGAGCATGACGGTCAAATCAACATCGGCAGCCGGGGTGGTCGAGGCTTGTCGCGGCGCAGCGAAGCGAAGCCGGAATTCAGGCACATCAGCCTGCGGCGCGAGCTGGCAGTTCGGCGCAGGCATCGATATCGATCCGGACCCTAGGGCTAAAGGCCATGGTCTATCAGCCCGTTGAAAAAGTAGCATGGGCATCTTGCCCATGGATTTTGCTGTTTTCTGGGCATTTCAGGGCGAGACGCCCCTGATACTCATGGACGAGACGTCAATGCTACTGTAAAGAGACTTTTTCAACGGGCTGTTATACCCTCCTTCGCTTTCGCTTCGGAGAGCAAAGGACCGCAAGCGGGCCTCAAGGGCGCAGGATGTGCAACTTGCCGTCAGGCCGCGGCACGCCTGCCGTGCCAGGGTTGCGCGCGGAATAGTCGGGTAAAATTGTCTTTGCCGGTGGCCGCGGCGCGGTATAATCCCCGCCCGAAATAACGCATAAAGACGCTGCCCTGAAATTGCGCCGAACTGTTCCGAAACCTGCATCTGCGACGCACGGCCATCCGCTTCCGGCTTCGCTAACTCGTCCGGCGCAGTCTTGACGAAGCCGGAAGCTGCGCCGGACAAGCCGCGCAGAACCATGGGGCCAGGTTTGGAAGGTTCCAGACCCATGCCGCCAGCCGATCATTGACTGACAAGAAAGTTACGGCCGCACAATGCCATTCAAGACGCTGCGACTCATCGAACCGCTCCTTCGCGCCGTCGGGACCGAAGGCTACACCATTCCCACCGCCATTCAGACCCAGGCCATTCCGCACGTGCTGGAGGGCAGGGACCTGCTGGGCTGCGCTCAGACCGGCACCGGTAAGACGGCCGCCTTCGCCCTGCCTATCCTCCAGATGCTCAGCGGGCATGGCGCGGCCCACAAACCGGCCGGGCACGGCGGCGCCCACGGCCATACCAGGCCGATCCGCGCACTGGTCATCACGCCCACGCGCGAACTGGCCGCACAGATCGACGAGAGTTTCCGCGTGTACGGCCAGAACCTCACCCTGCGCCACACGGTCATCTTCGGCGGCGTCAAGCAGGGGCCGCAGACACAGGCCCTGCATCGGGGGGTGGACATCCTCGTGGCCACGCCGGGCCGGCTGCTGGACCTGCTCAACCAACGGCTGCTGACCATCCAGCACGTGGAGATACTCGTCCTCGACGAGGCCGACCGGATGCTGGACATGGGCTTTATCAACGACATCCGCCGGGTGCTCGCGCAACTGCCCCCCCGCCGGCAGACGCTGATGTTCTCGGCGACCATACCGCGCGAAATTCGTGAACTGGCCGGCACTCTCCTTCACGATCCGGTTCACGTCAAGGTGGCGGCCGACTCGCCGGCGGCCGATACGGTGAGGCAATCGCTTTACTTCGTCGAACCGTACAGCAAGATATTGCTGCTGGAGCACCTGCTGCGCGATCCCCAGATCACGCGGGCGCTGGTTTTCACACGCACCAAGCACGGGGCCGACAAGGTCGTCCGCAAACTGGCCCATTCCGTAGCCGCCGAGGCGATCCACTCCAACAAGTCCCAGAACGCCCGCATGAGGGCGCTGGCGAACTTCAAGGCCGGCAGGACCCGCGTGCTTGTCGCCAGCGACATCGCCGCCCGCGGCCTGGACGTGGACGACATCTCGCACGTGATCAACTACGACATGCCCAACGTGGCCGAGACGTACGTTCACCGCATCGGCCGGACGGGCCGGGCGGGCGCCGCCGGCCAGGCCATCTCTTTCTGCAGCGATGAGCAGCGGGACGACCTCCGCGAGATCGAGCGGCTGCTGGGCAGGCAGATACCGGTTATTCAGCATTCGATCAAGGTCGAGCCGCACAACATACCGCACCTCATTCGCGACCCTGCCGATAGCGGGCGCGGCGCACACGTCCCACAGGCCGGGGCGACGCCCGAACAGCAGAAGGAGGCGTTCTGGAAAAGCCGCCGGGGCGCCGGCTCCCGGAGTGGATGGGGGCGGCGAAAATTCACACGCCGCGGCAGGTAATGACGTTTTGCTCGCGGAAAAATCGATAAGTGGCACGGGCGTCTCGCCCGTGTGTTCCACGACCGTCCCGGTCGTGGTTTTTTATTTTTGGATTCCAGGGGCAGGATGCCCCTGGAACACACGGACGGGACGTCCGTGCCACGAAAGAAAAGGCGCAACTCGTGGCTCGCGGAATAGACCGGGGAAAATTATGCTTGCCGAGGCCCGCAGCGCGGTATAATCCCCGCCCGGAAGATCGGACAAAGGAACGGCCAATTAAAACCCCTCGCCCTTCAGGGAGAGGGCAGGGTGAGGGTGATATGCCATATGTCGGCCCCGCGTTCTGTCTGGCATTTTGGTCCGATATGGATATATTATTGTCTCAGAAGGATGAGTTGATGAAAGGGATGTCGGTATGCCGTCGATTGGTTTGGAAGAAACGACAAAAAAGAACATGCTCGCAAACAGATACGAGCACTGGCACCCGATCTATACCTCTTGGCGCAAAATCCGGATATGCCACCCGCCAAATGCAGACAAAAATAACACCAAATATTCCACTTGGATATCAAAATAATCGGAGAGGCGAATATGGACCAATCCATGTTTGACAAATGTGATAAATGTGGTGGAATTGTATACGAAGGTAAATGTATTGACTGCGAGATCAAAAAAGGCAAAAGAGGAACTCTATATGTGGTAATTGTTTATTATTGTGTTTGGGTTGTTAGTTTTTTGTGTATATATATGTTGGAAAGTCCAATTTGGTCTTATTATACAATATTCGGATTATTGGCATTGTTAATATTCCATACGGTCGTGCTATTTAAAAAAATATTAAAAAAATAGTAACTTTTCAGGTCGGTGGCATGTTCAATATTCACGGTAAGAGGTAAAAATGGGTGGCCGGTGGCATGTTCAGTATTCGCGGCAAGAGGTAAAAATGGGTGCCACGCTCGTATCTGTTTGCGAGCGTGTGCTTTTTTAACGTTCTTCAGAAAAATGGCAACTATGTTAGAGCGGTCAAAACATAAATGATGATTGAAAATAAAAAAGAGCATGGCCGCAATCCGGCTTCGTTGCACTACGCCGAGATAAAACAGATGCGGCCATGGCACCAGTTATATACCTTTTATCGCGAAAATCAGCCATGCAACCGGTCCATCCGCTGGAATGAAAAATAACAAATTGATGAATGAATGAGTGAAACATCAATGGGACATCTGAAGATAAAAAATGGCGAGTTGGCGGCGGGGGACCGGAAGATTCTGGAGAATTTGCACGGACATCTGCGGGAGCAGGTTCACACATTCGTGGGGTATCCCTGCACGGGCGAATTTGATTTCACGCCGCTGCTGCCGTTCATGGAATTCCCGATAAACAACGTGGGCGACCCGTTCGTCGACAGCACCTATCGGATACACACGCGGCAGATCGAGCGGGAGGTTCTGGCGTGGTTTGCGGAGCTGACGCATTTTCCGCCGGATCAGTATTGGGGCTACGTGACCAACGGCGGGACGGAGGGGAACCTGTACGGGCTGTTCCTTGCCCGCGAGCGGTTCCCGGCCGGCGTGGCGTACTATTCCGAGGACACCCACTACAGCGTCTACAAAAATCTTCGCGTCCTGAACATGCGGCACATCATGGTCAAGTCGCAGCCAAGCGGCGAGATCGACTACGAGGACCTGCTGGAGACCCTCCGCATCCACCGCGACGTGCCGCCGATCATCTTCGCCAATATCGGCACGACCATGACGGAGGGCGTGGACAACGTCGGGAAAATCCAGGAAATCCTGCGGAAGCTGGCCATCGCGGAATTCCACATCCACTGCGACGCGGCCCTTGCCGGCATGACGCTGCCTTTCCAGGAAGGCATTCCGCCCTACGACTTCCGGGCCGGCATCGACAGCATCTCGATCAGCGGGCACAAATTCATCGGCTCGCCGATCCCGTGCGGCATCGTCCTGGCGAAAAAGCATTACGTGGACCGAATCGCTCGTTCCATCGAATACGTCGGCACGCTCGACACCACGCTGACCGGCTCGCGCAACGGCATCACGCCGCTGTTCCTGTGGTACGCGATCAAACGGGCCGGGGTGGACGGCTTCCGGCGGCAGGTCGGGCAGTGCCTGAAAAACGCGCAGTACGCCGTGGAGCAGTTCAGAAAAATCGGCCTGGAGGCCTGGCGGAATCCGTGGGCGATAACGGTGGTTATTCCCAGGCCGCCGGCGGCGGTGCTGAAAAAATGGCAGATCGCGGTGTACGGCGAGCGGGCGCACGTTATAATCATGCCGTCCGTGAAGATTCAGCAGATCGACGAGCTTGTCGCCGACATCGCGGTCGCACGCCAAGAGCAGGCCAAGACCGCCGCCAAATTGACCGCACCGCGGAAGAATCATTCCGGAATCAAATCCCAACCCAAACCCAAACCCAAACAGCGGAGCAAGCCATGAAAGAGATAGTGATCGTAACGCAGAACCGCACGGGCCTGATGGCCGACATCTCCGAGGCTCTGGCCGGGGCCGGGGTGAACATAGAGACGCTCGAGGCCGAAGAGGTGCACGAGCTGGCCGTGGTGAATCTGACGGTGGACAAATACGATCCGGCCCTGCTGGCCCTGCACAACGCGGGCTTTGAGGCTGTAACCGAGGACGCGATCGTGGTCCGCATCCCGGACGAGCCGGGCGGGCTGGCCCGCGTCGCAAAGCGATTCAAGGATGCCAACATCGATCTGCGAAGCATCAGGATTCTCCGCCGGCACAAGGGGTTCGCGCTTGTTGCCCTGGCGGCCGACAGGTCGAAGGAGGCGCTCGACCTCGTCCGCGACTGCCTCGTAAATAAATGATTTCCCCGGCCCGGGGAGACGCAGGAATTTTAAACCATCAGGACAGGAGACCATTATGAGCAACGAAGCCAGGATCATCTTGCTTCACCACAGCACGGGCAATTGCATCTGGAAGGGCGGCGTGGCCGGCTGGTTCGGGGAATACAACGCCCGGAAAAAGACGAACTATCAGATCATCGAGCAGGCGTTTCCAAAGAAGGAGCCTTACGGCTGGCGGAATTACCCCTTCGACTACTGGAACATCTGGGTCGAGCACGCCGGCGCGTCGCCGTTCAAGGAAGAACCGACGCTCGAGATGCTGACGAAACAATACGACGTCATCATCTGGAAGCACTGCTTCCCGGTAAGCCACATCCAGGCGGACACGGGCAAACCCCAGATCGGCTCGGCCGAACATCGCCTGGAAAACTTCAAGGTCCAGTATGCCGCCCTGCTGGACAAGATGCGATCGTTTCCCGGGACGAAATTCATCGTCTGGACGGCCGCGGCGCTGGTGAAGAGCAAGACGAACGAGGATGAAGCCCGGCGGACAAAGGAGTTCGTCGACTGGGCCATAAAGGACTGGGACAGAAAGGGCGACAACGTGTTCCTCTGGGACTTTTACGCCCTGGAAACCGAGGGCGGGCTGTATCTGGCGGAAAAGAATGCGGCCGACCCGGCCAATTCGCATCCGAACGAGGAATTTTCGCGCAAGGCCGCGCCGTTTTTCTGCCAGAGGATCGTCGACGTTATCGAGGGCAGGGGCGACACGGGCAGCCTGACCGGCCAGGTCAAATAAGACAGTTGCAATGCCGGAGCATATTGGCCGGCGTCAAGCGAGGCTATGACGGACTTTCCCGCTATTTGGGCGCGGCCGCCGGCGGCTTGCCGTCTTTCCACAGCCATGTTTTGGCGACAGGATCGGCGATGAGGAAACTCCAGTATTTCTTCACGAAGATATCCGTGGCCTTAGCGATCGGATGGACGCCGTCGTCTCTGAAGTAGCTTTTGTCCCATGTATTGTCCCAGATGTACGGTCCCCATTGCAGCCAGGGCAGGGGCCTGGCCTTTCCATCCTTGTCCTCGAAGGCCGTGCCAGCCTCGCCCTTTATCTGGCTCTCGATGAGCCACTTGAATGCGAACGCCTCCTGCCAGACGTGCGGCTCAAAGTTACTAAAGTGGCGAAATCCGTCGCACGTCAGATATGCTATCTTCAGGTTGGGATACGTCTTTACGCAGTGCTCCAGGACCGTCGCCATGTCCTTCTGCATCTGCTGCATCGTCTCGGGGAATGCGCCTGGAGGCCTGATCGGGCGGTTTTTGGCCCCATGATAAGTGGTGTGCAGGAATAGTATCTGCACCTGCTTGGCGGAATAACCCGGCGCTGAAGTAAGTTGAGCGGCCTTGTCCCATACGGCTCCCTTGAGTTCGCGGAGTTGGGGCATTTGCTGGCCTCCAACGGCCGCATTGAGAAGCTCAAATCGCGGGTTGAGCTGGCCGGAATTGGCCTTGATCTGCTGATTGAGGGCCATGAAATACATCTGACAATTGGAATGGCCCATCACCAGGGCGAGGATTTTGCCATTGGCCTCGTCCACCTTGCCGTCGGCATCCAGCGGCTTGATCGTCGCGGCGATCCGCTGGCCGGCCTTGAGGTGCTCGGCCGGGATTTCGTTTTTGCCGTCGGGGTACAGGCCCGTGACGTACTTGTCCAGATACTTGCCGCCGTCGGTGAACGGCTTGAGGCTGGCTGGATCGAACGTGTAGGGTTGGGACGCCGGTCTCGTTTGTTGGCACATGGTCGCCTCCTTCTGGCAGATAATCGCGGTTATGACGGCAACGGCCATTGCTATCAGCAATGTTTTTCTCATTGTCATTTTCCTTTTTGGTTCTGTTCGGCGATTTCATTATTTGGGCGCAGCCGCCGGCGGCTTGCCGTCTTTCCACAGCCACGTTTTCGCCACAGGGTCGGCGATGAGGAAGCTCCAGTATTTTTTCACGAAGGCATCGAGGGCCTTTGTGATCGGATGGACGCCGTCGTCCCTGAAATAGCTTTTGTCCCAGGTCTTGTCCCAGATATACGGTCCCCATTGCAGCCAGGGCAGCGAGCGTGTCTTCCCGTTCTTGTCCTCGAAGGCCGTGCCGGCCTCGCCCTTGATCTGGCTCTCGATGAGCCACTTGAACGCGAATGCCTCCTGCCAGACGTGCGGCTCAAAGCCGCTGAAGTGGCGAAGCCCGTCGCAGGTCAGGTACGCTATCTTCAGGTTGGGATAGGTCTTGACGCAGTGCTCCAGGACCGTCGCCAGGTCCTTCTGCATTTGCTGCGTCGAATCGGGGAACGCACCCGGCGGCGCGTTGTCCGGGTTGCCGGCCTTATGATTGGTGGAGTGCAGGAACAGAATCTGCACCTGTTTGGCGGAGTAGCCGGGACGGGCCAGAAGATCATCGGCCTTTTTCCAGACCGAGCCCTTGAGTTGGCGGATTTGCGAAAGTATCTGGGCGCCCATGGCGGCATTTACAAGCTCGAATCGCGGATTGAGCTGGCCGGCGCCGGTCTTGATCTGCTCCTGGAGTGCGGTGAAGTACATAAGGCAGTTTGAATGGCCCAGAACGAGGGCCAGGATTTTGCCGTTTGCCTCGTCAACCTTGCCGTCGGCGTCCAGCGGCTTGATGGTGGCTGCGATCCGCTCGCCGGCCTTGAGGTGCTCGGCCGGCACGTCGTTCTTTCCGCCGGGATACAGGCCCGTTTCGTACTTATCCAGATACTTGCCGCCGTCGGTAAAGAGCTTGAGGGTTGAAGGGTCGAACGCGGCGGGTTTGGTCGCCGGTTGCGCCGACTGGCCCATGGATGTCTCCTTTTGGCAGATAATCGCGGCCACGACCGCAACGGCCGTTGCTGTCAGTAGTATTTTTCTCATCGTAATTCCTTCCCGGCTATTGAACACGTTGGCGGCGCGATTGTACCGCAAAAGCAGGGGAAAAAATATTTTCACCCGCACCTGATCGCGTCGCAATATCTCCGCCATGCAGGCGAAGATTCATCATCATGATTACCACTACAACGAAACTTCCTCTGGCATGATGCAGCATCGCAGCTTATACAACTTGACGCCAAGTCTGCGTAACCGCCTGAGTTTGGCTTTCACGTGGGACTGCCGTGCGCGCCGATTGCGGTTCTGCGTCTCGGTGATG
>JACRIL010000176.1 GCA_016235825.1 Planctomycetota bacterium
AAGACCCAGATCCTGGCGTGCTTCTTTGCGTATCAGTTGCTGCTGCGGTATAATGAACGCTGTGGGAAAAAAAATGGACAGCTACAATGGATAGTCGATGGCCTGTAATTATCGGACAGCCTCAACTCGTTGCACGCGGAAATATTTTTCAACCGGCAGGCATACAGGAAGGCAAAAAATGTCATCATACAAACTGAATTTTGCGCGGGTGCGAGGTTGTCCGGCCGCGGCGAAGCTGGCCGAGGCGCTGGAATCGTTCGGCCTGCCGGACGACGAGGAGTTCGGCGTGCTGAACTGCTCGGCGAACGATACCGTCGTGCTGGCGAGCATCTCGCGCCGCACGAAGCAGGCGGTCCAGACGATCAACAGGGAAACACGCGAGGTTACGTCGTCTGCGGTCGAGAAGGTTACGGTCTATCCTGTTGCGATCAAGCCCAAGGCCGAACTGATGGAGATTTACGCCGGCTCGGCGGCGGGCATCGAGCAGGTCGGGGCGTTTCTGGCCGGCGGGCTGGGGCTGTCGGCGGTGGTCGAGGAGATGGAACTGGACGTGGCCGACGCCATCGAAAAGCTCGCCAAAAACACCCAGAAATTCCAGCTTCGGTCGGTCCGCGTCAGCGACTATGCCGCCAACTCGTACATGATCGGCCCGTACAGCCCGAAATTCACCGACACGCAGCACGGCATGGATTTCCTGGAAGAGTACGCCGCGGCCGTTACCTCGGCGCAGGTGCGATTCCAGTCGCAGTCGGGCAAGGCCACGGCCACGCTCACGCCCCGCGCCTGTCTGAGCTACTCCTGCCAGGACGAAGACTCAGCCACCGTCCAGGCTGCCCTGAGAAAGCTGATCTGACAACGGCCGGCAGGAGGGATTTGGATATGGAAACTGAACCGAAGGCAAAACCCGTCAGAAAGAAAAGACCTGTCAGGACAATTCTGATGGTCGTCCTGGTGGTTATGGCGTTTTGCAAAGCCGACAATATCCTTTGGGGCTACCTCGGCTGGCCGACAACAACTTGTATTACACTCCTGGTAATGCTCATTTCCGGCGTTATTTTGCTGGTTGCCCTCATCGTGCGACTGGCAACCCGCAAGTGGATGACGGGAACGTTCATATTATTGCTGGTCTTCCTCGACTGCGAACCATATTTCCCCTCGCCTGGCGTACCATACATCCTGGGATACTATCTGCGAGTAAAGCATCAGGTGGACATTCCCGCCGTAAGAGCGTGGGCGGCAAATTATCAGTTTAAAAAACAGGACTCATTCGCGGAATCAACCTCAAGTGCCCCGACCTCATCCGTCATTCGGTACAAGGAGCGTGAACCTCTTAATAACCTGCCGACAGGCCTTAATGGGCTTGGTTTTGTGACCTTTTATAAAGACAACAGGTCTGTCCATGTGGGGTATCCGGGAGGGTTCAGTTCATGCCACGGCTTGGTGATTGGCGCTGATGCCCGGCTCAAAGGAAGTCAGTTGGATCCTTTTGATTCAAATCATTCCTGGTTGACGATTGGTGACGATGCTTATGTCTGGTACATTGGAGGAAAGTGATACAAACAGTAACGGAAGGATGAGGACTTACTCGTTGTTCAGATATGCAGTCATTTCGCGTATGACAAGTTGTTCATCTACTTTTTTAGCAGCTTTACAGTCCGGATGGAAAATAGGATAATGAACGCATGATCCAGAAGGTGGTACGCATACGATCGCTCTTCGACCGGTCCGCCGAGCGGGAGGACATTGAATACTGGCTCAGCCGGCCGCCGGGCGAGCGCATCGAGGCTGTGGAAATCATGCGAAGGGAGTTTCATGGAGATTTACCGCGACTTCAAAGAGTTGCTCGAATTATTCAACTCCCAAAAAGTTGAGTATCTTGTCGTGGGCGGCTATGCATTGGCCCATCACGGCATTCCACGGTTCACCCGTGATCTCGATGTATACGTCCGTCCCAATCGGGATAATGCCAAACGAATTATTGCGGCATTGAAGGCTTTCGGTTTTGGCCAGGTCGACCTGAAACCGGAGGATTTTGAAAAATCCAATCAGATCATTCAACTGGGATATCCTCCTGTCCGGATCGACCTCATCACCTCGATTCAAGGCGTTTCGTGGGAGCAGGCCGATGCCGGCAAATCGCAGGGCGAATATGGAGGCACTTCTGTTCCATTTCTTGGGCGGACAGAATTTATTGCCAACAAAAGGGCGGCGGGAAGGGCGCAGGACAGGGCTGACATAGAGAAGCTTGAAGGGCCTTCCCCTGATAATCCCGCACATTGAGACGCTCGCCCCAGTCTTCACAATCAGCGGGATTGTTTGAAACAGGTTTTTGATTTAGCAATCGGGATGAGGTATAATCCGCCATACTTATGACGGTTTGCTTTTAAAGCGATGCCGATTGCCGAGGCGGCGGTTTTTTTATCACAGCAGGAACACAGGATGGCACAGGGAAATATCAGGGTTTTTCTCGCCGACGACCACGCGATGGTCCGTGAAGGGCTGGCGGCCTTTCTGGCCAAAGACCTGGCAATTGCCATTGTCGGCCAGTGCGGCGACGGACTGAAAATCGTCGAGGAGGCCGCAAAAGTCCAGCCGGACGTCATCGTGCTGGACATCAGCCTGCCCCGGCTCAACGGCCTGGACGTCTGCCGCGACCTCACCCGAAAGCTCAGGGACGCCGCCGTGCTCATCCTGAGCATGCACGACGACGAGCAGATGATCGCCACGGCGCTGGAATACGGGGCCGTCGGATATTACCTCAAGGAGTCGCCCGCCGAGCAGGTCCTTGACGCGATTCACCGGGTCGCCGCCGGCGAATTCTGCCTTGGGCCGGGCATTTCCAGGAGCGTGATAGACCGCATCGGCAAGGGCGAAGGCGATCTCTACGAAACCCTTTCCAGCCGCGAGAGGCAGGTCCTCCAGATGATCGCCGAGGGCAAGACGAACCGCGAAATCGCCCAGACGCTGGGCCTGGCGATAAAGACCGTGGACACGCACCGGACGCGGCTCATGCGGAAGCTCGACATCCACAACCAGACCGACCTGGTCAAATTCGTCCTTCGCAAGGGCATCGTGCCCCTTAATTAGGGTTTATCCCGCCGGTCTTATTCTGGTATCATTCCTGCATGAGCAATCCGAACCATTCGCGGGCAGACGTCGGCCGCCTGACCGGGGGGCTGCACGCGTTCGCCAGCCCCGTCGTGGACGCCGTCCGCAAGGCGGGCAACGTCATGCGTCTGCCCGGCGGGACCATATTTTTGCCGAGGGTCTTCGGATTCTGCAGGGGCGTCGGCAGGGCGCTGGCAAGCCTTCAGATGCAGCTTGACAGGCCGGGCGAGGCCGGCAGGATCGTCCTGCTTGGCCAGATCATTCACAATCCGTGGGTCAACAGGTATTTCTCATCCAGAGGCGTCGTGATCCTGGACGGTTCGCACAGGCAGGAACTGTCAAGGCATATCTCGGCCGGCGACACGGCCGTCATACCGGCCTTCGGCGTCCCGCCGCAGGTCGAGGACGACCTTGCCGGCATCGGCTGCAAGGTGATCGATTGCAGTTGCCCCGACGTCAGGCGGCTGTGGGAATGGTCCGCGCGGGCGGCTCGGGACGGCTTTGCCGTGGCGATCTTCGGCCGGGCCGAACATGACGAGACGGTCGTTACCAAAGGTCGGCTCGAACGGGCCGGCGGAAAGTACATCGTGCTGGGCGGCATCGACGACGTGGAAAAATTCGCCGACACGCTGGCCGGCGGGACCGAATCGCCTTCGCCAACGGCGGCATTCGGCCGATCGGCCTCGAACGCCGGCGACATGGCCGCGTTCGACAGGCTCGCACAGGTCAGCCAGACCACCATGCTTTACGATCAGACGCTCCAGGTCCGCCGGATGCTGAACGTCGCATTCGAGCGGAAATTCGGCCCCGCCGCGGCCGGCAGGCTGATCTTTCAGCCGACCGTCTGCCAGGCCACGCAGAACCGCCAGAACGCCGCGGTGGAGTTGTGTAAATCCGGTCTGGACCTGGCCGTGGTGGTCGGCGGGTTCGACTCGTCGAACACAAGACACCTTCACGCCCTGGCCCAGAGGCACTGCCCGGCCTGGCTCATCGAGGACGACGCGGCCTTCCAGCCGGACGGCGACCTGATGGCGTTCGACATTGCCTCCGGCAGGGCCGTGCGGCGGTCGCATTGGCTGCCGGCTGGCCGGCCGGTCCGTCTGGGGCTGCTGGCCGGGGCATCCACCCCCGAGATCGTCGTCGGGCTGGTCATAAAAAAACTCGCCGGACTGCTGGCCTGATCGAATGGGCGGACTGATCGTATCTCAGATTTCAGATTTCAAATCTCAAATCTCAAATCTCAAATTTCAAATCTCAGATTTCAAATTGCGCAGTCGCTATTCAGCCGGGCCATACCGGGATTCTGGAGTCTCTCTTAAAAATTCGCCGATCTTCCTGTCGGTGTCCATGATGTGATCGCGTATCCATAGAAACATGAACTGCTTGAATGAAAACATGTTGATTCTGCCTTCGTTGAAATCCTTTTTGTATCCCATCAGGATGATCGCCAATCTTTTGTGCTCGGTTTGATGCGCCGCCAGGGCGGGATAGCCTATCTTCGCCATATAGGCCTCTTCGTCGCCGAAGTGTGTGCCCGCATATTCGACTGCCTCGCCCATTACATCCTTGTCCTTCGGTTTCGGGATGTATTCGCTGATCGAGGAAATAAGTCCGATCAGCTTTTTATGCTGGGAATCGATATGCCCATCGCCGACGGACAGTGAATCGGCCCAGGCTATCTGGCAAGTATCCATGGCGGTTTTCCCGTTGCCGACAGTCGCCCTGACGCCCGAAAATATCTGCCGGGTTTTTCTATTTCACGACCTTGGCCTTGATGCGATTCGGGGAAATCTCGGTAACGGCCAGCTTGGTCTCTTTGAGGCTGGTCATGTTGTCTGCCAGGTTCTCGGCGGTGAAATCGTATTCCGCGTCGATGTTGGCCACCGACTCGGTTATCTCTCGCAGGCGCAGGTTCTGGACGCCTCGGAGTTTTTCCATCTCGGCCTTGAAGGTCTTCCACGCGGCGAAGTCCATGCCCGAGATCATTATGCTGACGTTGCGGGTTACGTTGACCTGCTTTCGCCATGCTTCGATGACGCTCTTGAGGAGTTCCGGGGCGGCCTTGTCGGCCATGTCGGCCAGCATCTTGGCCTCGTCGCCCTGTTTCATCGAGGTTGTCTCGTAAGGCCCGAACGCCCGCGAGACGATGAGCTGCGCCGAGTCGGTCCGGATCGCCCTGACGACCAGCCGGCCGGAGTACGTGAACATGTTTGCTTTCGTTCCTGCGACGTTTATCTCGCGCTGTCCGCTCTGCTTTACGGTGGCTGTGCCCAGAATCACCACGTCGGCATGGAACTTTGCGCCCAGGGCCGAGACGGCCGCCATGTCGTCGCCGCCCATCGCCAGCATTATGTCCCGCTTGTTGACGTCCTTGGCCACCGACTGGTCGACCAGTTTGAAATCCTTGCTCAGCAGGAACTCCTCGAGCTTGGTCTGGACCGTGCCCTTTTCCTCGATCGTCGCGGCCAGCCGCTTCCAGACCGCCTTCGTCGAGGAACCCTGGCTGGCGGCCGTGGTCTTTATGACCGACTGAAAGTGCCTTCGGGCGGCGAGTTTTTCTTCCTCGGTTACCTGCTCGCCGGAAATGCACTGTATCTCCGTCGTCGTCCGCCCGCCGAACAGCCAGCGGCGGTTGCGCGAATCAATCCAGACGTACCCCTCGCCGCTGCGGGTGATGTTGGCCGTCCGCAGCGCCTCGTCGGTTACAGTCCCCTCGATTTTCGTCTCGACCGTCGAGGTCGAATCAGATTTGTTTTCCTCGAGCAGGTCCTTGACCATCTCCTCGGTGGTCTCGGCTATCACGATGATCACCCGCGGATTGCCCTCCTGGTGCTTGGTGTGGGCTATCAGGGCCCAGTCTTCCTCGAACTTGCGGGTCGAGACGCGGCAGGTGATCTTGCATATGGTGATATTGGCCGCCTCGTCCTTGGTGAACTTGGGGTCCTTCGATTCCACGACGTAGCCGACCGTGTTGGCCATGATCTTGTCGTAGACGAGCTTGTAATCCTGCGCCTTGGACTGGGCGTTGATAAAGACGCCGCAGGCCTTTTCGACCGCCTTGCGCAGGGCCTGGTTCTTGGCCTCGTCCTGGGCCTTGAGGTCCAGCCCGCCGGCGCTGCCTTCGGCGGTTATCCAGGTGTCGGTATTCGTGTTGCCGACATCCACGCCGGTCTGTCCAAGCAAACCTGCGGGCCCCAAAGCCATAACAGCCGCGAAAACCGGTATTAAAACCCATTTGCCGTTCATCGTTAAGTCTCCAATCTTAGTTGAAGTGTTTGACGGGCATTCTTCCGCCTATTGATTGTAGTGCCGCCGCCGGCAAGGTCAAGGCGTCCTTTCGCCCCGCCCGGCAAAAAAACACCACATTCCGGTTTAAAAAGTCTTGAATAGTCTGTCGCAAACCATATCATACCGGGTTCCTTGTTTCCGGATTACTAGACCCGTTGGCGGGTCATAGGTTTGTCAGAAAGGACGCATCGGCTGAATGATAAAAATCAAGGCCAGGTCTAACGAAAGCATCGAACAGCTTGTCAAGCGGTTCAAGAAGCTCTGCGAGAAGGAAGGGCTTGTAAAGGACATGAAGCGCAAGAGTTACTACGAGAAGCCCTCGGAACGCAACCGCCGCCGGCAGCGCAAGAGCATCAAGCGTTCTGGCATGACAGGCCTGCTGTAGAGGCCGTGTTCACGCCCTTGGCCCGCGGGTCCGGGGCCTGAAAATTACCGCATCCGCAACGTCAACTGCTCGTCCAGCCGGTCTTTATGCCCCGCCGGCAAGGGCGATTGGCCAGCATCATAAAGGGGCGGAAAATCGCGGTTTTGGCAAGGAAGGACAGTAATGACTGCCAGGAACATCCTCAGGATAGGACTGCCGGCGATGGCTTTGGTCGCCATTTTCGCATGGGCGGCAAACAGCGGATCGATTTTTGCCAGCGGCTCGCAGGTAGGCCCGACTCCGGCGGCGGCTGGCGCCCCGGCTAAGGCCGCACACGGCGGCAGCGAGGCCGATATCGTCCTGCCGGATCTTAAGAAAATCACCTTTTTGGGCGGAAAGGTCCAAGGCGAGCATCTCATGTACGTCGGGCTGATCGTCTGCCTGATCGGGCTGGCCTTCGGCGTCTTCCAGTACAACCAGATCAAGAAGATGCCCGTCCACGCCAAGATGGCCGCCGTCAGCGACACCATCTGGGAGACCTGCAAGACCTACCTGCTCCAGCAGGGCAAGTTCCTGATCGTGCTGTGGATACTGGTCGGTCTTTGCGTGGTTTATTATTATGGCGCGCTCCAGGACAAGACTGTCGGGCCGATCGCCCTGATTTTGGCCTGCTCGGTATTGGGCATCCTTGGCAGCTATGCGGTGGCATGGTTCGGCATCCGAATCAACACGCGGGCCAACTGTCGGGCCGCATTCAACGCGCTCAGGGGCTACCCCATCGGCGCGATGACGGTGCCCATGAAGGCCGGCATGAGCGTCGGCCTGCTGCTGGTCAGCGTCGAACTGTTCTTCATGATCTGCATCCTGGTCTTCCTGCCTCTTAACCTTGTCGGGGCGTGCTTCATCGGATTCGCCATCGGCGAGTCGCTGGGCGCCTCGGCCCTGCGTATCTGCGGCGGCATTTTCACCAAGATCGCCGACATCGGCAGCGACCTGATGAAGATCATCTTCAAGCTCCCCGAGGACGATCCGAAAAATCCGGGCGTCATTGCCGACTGCACGGGCGACAACGCCGGCGACAGCGTCGGTCCGACTGCCGACGGCTTTGAGACCTACGGCGTTACCGGCGTGGCCTTGATCGCATTCCTGTGCCTGGCGCTTTCGGGCGACAATACTGCCTGCGGCGAACTCATCATCTGGCTATTCGTCATGAGGATATTGATGATCCTGACCTCGCTGGCGTCCTACTACATCAACGAAAAGGTTACCATGGCCAAATTCAGCCAGTCCAAGACCTTCAACCCCGAGCATCCGCTCACTCACCTTGTCTGGCTGACCTCGATTATCTCGATCGCGGTTACCTTCGTCGCAAGCTGGCTGCTGCTGAACGACAAACCCTACGGCCAGATGTGGTGGGTGCTGGCGGTGATAATCTCGTGCGGCACGATCGCCGGGGCCCTCATACCCGAATTCACCAAGATATTCACCTCCACCAACAGCAAGCATGTGGACGAGGTGATGAAGTCGGCCCAGCAGGGCGGCGCGCCGCTGACGATCCTGTCGGGTTTCGTGGCGGGCAACTTCTCGGCCTTCTGGATCGGCATGGTGATTGTGGGCCTGATGTTCATCGCCTACAAACTGTCCGGAAACGCGGCGCTGGTGGAGATGATGCCCAAGGAATATCCGTTCGCGGCGTCGATCTTTGCGTTCGGCCTGGTGGCGTTCGGCTTTTTGGGCATGGGGCCGGTTACCATCGCGGTTGACAGCTTCGGCCCGGTTACCGACAACGCCCAGAGCGTTTACGAACTGGCCCAGATCGAAGGCGCCAGCGAAGAAGAAAAGAAAAAAACCGCCGAGGGAATCAAGAACGACTTCGGCTTCGAGCCGGACTTTGAGAACGCCAAGCACTTCCTGGAATCCAACGACGGGGCGGGCAACACCTTCAAGGCCACAGCCAAGCCGGTGCTCATCGGCACCGCCGTCGTAGGCGCTACCACGATGGTCTTCGGCATCATCCTGTTCCTGGACAAGCAGTTCGGAAACGTCGTGGCCAACCTGAGCCTGGTTCAGCCGACCATCGCCTTCGGCCTGCTGATGGGCGGGGCGACGATCTACTGGTTCACGGGCGCGTCCTGCCAGGCCGTCGTAACAGGCTCGTTCCGGGCCGTCGTCTACATAAAGGAGCACATGGACCTGACCAGCCGGCAGGCCGACATGAAGGACTCAAAGGAAGTCGTCAAGATCTGCACGCAATACGCCCAGAAGGGCATGGTGAACATCTTCGCCGTGATCTTCTGCATGGCCCTTGCGATGGCGATGTTCGACCCGTACTTCTTCATCGGCTACCTGATAGCCATCGCGTTCTTCGGGCTGTTCCAGGCCGTCTTTATGGCCAACGCAGGCGGCGCGTGGGACAACGCCAAGAAGATCGTCGAGGTCGACCTGAAGATGAAGGGCACCGAATTGCACGCCGCCACCGTCGTCGGCGACACGGTCGGCGACCCGTTCAAGGACACCTCAAGCGTGGCCATGAACCCGGTCATCAAGTTCACCACGCTGTTCGGCCTCCTGGCGGCGGAAATCGCCGTCAAGATGGAATCGAACACCAAGATGTTCGTCGGGGCGGCGCTGCTGGCCGTCGCATTGGCCTTTGTCTACCGCTCGTTCTATGGAATGAGGATTCCCAAGCAGGAAGGTCTGGCCCTCAAGAAGTAAATATCCCGATGAGTTTGAGCAAGATATAATATCGCGGCGTCTCGACAGCCTCGGGACGCCGCGATTGTTATAATGTCGCCGACGAATTTTTGAGGAGTTATTTTTAAAGCCCCGCATGTTAATGCGGGGACGCTGCTTTGATTCAGGAGAATGAAGTTGGCAATAAAAAAAGCAAAGCCTAAGTCCGTCAGGCGAAGCGCCAGGCCGGCCGGCATGCCGGCGACCCGGCCGGTCGCCAAGGCCGACCCGGCCAGAAAACTCGCGGTCGAGGCCGCCCGAACCGCCCACCACGATAACGCCGAGGATGCCGTCGTGCTGGACCTGCGGGGCGCAAGTCCCGTAACCGACTACTTCGTCATCTGCACCGGCACAAGCGGACGGCAAATGCGGTCTGTCGCCGACGATATAATCGCCGCGGGCGCAAAGATGGGCCAGAAGGTCTGGCAGACCGCCGGCATGGACTCTGCCGACTGGATCGTCCTGGACTTCGTGGACGTGGTGGTGCACATCTTCAGCCAGACCCACCGGAAATATTACGACCTCGAACTGATCTGGGGCGCAAGCCCCCGCGTAACCTGGAAGACACGCAAATCGCCCGCCGCCGGCGAGGAACAATAACAGTATGCCGATTGGAAAAACCATTCTGATGTGGCATGGGCGTCTCGCCCATGTGTCGCATGGCCGTCCCGGCCATGCACAAAGGACGAATTGCCATGGGCAAGATGCCCATGGGACACACGGGCGGGACGCCCGTGCCACTTATAAAACCGCCTGCCAGATCAGGTTTGTCCGCGAGTCATAACGTGAACCTTCGGAATCGATTGGAAAAAACAGTTTGCAATGCAATGGTCGCGGCGGGCATACCCGCCGACTGCCCGGCCATCGTCGCGCCGTCTGCCAAGGCCGAGTTCGGCGATTACCAGGCCAACGGCGTGATGGCCGCCGCGAAGAAACTCAAGACCAACCCGCGAAAACTGGCAGAACAAGTCGTCGAGAGGCTTATGGGGGCCGGGCCTGACGGTTTGACAGACCTGGCCGAAAAAATCGAGGTCGCCGGGCCGGGCTTCATTAATATCACGCTTTCAGGTGCGTTTGCCGAAAAGCAGTTGGCCGCCGCTGCCGGCGACAAGGAGAAACTTGGCGCCCAGCCGGCACAAACGCCCCAGACCGTCGTGGTCGATTATTCCGCACCCAACCTCGCCAAGGAGATGCACGTCGGCCATCTCCGCAGCACGATCATCGGCGACTGCCTGGCCCGCGTCCTGCCCTTCCTCGGCCACAAAGTCATCCGCCAGAACCACGTCGGCGACTGGGGTACTCAATACGGCATGCTGCTGGCATATATTGGTACAGAGGAAGCCTCTCCAAAAGATTTGGAGGATCTTGAGCAATTATATATTAAGGCAAGGGCCAAGTTTGATTCTGATCCGAAATTTGCCAAACGTGCGAGAAGAAAAGTGGCAGAACTCCAGACGTGGGACGAAAAATCGAAACATATTTCTATTCGAACGTGGCGATGGTTGAAGAGATGCTTTAAGAAATTATTAAGAAAATTCATGCGTTTATTTGGGATCAATATAGATTATCAAAATATTAAAGAGTTTTGGGGCATGTATAACGCCATATCATTGGAAAAGTGTTTGAGCGTCTACAGTGAAAAAGAAGGGTTAGGTGTTTTACTAAACAGCGATGACACTTGCGGCGAGAGCTTTTACAACGGCGATCTGCCGAACGTGGTGGCCGATCTGCGAAAGGCTGGACTACTGACGGAGTCGCAGGGAGCGCAGTGCGTCTTTCTGCCGCAATTCAAGGGCAAGGACGGCGAGCCGCTGCCGTTCATCGTCCGGAAATCCGACGAGGGTTTTCTGTATGCCACGACCGACCTTGCCGCAATCCGCTATCGCGTTGGGACGCTTCACGCCGGGCGGATTCTGTATGTCGTCGATGCCCGCCAGTCGCTGCATTTCAAACAGCTTTTCGCTGTGGCCGGCGCGGCGGGATTTCTGCCGGAAGATGTTCGCGCCGAGCACATCGCGTTTGGCACGATGATGGGGCCGGACGGCAAGCCGTTCAAGACCCGCACGGGCGGCACGGTCAAGCTGATGGAACTGTTGAAAGAGGCCGAGGAACGTGCATTCAAGCTAGTCAGCGAGAAAAATCCCGACCTGCCTGAGGATGAACGGAAGGATATCGCCAAGACGGTCGGCATCGGGGCCGTCAAGTACGCCGACCTGAGCCAGAATCGCACCAGCGATTACGTCTTCAGTTGGGACAAGATGCTCTCGCTCGAGGGCAACACCGCACCATACATGCAGTACGCCTACGCACGAATTCGCAGCATTGAGGGTAAGGCCGGACTGTCCGAGGGCAAGATGCCCTCGCCACACGCGGGCGAGACGCCCACGACACATTTGAAGCAAACGGCCGTCCATGGGCAGGATGCCCATGGAACACACGGGCGGGACGCCCGTGCCACGGCGGAAAAGGCCGGGGCGATTCGGATAACGGAACCTGCCGAGCGGGCGCTGGCGGTAAAAATCCTGCAATTCCCGGAGACCATTCAGTCCGTCGCCGACGACTGCATGCCCAACTATCTCTGCGCGTACCTTTTCGACCTGGCCGGTGCGTTCATGGGCTTTTACGAGTCCTGTCCGGTCCTCAAGGCCGACGGCCCCACCCGCGCCAGCCGCCTCGAACTGTGCCGCCTGACCGCCGCTGTAATCCAAAAAGGCCTGGACCTCCTGGGCATCAAGACCATCGAGAGAATGTAAGCCGATTCCGGGAGGATGAAATATGAATATCAAAAATGCCAATGGCAGTAATCAAAATAACGGTCAAATGCCTCAAAAGAGGCCCGCCGGGACGCTTCGCCAACGCGTAGTTCGCGGAGTTCTAGTCTACTGCATTCTAGTGGGCCTTTTGTCCCTGATAGCGATATGTATCATGTCATTTTGTTCGCGACCAATATCGAATTTAGGAAAGGCCTGGTTTGTAGGCGGATGTTTTTTTCGGGGCTTATTGCCCGGAAATTCATTGGGCTACTCTTCTGCAATAAGGATCATAGTAGGCATTTTCGGAAGTTTTTTGGTTTTTGTTTTAATGGGGATTCCATTTATAGGGGCATTGGCGACACGATCCCATCTTCTTTGGTTTATTCTGGTTATTCTGGATATATCAATGTGGGCTTTTTATATATTTATGATTTATGGCGAATTTTTCTGGCTCTCTTTCATGCCAGGATGAGTTTCTGACTTGCCCTGTTTTTCGTCTACTGCGGGCGCTACGGCTTGTTCACGTCGGAACTCATTTTATTTTTCTGGCACAAAACTTTTCAGCCCGCAGGGCGTATGAAAATAGCCCAGGGTGAAGCGAAGTCCGCCGAAGCCTTGGCGAAGGCGGACGAAGCGAAACCCTGGGACAATCGACATTCAACATGATGTTCTCAAATTGTTGATCCCGCCACGGCAGACTTGACAAACTCCCGAAATGCCCCAGCCGAGAACTTTCGATTCAACTTTTATCCGTCGTGATGCAGGCAACACCCTCGCCAAAACAGATGAATAACTCGACCTGGATTTTGGCCGTGGCTTTCCTGTATTTGGGATCATCTGCCAGCGGCGGGATCGCAACTTTTGGAAACTTTGAATGATAATTCTTTCCCAGGGTTTCGCTCATCCGCCTGCGGCGGATTTTGCTTCACCCTGGGCTATTTTCAGTCGCCCTCCGGGCTAGCAACCCGTTGAAAAAGTAGCATGGGCATCTTGCTCATGAGTATCACGGCCGCCCCGGCCGCAAAAGGCCCCCAAGCGGGAACAGCCGCGGAATCGGCCAATAAAAAAGGAATGCCGAAGGAACCCAGTTGGCCGCCCTGCGCAAAACGGCGGTCCTTCCTGCGACATTCCTGTTTAATGCACCGTGCAGACTTGCTTTCTCACGCCATCCGCCATTTACCCCAAATGGCGCGGCAATGCAAGGGCATTTTTCCGAATTTTTGGGAAGTGCCCCGGCGAGGAGATTGATTCGGCGGCCGCGAGAGGTCCGGGCGCTTCCCAAGATTGGCCGAAAAGTTCCTTGATCTTTGCCGGCGAATCCGGATAATGCTGTTTCGACGCGTGGAGTTGACGCAACTTACAAGTGAAGAGAGCGAAATTGATGGCCAAAATCCTTGAAGGTCTCCTGAATCTACAGACGATCGAGCGGCAGCTTACGCTTGTCAAAGCAAAGCTCAAGACTCGGCAGAACGCCGTTGCCTTTCAGCAGCGGCGCATCGAGCAGGCGCAGGCGGACCACCTTGCGCTTCAGGACAAGGCCACGCAGCGCCGCAAGGATGCCGACGGGCTTGAACTGGACCTTAAAACCAAGGAAGAGCAGGTCGCCAGGTATCGCATCGCCCTCAACACCGCCAAGACCAACAAGGAATATTCCGCCATCCTGACCCAGATCAACACGATCAAGGCCGACAACGCCAGGATCGAGGAGGAAGTTCTCAGGATCAGGGTCGAGATCGATTCTGTCGGCGCCGAGGCCCAGAAAGCCGCCCAGCAGGTCCTGCACGAGCAGGAGAGGCTCAAGGAAGTGCAGGCGACCAACACGGCCGAACTGGACAAGCTCAACGCGATGCACTCCGAGCTGGCCGCCAAAAGGCAGGAGGCCGCGAAGGATGTCGCCCGCGATATCCTGGCCACATTCGACAGGCTTTCGGAACAATATGAAGGCGAGGCAATGGCCGCGATCGAGATACACGGCAAGCGCCCTCCGTTCGAGTACGTCTGCGGGGGCTGCTACATGGGCCTCAACGCCGAGCACGCCAACGCGCTGAGTTCGCCCGAACTCGATCAGGTCCGCACGTGCGACAACTGCGGCAGAATCCTCTACCTGCCCCCGAAGGCCGCCAAGAAATAAGCCGGACGCCGACAAACGCCATGTCAACCGTGAAGCTGACAATAAACATCGACGGCGGATCGCGAGGCAACCCGGGCCCGGCCGGGGCGGGCATTGTGATCGTCGATCAGGACGGGCAGGTCCTCGGCAAATCGGGCGTGTTCATCGGCCGGGCGACCAATAATGTGGCCGAGTATCGCGGCCTGATAACGGCCCTCCAGAAGGCCAAACAGCTCGGAGCCGATCACGTCGAGATCGTCAGCGACTCCGAATTGCTCGTCCGCCAGATGACGGGCGTGTATCGCGTCAAGAACGCCAAACTCATCCCGCTCTTCCAGGATGCGATGGAACTGCGCAAGGCGTTCGCAAAGTGCACGTTCCGCCACGTCCCCCGCGAGCTAAACAAGCAGGCAGACAAACTCGCCAACCAGGCGATGAACGTCCAGGCCGATATCGACGAAGATTGACAGCTTGTCAAAATCGCACGGCCAGGATAGCATTGCCGGCCGTAAAAAAAGACGCGGGCACGCAAAAACAGCCCGCGACAAAAGGCTTTTTAAACACAGAGGAAAAATCGTATGGCGACCAAGACGATCAACGACATCGACTGCAAGGGCAAGTGCGTTCTGATGAGGGTGGACTTCAACGTCCCGATCAAGGACGGCAAGGTTACCAACGACAAGCGGATCGTCGCGGCCCTGCCGAGCATAAAAAAGGTGCTCGAACAGGGCGGCAAGTGCGTACTTTTGAGCCATTGCGGCCGGCCCAGCGGCAAGGGTTACGAGGCCGAGTTCTCAAACAAGCCCGCCGCCGACCGACTTGCCCAACTACTGGGCAAACCGGTGAAGATGGGCGACAAGGAAGTTGCCGCGGACTCCGATCGGGCGGTCGTCAAGGCGCTCAAGGGCGGCGAGGTCATACTGCTGGAAAACGTCCGCTTCGAGGCGGGCGAGGACCTGATCGACAAGGCCAAGAAGAACCCCGACAAGAAGCCGACGCCCCAGCAGGAAGCCCAGATAAAGGAATTCACCGAGAAGCTGGCCCGGCTGGGCGAGGTCTACGTCAACGACGCGTTCGGCACATGCCATCGCAAGCACGTGAGCATGTACGGCCTGGCCAAGGCGATCCAGGCCAAGGGCGGTCCGGCCGTCGCGGGTTACCTCGTTGAAAAGGAAATAAAATATCTCAGCGAGGCCGTGGCGAACCCCAAGCATCCATTCGTGGCGATACTCGGCGGGGCGAAGGTCTCCGACAAGATCAAGCTCATCTCCGCCCTGCTGGGCAAGGTGGACTGGATTCTCATAGGCGGGGCGATGGCCTACACGTTGCTGAAGGCAAATGGCGCGAAGGTCGGCAAGAGCCGAGTCGAGGAAGACCAGGTCGAGGAGATGAAGAAACTGCTGGCCTCGGGGGGCGGCAAGATTCTGCTGCCGTGCGACCACGTCGCCGTGGACCGATTCGACTTCGAGAAGATGGCGGCGGGCAGGCCCACGCCGGTCGACGACATGAACATCCCCGACGGCCTGATGGGCGTCGATATCGGACCCAAGACGATCAAGGCGTTCGGCTACATAATAGCCAAGGCCGGCACGGTCGTATGGAACGGGCCGATGGGCGTGTTCGAGCACAAGGATTTTGCGGCCGGCACAAAGGCGGTAGCGCAGGCGGTTGCCGACGCCACAGGCAAGGGCGCGGTTACAGTCATCGGCGGCGGCGACTCGGCTGCGGCCGTCGAGGAAATGGGCCTGGACAAAAAAATGACCCACGTCTCCACCGGCGGCGGGGCGAGCCTGGAATATCTCGAAGGCAAGGCCATGCCGCCCATCGAGGTCCTGGATAAAAAATAGTACCGGCGGATAACTAAATGAGCGACGAGCAAGATAATATACCCCAGGCCCACGTATCCAAAACGAGGGTCTGGGGTATTGTCGCAATTACCTTGGGGATTGCCGCCCACATTTTAATCATTTTATTCTCGTTGGATCTTTTCGCGATTCCGGCGGGCACTCACGTTCGCGCCATGCATTGGGCCTATGCGGTCTTCATGATTTCCACCGGTGCTTTTTTTGCAGTCGAACCAATCAGCATAATCGCCGTCATCTGGGGAAAACCTCGCACACTGGGCATAATCGGGATGGCCCTCGGATTCACGACCTTTCTATTTTGCGCGTTCATTCTGTATTTAGCGGCGGCTGTCAAGGGATTCGTGCTGGCGGAATGATACGAATTTTCCGCGTGCAACAAGTTGAGGCTGTCCGATAATTCCTCATCTATAAATACAAGGACCTCCGACGGTTATGTATGTGAATGCATAACTGAAAGGAGGTCCAAGCTATGCCTGCACGTGCCACGGACGGCACGTGCCTGGCC
>JACRIL010000178.1 GCA_016235825.1 Planctomycetota bacterium
AGGTGCCATACGGCACGGGCGACTTCCCCCACGGGATGTCGCCTGTTTATCATACTGCCGTTGGCCATATGCGATAAACGCATTTTTCGCTTTCCTGCAATATCCGAACAAATTTCACCCACGTTTTTGGGATGAGATCCTTATTTGTAAAAACGGGAACGATGCCCGATCTTTTCCACGATAACCGTACCGCCTTGCACACGGAATTGGAGACGGTAGTCCCCGGTCCGAAGTCTGTATCGCCCGGACAGCGGGCCGGTCAGGGGTTTTGCCCCGCTCACGGCCGGCCAGTATGCCAGACGTTCCAACAATGACAAGACACGAACATGTATGACAAGCGGCAGACTTTCCAGTTCTTGTGCCGCCTGACGCATTAATGTTACTTTTGCCATATAAGAGCCTATCCGGATAACTACAATGGCAGCTCATCGTAGTTATTCGGATAGGCTCTAAAGTATTCTAGGGATGTATTGACATTAAAGTCAAGAAAATTGACTTCATAAAAAAACGAATATGCCGCTTTGTTTCCGGAAGTTTCAGGCCTTTCCGGCAGAGGGGCAGAGTTTGCTGGCGGGGCATTCGGGGCAGTCGGGCTTGCGGGCGGTGCAGTACGCCCGGCCGTGGAAGATAAGCAGGTGCGACAGCAGCGCCCAGTTTTTCCGCGGGCAGAGGGCCATCAGGTCCTGCTCGATCTTCACCGGATCGGCGTGTCTGGAAAATCCAAACCGGCCGGCCAGCCGCAGGACGTGCGTGTCGACCACGATGCCCTCGTTCTTGCCGAAGGCGTTGCCCAGGACCACGTTGGCGGTCTTGCGAGCCACGCCCGGCAGGGTAAGAAGCTGCTCCATCGTGTCGGGCACCTTGCCGCCGAACTCGCCGATGATTTTTGAGCAGGCCCCGCGGATGTTCTTTGCCTTGTTGTTGAAAAAACCGGTCGAACGGATGTCGTTCTCCAGCTGCCCGGGCGGGCTTGCGGCAAAGTCGGCCGGGCAGCGATATTTCCTGAACAGGCTTTTGCACACGATATTCACCCGCTCGTCGGTGCACTGGGCCGACAGGATCGTGGCTATCAGCATCTCAAACGGATTGCCATGCTCGAGCCGGCATTTGGCGTCCGGATATGTCTTTTCGAGAATGGCATAAACTTTGCCAAACCGTCTGGCGAGATTTTCCTTTGATTCTTTGGCCATGCCGGTCTAATTAACGCCGGAGCGGCGCAATTGCAAGTGCGGGCGCGCGGCGGGTATACTCCGCCGGCTGGTTTAATCAGGAGACAATTCAATGGCATCAGCCGAATCGCTGGGCGAAGGCGTGAAAATCAGGCGTGCGTGCGAATCGGACCGGGCGGAACTGCTGGACGAGATCAATCTGGCGTTTATGCGAGCAGGCGGTTCCCCCCGCGAATCCGAGGAGGACATGCCGTATCTTTTCACGCCCGGCCGGATTGATAACCATTTTATCGCCGAGCGCGACGGCAAAATTCTCAGCGTGGTCGGCGCCTATCCATATGACGTCAGACTGGGCGGGGTTACATTCAAGGCCGCCGGCATCGGGCAGGTTTCCACCCGCAAGGAGGCCAGAGGAACGGGCCTGATGGGCAAACTGCTTGAGCGGATAAGCCGCTTCATGTTCGACGAAGGAATGGACTTTTCATGGCTCTCGGGCGACAGGCTCCGCTACGGCCGATACGGCTGGGCAAGCGGCGGTGCGGCCGCAAGATTCGACACCTACGACAAATATCTTCCGCCCCCGCCCGACGAAAAAACCGTGCGCCAGCTTGAATTTCCACGCGACGTTCCGTTCGTCCGAACCGCCCTGGGAAAAATGCCCAACATGGTCCTGATGGGCGAGGATGAATTGGAACTGCTGCTTGGCACGGGCAAACACATCGGCTTGGCGATGAACGGGACGTTTATAATCCACAACGCATCAATGGATGTGGTGGAATTTGCCGACGGGCCGGCCGATGAAATCGCACTGCTTCTGGCTCACCTGGCCAGCGAAATCCGCCGGCTGCCGGGCGACCACTGGAAATTCACGGTCGAATGTCCCTTGAGCGAGCCGTCGGAACTTCTGAAGGCCTGCTACAGGCATTACTGGAAGATGCAGGTCGATCCGTCGGCGAGGTTCAAGGTGGTGCGGCTGGTAAATTTTCTTGAGAAGGTCTGCCGGATGTTTCAGGGCAGGCTGCCCGCGGGTAGCGGCGAACTGGGGCTTGTAAATAAAGACACCGGCGAGTCGGCGACCATCGTCTGCCGCGACGGCCAGTCGAGCGTGCAGGCCGGCGCGGCCGGCGGCGCATATACGCTCGACCGCCGCGAGATATCGGAAGTCTGCTTCGGCGCCTGCCCGCTTGATGTCCTGCTGCCGGACCTGCCGGCAAATTCGCCTATCCGCTGCATCCTGCCTCTCAAGGCCTTCATCAGCCGCTTCTTCGCGATCTGACGGTTTTGTGGTGCGGGCAGGATGTCCGCACCACAATCCTCCCATAACTGGCATTACTTGCGGGCTGTCGGGGGTGGTTGCTGTTTTGTTTCCGGACGAACCGATTTTCCCGGATTTATTTTCGCGGGGGCGGCGGGCGAGGTCCGGGCCCGGGGCCAGGCTGGATGGGTTTGCCGTCGGGGCCGAGCGGCGGTTTATTCGTGCCATGGTTCGGCGGGACGTACGGCCTGGGGTCGCCGCCCTGCGGGGACGGCTGGGTCGTCGCAGGCACGAAGTCGGACGACAGCAGTTTTACGACGCCCTCCAGCCACTTTGAGTCCTGCTGATTCGTGAACTGAAACACTATTTCTTCCGGCTCGGCTTTACCCAGGGTAACGCATCCTTCGTTCAGGCGGGCGGTTTTCACAAGATTGTCCTTGCCCGCCTGCGAACTCTGCAGGATCGCAAGCAGTTTGCCCTTCTCGGGGAGAATCTTCAGATCCTTGAGGACGCAGGACGTCTGCTGGCCGGCCTGTCGGACCGGCCACCACATCACATTATTGATCAAAGTCGGATAAGTTTCACCGTTGTCAGCGGGCTGGCCCGCCTGGGCGTTTTCGCCATATTCCCAGAACACGCCATCCTGCCTGATGTGCAGAAAGGTGGTTTTGTCAATTTTTGCGCGGATGGCAAAGGTATCGGCGTTCGGCCAGGGGTTCGGGATTTCAGATATCGTAACCCTGAACTCGCCCGCCAGTTTATTTTTCCCGCCGGGCCTTCCCAGGAACAATTTTCCCGAGGCCGGGGCCAGAAACAGGGTATTCCGCAGGACGTGAATTTTATATTTTTTAGCGGCCTCGCTTTCATTGCCGCCGATGCCGCCCTGGAGCGAATCTTCGAGCGGCTGCTCCAGAACATTCGGCTGAACTCCGTTGGGCAGAGGCCCTTCCGGCCCGAATTTATTTTCATCCTTGCCCTGCCCCGAGGACCAGAACCCGCTGACCGAGAGGCAGTAGAAACGCCCCTCTTTAATGTCCACTCCCGTGTTCTGCAAACCCTTGTTGGGATCGACCGAAACGACTGTTTCCTTCCCCTGGGCCAGGGCGTCGGGCGATCCCTGTTCCGGATGCGTCACGGCCGGGTACGGTTGAGGCATTGTATCTGGCCGCGACAGGGTGGTTTTCGAGGCCTCGCCGTTTTCAACAATAACCCTGACTCCCCCGGTCGAGGCATCGTTGCGTGTGATTGTGCGGTGCGCGGACCGAGGATAGTCGGCCAACCCCCGCTTGACCCGCAGCGATGTTGTTCCGCGCGGATCCGTCTGGGGCTTGCCGTCATATTCCCTGAAACCATCCAGGCACCACTCGGGGGCGTTTCCGAGCATGTCGTACAGGCCCCAGGCGTTGGGTTTCTTCTGGCCGACTTTGTGCACCCGCTCGTCCGCAATCGCGTTGCCGCTGAACCATGCATATTCTCCGAGCACGGACTCGTCATCCCCGAAGTAAAAACGCGTCTGGCTGCCGGCCCGGCAGGCATATTCCCTCTCGGCCTCGGTGGGCAGACGAACCGTTTTGCCGGTCTTCTGCGACAATTTCCGGCAGAACTCCGCCGCGGAATCCCAGACAACAATTACCGCATAGTCCGCGCCTTCTTTGAGATACTTGCTGTCCTTCCATGGCTCTGAGTTCATGACGGCCTTCCATTGCCCCTGGGTAACCGAATAAACGCCCATGAAGAACGGCTTGCTTATGACAACCTCGTGCTGCGGCCCTTCATTGTGGATGCGGCCTTTTTCATTGTCCGGACTGCCCATAATGAACTTGCCGGAGGGAATCGGCGCAAGTTTCATCGAGACGTTGTTCCCAAGGTCGAGCGTCAGAATACGGTCGTCCACCGGTTTTATCGCCGCCGGCTCTGTTGCGGTCCGCCCCGGCGATGTATTTGTATTCTGTTGCGGAACTTCTGCGGCGGGGGAAAACCGCAATTGCGGTTCGGGGATTCTGGACGACTCCATGTTTTTTTCAAACACGATCTTTGTCCAGTCGACGGTCGTGTTCACGAAAACCGGCTGGGTTTCCGGCGAAGTTATTTTTGTAATCGGGGCCGGTTGGGTATCTGTTTTCGCTATGCTGGGAGTCGATCCCTGGCTGGCCGGCGTAACGACAACGACAGGGGGCGTTTTGGTCGCGATCGTCCGGGGCTGCGGCTGGTCTGTGGCGCTATCCCGGCCTGAGACAGCCGCCGGGTCTGACGGCTGCTGGAGGCTTATCGCGGTGATCACGATTCCCGCGATGAACGCCGCGGCAACTCCGGCCAGCATCAGGATCTTTCCCCGGTGTTTCCTGAACTTGCGGCGGATCATGTATGTCGCCGTAAGTTCCTGTGCAAGCAGCGGCTCGCCGGACAGGAAGCAGGCGAGGTCCTTGCCCATCTCGCCGGCCGTAACGTAGCGGTCGTCGGGATTGTGAGCCAGACTCTTCAGCAGGATGGCCGACAGTTCCGGGTCGATCTTTTTATCGATGTCGCGGGGATTGACGACCTCTTCCTCGGCGATCCTGCGGATAACCTCGTAATGCGGGCCGGTCAGGTCGTGAGGATGGTGCTTCAGGGCCAGTTTGTAGAGAATTATCCCCAGGGCGTAGACGTCCGTCTTGGCGGTGATTTCGCCGGCGTGCCCCGCCGCCTGCTCGGGCGCCATGAACGCCGGCGTGCCGGCAATGTCGCCTTCCTTCGAGATCGTCAGGTCCTTGTCGTCTTCCAGCAGGCTCTTGGCCAGGCCGAAGTCCAAAACATGCGGCTGGCCGTCCTCGGACACAAGTATGTTCGACGGTTTCAGGTCCCTGTGAATCACGCCGTGGGCGTGGGCATACTGAACCGCGCCGCAGACCTTCGCCATGAGTTCGAGAATCTGCTTCTGATTGAGTCCCGTCATGGCGGCATAGTCGTCCAGCGATTCGCCGTGAATCAGCTCCAGCGCGTAATAATAGACGCCCTTGGACAGCCCGCTGTCGTAAATCCTGGCGATGTTGGGGTGTTCCAGCCTGGCGCAGAGCTGCACTTCCCGCTCGAACCTGATCTGCGCCTTGGTGGAATGAAGCTTGCGTTCCTGGAGGAATTTCAGGGCCACCTCGCGCTTCGTGGAAAGCTGGATCGCCCGCCAGACCGTGCCCATTCCGCCGTCGCCGATGCGTCCTTTTATCTCGTAGCCGTCAACCTTGGGAACGTTCGGGTCGCCGGCGAGGTCCAGGACATCCTCGGCGTCCATCATCTGCGGGTTGATGGCCGCGAAGGTCCCGGTCCTGGTCTTGGCCGCGAGCTTGTCCTGCGATCGTGCCGGGGCCGGGGCTTTCTTGCGAGCCGGCGGGTCGCCCGCCAGAAGGACCAGTTCGTAATCGCCGACTCTGGCGGTCTCGCCCAGGGTCATCTGGTATTCGGTCGCCCCGAGCTTCCAGCGGACGCCCTTCTCCGCCGCGCTCTCGGCGACCAGCCGACGGCTCACCAGCTTGCCGTCCTTGCGTATGTCCAGATATGCCATGATAAAACTTTCTGCCCGGATAAAATCCGCCGATTATCGACATGCGGCGGCCCACGCGGCGGCAGGCCTCGCTAGTGTAATTGTAAGCCCGGCAGGGGCGTGCAACAAGGGGCAGGAAGGTTCAATTTTTCGGGCCGGGACCGTCAGTCCTTTATAAGAGCCTATCCGGATAACTACAATGGCTGCGACTGAGCCGATTTTGTCGCAGGCCAAGAAGCGAGGGCGACGCCGACCTGTATAAGGTCGTCGAGCCCGAGCGACGAAGGCATGCGGCAAAAGCGGCCCGTCCCGAAGGGTTTCGGCAAAAACCGGCGTCTGCGGCGTCAGACCTTCTCGACGACCCTAACCGGGTCGCCTGCGTCGGTCTTCCTTGCATCCATCCGGTTTTTGTCGAAACGCAGCTCATCGTAGTTATTCGGATAGGCTCTAAGGCACTCTAACAAAACCTAGTTTTTGAGCAATGGTTTGGCCGATAAATATTCTGTGTCAGGGAGGACACAACTATGGCCAAACCGCTGCTTACGGACGAATTATGGCGACG
>JACRIL010000001.1 GCA_016235825.1 Planctomycetota bacterium
GCCGGTGAAGTCGAAAAATGACGGGAATTGGTGCCATGTTTTTTGGTGGCACGGCCGTCCCGGCCGTGTGTTCCATGGGCGTCTCGCCCATGGACGAAAACCAACAACTACCACGACAGGGACGGTCGCGGGACACGCGGGCGAGACGCCAGTGCCACGAACAACGCGAGCATGTGCTTTTTTATGGAAATCTGACGCACAAAAGACTATGCCGGGTGCCGGGTGCCATGGCCGCATCAGTTTGCGGCCATGTGTTGTTTTATTGAAATCTGACGCTCAAAGGTGTATGCTCATGGCCATGGACGCTTGCGAGAAAAACACCCCGCACCGCAAGGCCTGCAAAAGGTGGGACATCCGGTGAGACGCCCATTATCTGACCTTTTCGTGTTATCGGAGGCAGCCTGGCCGAATCGCCGGAGGACTGGCACTGGTCGAGTTGCCGTGCACATTATTTCGGGGAAATAAAACCCGTTGCCATCGATTCGCACAGCATCCCGGAATTATTGACATGAAAGGGAATGAATTGAATGACCCCGCAGAAAATAAAAAAAACACATGCTCGCAAACAGATACGAGCCAGCCACCCATTTTTACCTCCTGGCGCCAAACCGGTCATGCCGCCGGACCGACAAACAGTCATTCTTGCCGGCCTACTCGCCGAAGCAAGGATTCTAACGACTCAAGTGGTGTTGTTCTGGAATAGAATGTGCGTAAAGGATTTCTGTCATGAGCGTCAAACCTAACATTATCTACATCTTTGCGGATCAACTGCGATATAGCGCCGTGGCCTGCAACGGCAACCGCGTGGTGCGCACCCCGCATATCGATCGACTGGCGAGGGAGGGGGCGACCTTCGACGAGGCCTATGCTTCCTGCCCTATCTGTTCGCCGTATCGTGGGAACATTTTGACCGGCCGCTATGCGCATGCCAACGGCGTCATGGACAACCAGTACAAGGTTTGGGACGATCAGACCACCATTGCCCGGGTGCTCCGCGAACACGACTATCGCACGGCCTATGTCGGGAAGCTTCACCTGGGCCATGGGCCATATACGACGGATAAAAGGCGATTGGGTTTCGATGACATGATCGCCTACAATTGCATTCATGACTACTTCGACGTCGCGTATCACCACAACGAACGCGGGCCGTTCCGGATTCGCGAATATGCGCCGCGCGGCGAAACGCAGTTGTTGCTGGATTATATCCAGGGGCATTCAAAAACACGCGAGGACCAGCCGTTCTGCGTTTTTTTGAGTTGGGGTCCGCCCCACTGGACGAAGTGCGACGGCCACCTGGACGATTACGCATGTTACCCGCGGGAATACGACGTGTACAATCCGCAAACGGTGGACGTGCCCGGTAATGTTCCAATCCCGCTGCGCGAATACGCCAAACGCGAGATTGCCGACTACTACGCCATGACCACGTCTCTGGACGACTGCATGGGCCGCATCCTGAAAGCGCTCGACGAGTGGGGCTTGGCGGAGAACACTATCGTGTGCTTTTCATCCGACCACGGCGATCATCTGAACGCGCACGGCATCGGCAAGGAGCACTTCACATGGTTGCCGTCCTATCTTCGGATGAATAAAGGAACCCCTTACGAGGAATCGGTGCATGTGCCCTTCATACTCCGATATCCCAAGAGAGTTGCCGGGAACCGACGAACGGAAACCCTGTTCAATTCAGTTGACGTCATGCCGACGCTCCTGAGTCTCTGCGATATTCCCATCCCCGCAGCCGTGCAGGGCAAAGATATCTCACATGCCGCGCTCGATACTCCGGGCACGGAGCCTGACTCCGTGTACCTGCAAATCCTGGGGCCGGGTTGGCCAAATCGCGCCGTGCAGGTCGGCCTGTGGCGAGGCGTACGCACACGAAGATACGCGTATGCCCGCTGGAAAGACCGCGACGGGCTACGTATGCTTTTCGACCGGAAGAAGGACCCGCTCGAAATGACGAATCTCGCCGATGATCCGGCATACGCGCAGATTGCCGGAGAGATGGAATCACTCCTCCAACGGTGGATGCGGGAGACTGACGACCCGTTCGACGCCGGTACTCGTCTGCCGCAAACGAACATGCTCGATCTGGGGCAGCAGTTGATCGATGAATACTCCTACTCTATCCTTCCAGCCGAGTATCGGGCGGCCATCGAAAAGTACAAGCCGAAGGAGTTCTGACCATACTGTTGCCGGCCGGCGGCACTGGTTCGGAGACACTGTCTACGCGGCTTGTCCGGCGTAGCTTTAGGCGGGTGGCATTGCCGGATTACGAGACAAGAGGTAAAAATTGGTGCCATATTCGCATCTGTTTGCGAGCATGTTCTTTTTTAAGAGAGAACGGCTAAAGGTCTTGGTTGAGTCATTCAATCTTCGTGGTGAAGCCCAATCGCGGCCGGGACGGCCGCGTGTGCCGCAGGCGTCTCGCCTGCGGAAACCGCAGGAAAAACCATAACATTCGCGGGCAAGATGCCCTCGCACACGCGGGCGGGACGCCCACGCTACATTTTCAACGGGCTGTTAGCGAAGCCGGAAGCCTTTTGGCGAAGCCGGATGCCCGCGCCACAAACCATCCGATCCCGCTACGGCAGATGAAACGGGATCATGGAATGCCCCGGCCAATGGCTTTCACGAGTCATTCGAACGGCGTGGATGAAACTTTGCGAATGAATGAAAACATCTTTCTGACCGGCGGGAATGCCGAAGGTTCAATCGCCCCCGTTAAGGGGGCTCGAATCGGACGGAATCCGTTACCCCGCCCTCCGCTGCGCTCCGGGGCGGGGCTACTTTCAGCCGCCCTGATACGGGCTTAAAAAAGTTTCGTACCAGGAAAATTATCCGCAATCCGGAGCGATCCTCCATATACCTGCCCCAACACCATCCGTTCACGCCGAAGATCGAAGATGTTTATAACGGCATTGTTACGCCGCAAGGCAACGATCCCATGACCCATGTTTTTGGGAGGTGAACCGGAAATCACGAATCTGCCGGCAGTCGGGGGTTGCTTTAAGTGCTGAATCCGATTAGAGTTTTGGCCGGCATAAAAATATTCCGCAAAAAAGTTAGGATTTTGTTTGACTAACCCTAACGGCAACCGTACAATCTCCGAGGAAGATGAAAAGGCCAGTTAATTCGGAGATACTGACATGACGGCGACCATTGAAACGAGCAGGAGAATCCAGATGAGCAAGTCGGGCAAGGCGGACGGCAAAAAGGAGCCGGCGGAACGGGCGGACGGCGAACTGGACCGCAAACGCGAGCAGGCGCTCGACGCGGCGGTGAAGCAGATCGAGAAGAGCTACGGCGTGGGGAGCATAATGCGCCTGGCGGAGGACCAGATAGTCTCCGTGCCGGGGATTCCGACCGGGGCGCTGAGCCTGGACCTGGCCCTCGGCGGGCAGGGGATGCCGCGGGGCAGGATTTGCGAACTCTTCGGCCCCGAGAGCAGCGGCAAGACCACGCTGGCCCTGCACGTGATAGCCGGGGCACAGAAGCTCGGCGGGATAGCCGCGTTCATCGACGCCGAACACGCCATGGACCCGACATGGGCGCGGAAACTGGGCGTGAACCTTGAACAATTGCTGGTCAGCCAGCCGGACACAGGCGAGCAGGCGCTCGAGATATGCGAGATGCTGGTGCGGTCCAACGCGGTGGATGTGATAGCGATCGATTCGGTGGCGGCGCTGATACCCAAGGCCGAGATCGAGGGCGAGATGGGCGACAGCCATATGGGCCTGCAGGCCAGGCTGATGAGCCAGGCCATGCGAAAACTGGTCGGGGCGGTCGCCAAGAGCCGAACCTGCATCATATTCATCAACCAGATCCGCATGAAGATAGGCGTGATGTTCGGCAACCCCGAGACGACGCCAGGCGGAAACGCCCTGAAATTCTACAGCTCCGTCCGAATAGACGTGCGGCGCATCCAGACGATCAAAGAGGGCGAAAACGCGGTGGGCAGCCGCGTGCGGGCAAGGGTGGTCAAGAACAAGGTGGCCCCGCCGTTCCGCACGGCGGAATTCGACATAATGTTTGATTCCGGCATAAGCGCGATAGGCGATCTTATGGACCTGGGATTGACTTACGGCGTTGTGGACAAGGCAGGATCCTGGCTGAGCTTCGGCGACACGAGGCTGGGGCAGGGGCGCGAGGCGGCAAGAACCTTCCTTGCCGGCAACAAGGACCTGCTGGACGAGATACGCAAGGCAGTCGTGGCAAAGGCGATCGAAAATCCGGCTAACGTCGGTTTGCCGGCCTCGCCGGACAAGGCCGAAGCGGAGGAATCGTCTGAAAAAGAAGGATGACGCTGCCCGGCAAGGAAGCCGAAAAGGCGGAGTATAAAAACGACGAATCGGGTCTCTGTGGTCTGTAACACGCGACAAGGCCCGCAGCGTCGCATGGGTTCCCGACAGTGAGAACCACATGCGGCCATGCTGCGGGTTTTGTCGTTTTGCGGCTGGGGAAATTTTCAAAGATGTTTCCCGACTTGATTGTGATGCCCCATCGCGGATAGTATTTCATCTGGCAGCAGTTGAAAAAGCGGCACGGGCATCTTGCCCGTGTGTACCACGACCGTCTCGGTCGTGGCGTTTGTTGTTTTTCCAGGAATTCCAGGGGCGCGACGCCCCTGGGGCACACGGACGAGACGTTTGTGCCACGAACGAAAGGCTTTTTCAGAGGCCCGCCAGAGGCAAGCATGAATCTGACAGTCGGACCATCGCCGAATATCGAGGGCGCGGTAAGGATTCCGCCCAACAAGAGCCACTCGTTCCGGGCGCTGATAATGGCGGCCCTGGCCGACGGCGTCAGCCAGATCGCCGACCCGTCCGTGTCCAACGACTGGATGCGCGGTATCGAGGCGTTGGAGATGTTCGGGGCCAGCGTCGAGCCAAAGGCCGACAAGGTCTGGCACGTCGTCGGCACGGCCGGCAAGCTCAAGACGCCCGACGATATTGTGGACTGCGGAAACAGCGGGATCATACTGCGGTTTTTCATGGGCCTGGCGTCCTGCTGCGACGGCTACACGATCCTCAACGGCGACCATTCGCTGCGGCACATCCGTCTCTGCCAGCCGCTGATCGACGCCCTGAACAATCTCGGAGCGTGGGCCATATCGACCAAGGGCGACGGCCACGCCCCGGTCGTGGTCCGGGGGCATCTCAAGGGCGGCAGAGCCGAGATCGACGGCATGGACAGCCAGCCGGTCTCGTCGCTGCTGATCGCCGCCAGCCTCGCCGACGCGCCGACCGAACTTGTCGTCCGCAACCCAGGCGAAAAACCCTGGGTAGGCGTTACGCTGGACTGGATGGCCCGCTGCGGCGTGGAGTTCAGCAACGAGAACTTCGAGAAGTATCGCGTTCGCGGCAAGAGCGTCTGGAAGGCCTTCAACACGAAGATCGCGCTGGACTGGTCGGCGGCGCTTTATCCGATAGTTGCGGCCGTCATAACGTCGCGGAGCAACGTTCAGATTCCCGGCCTGGACTGGCGAGACAGCCAGGGCGACAAGGCCGTCGTGGATATTCTCAAACAGATGGGCGCCGACATCGAAGTCGGCGACTTCGGCGTGCGGGCCAGGTCAAGCAGGCTCAAGGGCATAAAGATCGACTGCAACGATTTCGTGGACCAGTTCATGCTGCTGGCGGTCGTCGGGGCGTGCGCCGAGGGGCAGACCGAGCTTTTCAACGCCGAAATCTGCCGGCACAAGGAGTGCGACCGCATCGCCGCGATGGGCAAGGCCCTTTCGGCCATGGGCGCCGACGTGCAGGAGCGGCCCGACGGGCTGGTCATCCGCAAGAGCCGCCTGCGAGGCTCGACGATCGACAGCCAGGCCGATCACAGGATGGTCATGACCATGGCGGTCGCCGGCCTGGTGGCCGACGGCCAGACGAACATCAACAACTGCGATTGCGTCAAAAAAACCTTCCCGCATTTCATAGAGCAGATGCAGGCCATCGGCTGCGACATGGATAGGGTTAACTGATGAATCCGCAAGACAGGAGAATGCACAATGATTGAAGGATACAGTGTCCAAAACTTTAAAAACATCGCAAAATTGCCGCAGTACGGCGAATATGTGGAATTTGATCGATTAAATGTTCTAATCGGTCCGAATGGCAGTGGCAAATCTTCGCTTTTGCAATCGATGGATTTTTTAAAGGCTTTTTTTCGTACTTCAGTCGAGCTTTATCTTCAGGAACGCGAGTGGAATTATCGTGATTTGCCAAATCTGAGGAATACTGGAAAAGAATTGGGATGGAAAATCAAGGCTAGGCTTGCCCCTGATGAAAATGGCGAAGGCGGAGGCATTTATGTATATCAGGTTTCTCTTCAACCTAAGAGATATTTGGGGATAGGAGCCGAGTGTTTGACTTACCAAAAGAACGATATCTCCACACCAGAGACATTGATTGAACGCCATGGAAGAAAATGTTCGTATTTTGACAGGATATTAGGTCGAAGGGTTGATATTCAATTTCCGAGATTGCCTGCCAGTCTTGCAAGTACGTGGGACTGGGATTCTACCAGCGATAGGAAAAGGCATCCTGAAGCCCTGAGATTTCGTCGTTGGGTAGAAAGTTTTCGCTATTATTTGTTGTGGGATCCTAAGGTGTTGCGAGTTCCGGTTCGTGGCAAGCACGATGAACTCGGCACATCTGGCGAGCATCTCGCATCAGTGATTGGAAAAATGCGAGATAAGCATCCAGATGAGTACAAACGGTTGATAGATAGATTAAAGAATATTTTTCCGAACATGAGCAATTTGTCTGTTTTTGGGAAGGGTTGGGGGTGGAGATTTATTCAATTGCATGAGAGAGGCAATCTAAAGGATGTGGTTTTCAACAGCCAACATGTTAGCGATGGCATTTTGAGAATGATTGCTATCGTAAGTCTCTTGTATCTTGACAAGGTACCGTCGGTCCTGATGTTAGAGGAGCCGGAGAATGGCATGCATCCACAACTGGTACGAAGCGTTGTTCAAATATTGCGAGAAATTACACATCGAAAGTCGCCTAACCAGTGTCAGGTGTTTTTTAGCACACATAGTCCATATATTTTGGACGAATTCTTGGATCATCCTAGCGAGGTTTATTGCTTGGATCGAATATCTCCACAGTCAGGCACTACTATTGCAAGATTGGGCGACAATAAAGAACTCGTCGAAATGCAAAAGAAAATGGAATATTCGCTCGGGGAAGCATGGTTTAATGGTTTATTCGGTCCGGCCAAGAAGATACGGTGATTGTTATGAAGATTGGACTCATTACAGAAGGTACGATAGATGATATTCTGCTTCGGCCTTTATTGCGGCGGATAGCAAAAGAAAAGGCGAGCATAGATTGGCCGGTTCAAATCGACGATGGCATCGGCGAGATTCCAATCAGGCGTAGAGGATTCGGAGGAGTGCAAAAGAACCTGGAAAATTTGGTGAAATTACTTGCGACAAAGGATTCAGATTATGATATTTATGTCGCAATCCTTGATCGACGGACGGACCAAGTGCAGGACAAGATTGCAAAGGATATAAGGGGGAAAGATGTGGTTCTCGGAATAGCTATAGAGGAGATTGAGGCTTGGTGGCTTGGAGATCGAAGCAATACGTTGGCATGGACAGGACTGAAGGATGACCGGCTAGAAGATGATTATAAAAGACCGCCATATAATGCGGAGAAAGACCCATTTCCAAAACGAACTCTTAATTCTCTAATTGAGAGGTCTGGAAAGTTTGGCCGGTCCTATGGCGATGGCGATACGGTGTTGGCGAAAGATTTCGTTGAAAAACAATGGGATGTTGAGGTTCATCTGAAGGAAATAATTGCCGAATGCCCCAAGGGATTTGGCGATTTTCAGCAGAAAATGGCCGACGCGTTCAAAAGGACAAAGGCAAAGCAAAAACGGTAGCACATCGCGAAAAAGATAAATAAGGAGCCTGTTGATGTTAGGCAACACATTCGGAAGGCTGTTTCAGGTAACGTGCAGCGGCGAGTCTTACGGCTGGAGCATGACGGCCGAAGGCGCCGGCCGCTGGGGCGGGGCGCTGCTGACGATAGTCAACGGCGTGCCGCCAGGGATAAAGCTGGACGTGGCGAAGATACAGGCCGAACTGGACAAGCGCCGCCCCGGCCAGAGCAAGCTCGATTCGCCGCGCAAGGAGACCGACCGCGTGGAGGTTTGCAGCGGCCTGCAGGAAGGCCTGACGACCGGCGCTCCGGTAGGCATGATCATCCGCAACGTCGACACGCAGGATATCCACGTGCAGCAATATCGCGACGTGAAAGACGTCGTCCGGCCCGGCCACGCGGAACTGAACTTTTTCTACAAGTACGGCGAGCACGGCGACTGGTGCGGGGCCGGCAGGGCCAGCGGACGCGAGACCGTCGGCAGGGTGGCCGGCGGGGCCGTCGCCAAACAGGTGCTCGGGCGCGAGAAGATCGAAATCCTGGCGCACGTCATCGAGTCGCGCGGAATCAAGGGCAGGAGCGTCATAGAAGGCACGATGACCTTCGAGGAACTGAAGGAAAACTATCGCGGGAACGACCTGAACTGCTGCGACCTCAAGGCCGCCCAGTCGATGATCGACGACCTGCTCAAGGTCCGAGCCGACGGCGACACGGCCGGCGGGGCGATCGAAGTCGTCGCCCGCGGCGTGCCGGCCGGGCTGGGCGAGCCGGTCTTCGATAAACTGAAGGCCGCCATCGCGCACGGGATATGCAGCGTCGGGGCGGTTACGGGCATCGAGTTCGGCGCCGGCGCCAAGGCCGCCGCGACGGTCGGCAGCAAGTGGAACGACCAGCCGTTCCTTCAGGACGGCCGCGTGAGGTTCCGGACAAACAACTGCGGCGGCTTTCTGGGCGGCATGAGCAACGGCGAGGACCTGATTTTCAAGGTCTTCATCAAGCCGACGCCGACAATCTCCAAGCCGCAGCGGACGGTCGAGATGACGGCCATGCGGGAGCAGGAACTTGCGGCGATCACCCGCCGCGACATCAGCATCTGCCCGCGGATTTACCCCGTCGCCGAGGCGATGACGGCCATCGCGGTCCTCGACGCATTGTACATGGCCAGGGCGTGGTACGGCCTGGCGCATCTTGATCCAAAGTGGGAAACCCTTGCCAGGCCCAGACACGAAGGCGACTACACGAAATAGCCGTTCGCCCGTCGAAGCCGGGGCGATTGCCGTCCGTCAGATGAGGCCGGCCGACTATTCGCAGGTTCTCCGGCTCTGGAAGGCCGCGGCCGGCGTGCACGTCGGAGTTGCCGACGATCGCGCCGGCGTGGGCAGATATCTTCGCCGCAATCGCGGCATGAGCTTTGTCGCCGTCCGCGGCGGTGAAGTCGTCGGCGCGATCCTGTGCGGCCACGACGGAAGAAGAGGCTACCTGCACCATCTTGCGGTCGGCCGGCTTTTCCGTAAAATGGGCATCGGTAAAATGCTGGTTGGAAGAGGCCTGACCGCTTTACGGGATTGCGGTCTGGCCCGATGCGAGATATTAGCCATCAACGACGACCCGGGCAGGATTGCCTTCTGGAAAAAGGCGGGCTTCAGGGCCTATCCGGACGTGTTGTTCATGGCGATTGACAGTCGCGGCCGCCGCGGCCGGGCCGGCAGAAAAAAAGTTTACAGACGCAACCGCAAAAGGACGCAACAATGAAAATAGCCATCGGTTCAGATCATGCGGGTTTTCAATACAAGGATGTCATCAAAAAGTTGCTCGTCGCCGCCGGGCACGATGTGAAGGATTTCGGCACTTTTACGGACACAAGCTGCGATTATCCGGTGTTTATCCGCCCGGTCGCGATCGCTGTGGCCCGCGGCGAGTACGACCGCGGCATCATACTGGGCGGCAGCGGCAACGGCGAGGCGATGGTCGCCAACCGCATCCCGGGCATACGCTGCGCGGTCTGCTGGAACCTCGATTCGACCGTAATGGCACGCAGGCACAACGACGCCAACATGATCGCGATTGGCCAGAGGATGATGATGGAAGATATGGCCCTGGCGATCGTGAAGGTCTGGCTCAACACTCCATTCGACGGCGGAAGGCACGAACGGCGGATCAAACAAATCGACGTGCCGGCCAGAAGTTAAGCCGCCGACGAAGGCTTCTTTGCCGTTATCAGCGAATCCTGATGCGCAACTATGAATCGCACGATATCTCCAAGGGTAAGTGTCGCGGACGGGCGCGTGTCTTTTACAACTGCGGATAGATTCCGGGCAATACAAGCTGGTCTGCCAGTGTCGTGTAACAGGCCGTGAGCTTCAGCGGGGGTTCAGCGATGGTCCAGTTTTTATTGCTTTATTTTTTAATGTGGCGTTTCGTTTTTATGCAGGCGCCACGGAAAGATCAACACATCACAACAAAAAACAGATTTGTAGTCCGCCAAACCCCCGATAAATCGGGGGCCTGTCAAACAGCCCAAGCCCGATGAATCGGGCTTTGAATCTTCACGTAGTTTTGTGCCTACTTGCCCTGTTTCTTCGTCTCGATCATCTTTTTTAGTTCCTCGGCCCGCTTTTTCGCCGCCTGGACATTCTCATTGCCAATCTTATTTTCAAGAAATTTGATCTTAGATAGAAGCAGTCCGCCATAAGGCCTGCCCTCACGACTGTTGACGATATAAAGCCAAGCCAATCCCTCCGTCTCATCCTCAGCCACGCCTTTGCCTTCGATATGGCAATAAGCAAGATTTAATTGTGACGTATAATCGTCCCGCTCGGCGGCCTTGTGGTACCACTTGACAGCCTCGGCCGCGTCTTTTGTTACGCCCTCGCCTTGCAGGTAGCAATTGCCCAAATTGCATTGTGCGGATAGGTTTCCCTGTTCGGCGGCTTTGCGATACCACTTGACCGCCTCGTTCATATCTTTGGTCGTGTTAATGCCATTTGCGTACCATGAACCGATGCCATACTGCTCAAAAGCATAACTCTGTTGGGCTCTTTTAAGGATGTAATCGAATGTGGAGTTGGAGAAGAGGCATCCGTGAGCCTTTGGGTATGCCGGCATGGTCGCCACGTCGCCGGGCGGTTGGGCGTCTGTGGGATTTTTGTCGCCCCATAATCCGCCGCCGGAATTTTCAACCCTTCCCTGTAAATCCAGACGGACGGCGAGCGTTATGCGTTTTGCTGGGCAATGTGCCGACAAGGTCCATCCAGCGATCCCATCGTGGGCGGTGATTGGTCCATGTTCAAGTCCTCGCTTTTCCCAGAATGCCCGTGCTATTTCTTTGGCCTGTTCGAGCGAAATCGGGGGAAGGGAGGACGCCGACTGGGTTGCCTGTGCAGCCTCCGGGTTTTGCAATGGCGCACATGCTGTAGTCAGTGCGGTGGAGATTATCGGCAGGAGAAGAACAGCGAAGGCTGTTGTTTTCATGTTGCGGACTCCTTATTATTGCCAGCCGACATATTACATGCTCCAATCGCCGCGGGCAATGCAATTTACCGGCAGCGAGTTGCGGGTTTGGCATAATTTCATACAGGAGATTCGGATGAAAAGCAGGGCGATAATTTTTCCAAAAAAAGGCAAGGCGGTCCTGGACGAGGTCGACATTGGCGAGCCGGGCGACGATCAGGTGCTGGTGAAAAACGCCGGCTGCGGCATCTGCCAGGTGGAGATCAAGAAGTTCAAGGGGCTGCTGGACGATGCGTTCCCCCAAAAGCAGTTGGGGCACGAGGGCGTCGGCACGATCGTCAGGGCCGGCAAGGCCGTAAAGGATTTCAAGGAAGGCGACCGGATTACGACGCTCTGGTATAACGGCTTCACCGAATACAATGTCGCCGACCTGAATCGCATCCGCAAGATTCCGCTGCAACACGAGGCTGATTTTCCGTACTGGATATCCGAGCCGGCCGCGTGCGCGGTCAACGGCTACAAGGGGTGCGAGATAAATCCCTCCAGCCGCATATTGCTCATAGGGGCGGGGTACATGGGGCTGCTGCTGTTGCAGGTAATCTCCCGCTCGCTGGCCGACGAGATCGTCGTGGCCGACCTGGACAAGAGCAAGCTGGCCATGGCGAAAAGGTTCGGCGCCGGCCGCGTGTTCGACAGCGGCAGCGGCGACCTCGCCGCCATGGCCAAAGAGTCCGGCAAGTTTGACATAGTCATCGAGGCCACCGGCGCAAGCGGGATGATCGAACAGGCCGCGAGTCTGTGCGGGCCGCGAGGCCAGGTCATTGTCTTCGGCGACCACCGCCCGTGGACCTGCCAGACCCGCTGGGCGTTTTTCGCCGGCCTGACGCTGAAGTTCACTCAGCCGGGCTTTTCGCCCGATTTTTTCGTCGAGTGGCGGCAGGCATGTCGGCTTATCGAGCGGGGCGTCATCAGGCAGAAAGACCTTATCTCGCACATCTTCAAGGCAAAACACTGTCAGGTGGGCATGGACACGGCCGTCTCGCGGGCCGGAAACTACATCAAGGGCTATTTCACATGGCTGTAGCGGATTACTTCGCCGCCGGTTCGGCCAGGGCGGTCTTGACTTTTTCGGCCAGGTCGGAGGTTATCTTGTCGCCGGCGACGATCTCGCCCTGCGAGTCCGAAATGATGCCGCTGGCAAGGTCGTCCGTGAGTTGGTCGATCTTCAGATAGCCCAGGAATTTGTCGGCCCGATAGATGGTGAGCCTCTGCCCGGCGGCCAGGCCGTGGCGCTTGCCGACATTGACAGCCGCCAGGTTGTCCTTGACCGTGGTTATCAGGCCGTTGATGTCGCGGGGTTTTTCCTTCTGGCCGGCGTCGGCGGAAGCGCCGGCGGTTTTGGCCTTCAGGTCGCGCACCTGCTGCTCCAGTTCGGTTACCCGCACCATGAGGGCCTTGTTGAGCGTCTCATACCGGCCGGCAAGGTCGGTGGTCAGCGCCAGCCGCCCCTCGACCTCCTTGCGGGTCGCGGTCTCCACGTCCAGCTTGTCAATGAGGGCCCTGTTCTGCTTTTCCTTCGCGGCGAGCTGCTGATCGAGTTCGGCGGTCTTCTTTGTCAGGGTCTCAAGCTCGGCGGCGAGTTTTTTGTTCCGGTCGGACAGGCCGGCAAGGTCGGATTGCAGGCCGGCGATTTTGGCCTGGCTCTCCTTTTCCTGCGCCTGCATCTGCTTTTCCTGGGCCTGCAACTTGTCCTTGAGGGTTTCCAGGTCCTTCTGCGCCGACGCGAGTTTGGTCTGCGTCCCTTTGAGGTCCTCCGCCAGTTTGTCGGCCCGCGACCTGCTGTCGGCCAGTTGCAGGGTGAGGGCGGCGTTTTGGTCCTTCTGGTCGTTCAGGTCGGTCTGCATCTCCTGGTAGGCCGCGAATATCACGTCGTACTCGCTCTGCATCTGGCGGGTGGTCCGGTTGAGTTCGTCAACCTGACCCTGGAGTTCCCGGGCTTGGGCGAGGCTGTCGGACAGGTCGATTTTGCAGAACCGCAGGGAGATCATGAGCTGGTTGAATTCATCCAGCGACACGCAGCCGGCCGACAGCGGCAACGCCAGACACGCCGCGGCTATTGATATCCTGATTCCGTTCGACATTTTCGCGACTCCTTTCAGAGGACGCATTTTCCGTCCGAAAACTGCAACTTTAAAGCCCCGCGTGTTAACGCGGGGAACGCTGTTTTCTTTTAAAGCCCCGCATGTTAATGCGGGGAAATTCTTTACATCCTGCCGCAACTAATTTCCCCATGCTGACGCATGGGGCTTTATAACCCAAAACACAACCGCGTCTTTCGGCACGAGGATGCGCACGATGCATTTCATCCCTGCCCTAAAGCCCCGCTGTTTTGCGATCGCAAAGGCGATCCTTTGATTCTTCGGCAAAATGGACGGCCCGACGTGTGTGTTTTTGCGGATGATAGTCGCCTGTCGAAAAGTGGCACGGGCATCTCGCCCATGCTTATCCGGCAGATTCCCACGGACGAGACGTCCGTGCCACGAAAGAAACATGTGCGGCATTTACTATCGGGCGGCGGGCGGGTAATTTGTGCGGCCATGCGGATAATCGTTACAGCGGGTCCGACTCGTGAATACATAGATTCGGTGCGGTATATAACGAACGCGTCGAGCGGGCGGATGGGATTTGCCGTTGCAACAGCGGCCGCCGCTGCCGGGCACGAGGTGCTGCTGCTGGCCGGGCCGGTCAGTCTGCCCGTGCCCAAGGGTCTGGCCGTCATGCCGTTTCAGACGGTGGATGATCTTAAACGTGCCCTTGACGAGTATTTCGACTCGTGCGACGCCATGGTGATGTCCGCGGCGGTGGGGGATTTCCGGGTCGAAAAACCGTTTGAGGGGAAGATTCCCCGCAGCGGCGGGCCGGTTGACGTGCGGCTGCTGCCGACGGAGGACCTGCTGGCGGGATTGGCGGTGAAAAAAAGGCCGGGCCAGATCGTGGTGGCCTTCGCGGTCGAGCAGGGGCAGCCCGAACAGATCGAGCGGAAGGCCCGGGCCGAGATGCGGAACAAAGGGGCCGACTTCGTGGTCGTCAACACGCCGGCGGCGATGGGAACGCCGGCGAGCATGGCCTGCATTCTGGGTCCGGAAGGCCCGGTGCTGCCGTGGGCCGTCAGGAACAAAGAGGAACTTGCAAACGAAATCGTGGAATTGCTCGGGCGAGACTCATGAAAAAAGATTTACCGGAACTGCTTGCCGACATTGAGGCCCGCATCGACGAGGCCCAGGAAGAGAAGTTGCTTTCGCAGTGGAAGGATTTTCTGGAAGGCCGGTGCCGGGACGAAATTTTCCGCGCCAGGCGGAACGAGAGCCCTGCGAAGATTTCATGGCCGGACATCAACATCAACGACACGATCGGGGATTGCGACCTTATGCTGGCCAGCCAGTTCAAGGCGATCTCGAATGCGCTGGCCGGCGGCGGCGGACACATCCTGAACGTGCGGGCGAATTACGGCACTGGGATATTGCCGTCGCTGTTCGGCTGCGAGTTCTTCGCCATGCCGCGCGAGAGCAACACGCTTCCTGCGGCCCGGCCGCTGGCCGACATCGACAAAATCCGCCGCCTCGCCGACTCCGGTCCGCCCGACATGAAAGGCGGGCTGGGCGGCAGGGTCTTGGAGTTTGCCGGGCGATACCTGGAAATCACCCGGAAATTCCCCAAGATTGCAAAATACGTCTGGCTGTACCATCCCGACGTGCAGGGGCCTATCGACGCGCTGGAGGTCATCTGGGGCAGCGACATTTTTCTGGCCTTTTACGACGAACCGGACCTGATGAGGCGGATGCTGGACGTGGTAACGCAGACCTACAGCCTGTTCATGCGGAAATGGCACGAACTTGTACCGCCTGACGGACCGTATTCGGCTCATTGGGGAATGCTCCAGAAGGGCAAGCTGATGTTGCGCAACGATTCACTCATGAACCTCTCGCCGGAACTGTACGTCGAATTCATCCGGCCGCTGGACCAGAGGCTCTTCGACGAGTTCGGCGGCGGGGCGGTGCATTTCTGCGGCAGGGGGGACCACTACATTGAAGCCATGTCGGGAATGAAGGGGCTGACGGCGATAAACATGAGCCAACCCGAATACAACGACATGGAAATCATTTTCAAAAACACGGTGGACAAGGGGATCGCGATCCTCGGCCTGTCTGGAAAGACCGCCCAAGATGCCGCCGAGCGGAGGAGACCGCTGCGAGGGCGGGTGCACTGCTGGTGATAGATGCCATAACTCGTTATTCGCAAAGGTGTTCAGCGATTCGAAGAAGGGCTGATTTACTGGAGAAAAAACAATGTCCGGTCCGATAACAATACAGATGCGCCGCAAGGCCGGCTGCGAGGACGTTCCGCTGCCGCAGTATATGTCAGCGGGCGCTGCCGGCATGGATTTGTGCGCCGCCTGCGAATCGGACGTTATGATCGCGCCGGGCGAGATCAAACTGGTGCCTTGCGGTTTTTACATGGCCGTGCCAGAAGGTTTCGAGGCGCAGGTGCGTCCGCGGAGCGGGCTGGCGGTGAAGCACGGAATAATATTGCCCAACTCGCCGGGCACGATAGACGCCGATTATCGCGGCGAGGTCTGCGTGATACTGGGCAACATAGGATCGCAGCCGCTGGCGGTCAAACGGGGCATGCGGATCGCCCAGATGGTGATATCGCCCGTAACCCGCGCGGATGTGCAGGTTGTGCAGGAACTGGATGAAACCCGGCGAGGCGCCGGCGGTTTCGGGCACACCGGCGTGTGAGACGGCTTGAGCCGGTGCGAGATTGAATCGGATTTGCGATTCAGTTGATTATCACGACAGGATTTTTTTCAGGGAAGGCGGCCAGGGATGGCTAAGGCGTCAAAACAGTCGGTTGAGAGCAGGGGACCCAAGGGGTCGGCGTGGCGGTTCATCAGGTATTGCATGGTGCTGCTGCTGACCGGCGGGGTTGTGCTGGCGTGGATGAGCCTGATCACCTTCAGCCCGACCGATCCCCCTTCGACGGCCATATATCCGGTCAAGGCCCACGTCGATAACGCCGCGGGCGTCGTCGGGGCGTTTTTCGCCCACTCGCTGAGATACTGGCTGGGCGGCGGGGTCTTCATGGGCCTGGTGGCGCTGACGGCGTGGTCGGCGGGGATGGTCTTCGGCGGGATAGTAACGCACGTGCCCTGGCGGGTCGTCGGTGCGGCCATGTTGATCGCGTCTGCAAGCACGGCCCTTTTCCTGCTCAACCCCGGCTACGAAGGCGAACTGGCGGCCGGCAAGGCCGGCGTGCTGGGCGCGGCCCTGGGGCAGCTTTCGACGGCAAAGTTCGGGACGGCCGGGAGCTGGCTGATCCTGATACTGGTCCTGTGCGCCGGAATAATGTTCACGGCCGACAGCCTCGTGCTGCGGCTGCCGGCGCTGGGAAAGAAGGTCTGGCAGAAGGGCCAGGACATTCACGCGATGATAGTCGAGGCCCGCGAGGAGGCGGCCAGGCGGCGGGCGATAGAGGCCGCTCAGCGCGAGGCCATGGCCGATTCGATCCCGCCGGGGCAGACCGTTTCGGCCCCGAGAAAAATGCCCGCTCGTCAGGAGATACAGATGACCCCAAACGCTCAGTCAACTGTCCCGGTTCAGCCATCCAGGAATCAGTATGCCAAAGCCGCGGCCCAGGCCGCGCCTGTGGCGGCGTCTGCGCCCGTTCAGAACAGATATCCGGCCCAGCCGGCCAGGGCCGCTATGCCCGCGGCGATTCCGCTTGTCGCAAAGGGCGTATCGCCGATCCGGGCAATGGGCGTTTCAACTCCCGCCACTGCCGCCGCGCCCGCAAAACCTCAGGCCGCGTCGGCCCCGGCCGCGGACCTGGCGGTTTCCCAGCCGCCCAGACCGGCCGAGAAACCTCAACCCCGCCCGGCCCGGGCCGACGCCGCCGCAGACGACGGCAAAGAAACCTTCACGCTGCCGCCCATCGGCCTGCTGGCCGAGCCGACCAACGGCTATCAGCAGTCGCAGGAAGCCCTGGCGCAGGAAAAGGCCGGCATCCTCCAGCAGACGCTCAACGACTTCAACATCCAGGCCCAGGTGGTCGGGCATATGACCGGGCCGGTCATAACCATGTACGAATTGGCGCTGGCCGCCGGCGTGAAGGTGGCCGCCATCGTCAACCTCTCGCAGGACATCGCCCGCGCCCTTGCGGTGCCGGGCGTGCGGATCGTCTCGCCCCTGCCGGGAAAAGACACCGTCGGCATCGAGGTGCCCAACCTCCAGCGGGAAAAGGTCCGCATCCTGGAGTTGATGCGGATGAATCCGGAATCCAAAAAGAAGATGCGCCTGCCGGTCTATCTGGGCAAGGACAGCGCCGGCTCGGCCATTGTCGAGGACCTGACCGGCATGCCGCACATCCTGATCGCAGGCACCACAAATTCGGGCAAGAGCGTGTGCATAAACTCGATCATCATGTCGGTGCTGATGACCCGCTCGCCGCAGGAGGTGCGGCTGATACTGGTCGATCCGAAGATGGTGGAGATGGCCGCTTACGAGAACATCCCGCACCTGCTTTGCCCGACGATCACCGACATGCGCAAGGCGGCGGGAATTCTGGAATGGGCCGCCACCAAGATGGACGAGCGTTACGAGATACTCAAGGAGGCCGGCGTCAAGAACGTCGCCGAGTACAACAACCTGTCCAAAGAGGAACTCTACGAGCGGTTCAAGCCGGAAAACGACCAGGAAAAGGCCCTGGTCCAGCTCAAGCTGCCGTATTACGTCATCATCATCGACGAGCTGGCCGACCTGATGATGTCCTACGCCGAGGTCGAGGAGCACATCATCCGCATCGCCCAGAAGGCCCGCGCGATCGGCATCCATCTTGTGCTGGCGACCCAACGCCCCAGCGTCGACGTGGTAACCGGCCTCATCAAGGCCAACATGCCATCGCGAATCGGCTTCCGCGTGGCGGGCAAGAACGACAGCCGCATCGTGCTGGACCAGAACGGCGCCGAGGTGCTGCTGGGCCACGGCGACATGCTTTATCTCAAGCCCACCGCCAGCACGCTGCTGCGGGCGCAGGGCACGTTCGTCGAGGACAGCGAGATACGCGCTATCGTCAAGGAGGTCCGCAAGGCCGGCGACCCGAAGTTCGACCCGGAACTCACCAAAATGCAGGCGGCGGCGATGGGCGATGACGCCGGTGAAAAGGACGAACTGTTCGACCAGGCCGTCGAGATCGTCCTGGCCAATCAGCGGGGGAGCGTCTCGCTGCTCCAGAGGAAGATGGAGATCGGCTACGGCAGGGCCAGCAGGATCATCGACCAGATGGCCGAGGCGGGGATTCTGGGCGATTACAAGGGCAGCCAGGCCCGCGAATGTCTGATGACCGTCGAGGACTGGCAGACGATGAAGGCGTCGATCTCCGCCGACAGGTCCGGGGCCTCGGCCCTCAACGGCCAGCCGACCTGCGCCTGAGCGGACGATGATAACGAGGCGTGCATGTGTTTGAATTCGTGGTCTGCGCCGCGGCCGAACCGTATAATCTATATAGGACGGGACTTTTGAAACGCTGAAGAATCATGTCGGCCGTGCAATCTGTCGGATGGATAACGTGCGCGCCCCCGCATGGGCGATGTTGGTGCTGTCGGGCGACGGCAGGCGAGAGGATGCCGGAAATGGCCGAGCAGAATATTGTCATAATATTGGCGAGATGCAGCCGCTCCGGGAAAAACTACGGCATACGCCTTGTGCAGACTTCGCCGGGCAAGTGGTTGGGGACATGGGCGTTTCCAATCAAGAAAGCGGCGGGGAAAGAAAAGGGGTATGACTCAGAAACCATGCCGGGTACATTTGCACTTTCCGACACATTTCCCGGATGCCCCTATTGTAAAAACCCGCACATCTTCGAATGTGAAGAGTGCGGCATGGTCGGCTGCTGGAACGGAAAGATGTCGGTGGCCGCCTGCCCGTGGTGCGGTAGCCTCGGCCGGCCCTGGTAGGCAATGATGCCGGATGGCGAAACAACCTGACGATTGCCTTGTGCATTCTTGTGACGTAGTATGACTAGCCGTCGAATAGATTTAAGGAATCCACTATGCAGACAACCGGAATCATTCTTTCTAGCTCGTTTATTGCGATAAATCTTTCCACGGCATTAACCATTCTTGGCATCTCGTTTATCGTGATAATCGCTACCGCGGCGATTGGCATCCGAATGGATCGCAAACGTATAAGGGTCTACATTAAGTCCCAGAGTGGCAAGGTGTTGAGGATCAGATGGACTGTGTTCGGTCCAGGATGGTTCGGAGACCGAACAGTTTGAATATATGATGTCCGGTATACGGACCAGGAGGGGAATTTACATTGGGCATATTGTAAAACCCGCATGTGGTCCGGGGTATACTTTACGCAAGACAGAATAGTCGAGTATGCAGAGCAATCAGATAAAAAGAATGATCCATCTTTCACGAAACAGAATCGCCAATTGGTTGGCGAGTTGAAACGGGTGAAAGGCGATGGTGGTTAGCACGACAGCGCGACTTTTGGTTGAAACACACGAGAATGTTAGGAAACTCAAATAGTCGTCTGTCAAGTTTGAACGGTAGAATAAGGACTTACGATCAAAATCGCGATGTCGTGTTAGACTGATGGCAAGTTTGGTTTTGCGGCAACAGGTAAAAATGGGTGGCATGCTCACATCTGTTTGTGAGCATGTGTTTTTTTTTACATTGTTCATAAACCAGATGAGCGTGTTGTTATGAACAAAATGAATTTGACGACAGGAAATGAAAAGTGAGCATGGCTGCAAACAGATGCGGTCATGGTACCTTTTCCATACCTTTCGGCGATAAAGTCGAACATACCTCTGGACCTTTCTAAAACAACGGCGACGGAATACAATTAGGAAATGACCGGTTTGCACAATCAAAAAGGTTTTGACAGTTCCGATGGCCAGCCTGGGTCGGCGCTGCCAAGTCAGACCGGATCAGGCTCACAGACCGGGCCGGCGTCGCCCGTTCAGTCGCCGGCGAAGATGTCGGTCGCCTGGCTGGCGGCGGAGGGCCTGGTGGAGCGGATAATCTGTTCGCTTGAGCCGCTGGCTGTGGGCCTGATCGACGAGTTTGTCAATCTGACCATCCTGTGTCCGGCCGGCGCAAGCGTGCAGGGAATCCCCAGCCCTCCAGCCGAAGTGATTGTCCACGACCGGATCGGTTGGCTGGGCATGCGGACTTCGCCGGCGGAGGAACTGGCGGGCCAACTGGTGGACAAAGGCATTCGGATCATACATGCCCTGGACAGCCGCTGCGCCGCCCTGGCGTGCAGGCTTGCCGAATTGGCCGGCGTTCCGTTCCTCGTCAGCGCCGACAGCCCGCACGACGCCGCCGCGATCAAGTCTTTGCCCGCCGCGCCGGCGGCAGTTCTGGCCGCGTCCGAACCGGTCCGCCAGGCGGTGGCCGCCCAGCATGTCCTGCCGGCCGAAGCTATCCGGCTGGTCCGGCCCGGCCTGCATCAGGTCAGGCACGCCACGTGCTTCGACAACCCGTTCTGCCGCACCAGCGTTCTTGCGGGCGGCGACCTGGGCGACCTGAGATCGTTCCAGGCGCTCCTCCAGGCCTTCGACGAGCTTCGCCAGAAATCCTTCGACTGCATGTTCTTCATCATGGGCCGGGGCAGATGCGAAAGCCGGCTCAGGAAGATGGCCGTGGATATCGGCCTCAACGAGGACGTGTCGTTCATCGAGGACAGGCCGCTTTGGGAACTGCCCACGGTCATCCGCGCCTGCGATATATACGTCAGCCCCGGCTCGATCCGGCGGGTGGACGTCTGGTCGCTGGTGGCGATGTCCTGCGGCGTGCCGGTGGTGGCGGTTGGCGGCAGGGCCGGCGATCATCTCATCGACTGCCAGACCGCCACGCTGGTCAGACCGTATAACGCCCCGAATCTGGCGGCGGCGGTGCAGGCGTTGCTGGACGACAAGGCCCTTGCCCGAGCGCAGGCAGAACGCGCGCTGGATTATCTCAGGCAGAACCACTCCGCCGCCGGCATGGTCGCTCAGGTCGCCGAGATTTACAGGCAGACTGTGGAATCAGCGAAATCGCCGGCAGCAAGCCTCGCCGGCAGTTGACGGTTTCCGCAACTGACCCATTACGTTCGTCAAACATCATCGGATGGAAAAATCAGGTTATTGATGTTATAAGGTTTCCCGGTAAAATGCGGGAGACATGCAATGCCGAACATCGGAAATAAGCCGCTGTGCCGTGTGAAGACAAACATCTCATATGGGTCGCATGGCCAGCGGAACCTGCTAGACGCCTACCTGCCCATGGGCGCCAAGTCGCTCCGACCGGGAATTGTGTTCATTCACGGCGGCGGGTGGATGGGCGGCGACAAGGCCTCGCTGGGCTGGATGGCGGAGGATGCGGCCAGGCGCGGATTCTGCGCGTTTTCCATTAATTACCGGTTTTCGACCCACGGCCCGTATCCCGTCCCATTTCTGGACGTGCAAAGGGCGGTTCGGTGGATCAGGGCTCATGCCGGCAGGTTCAGGCTCGACCCGGCCCGCATCGGAGCGTGGGGCGACTCGGCCGGCGGGCATCTGGCGTCGCTGTTGGCCCTGACCGAACTGACCGAAAGCGATCCGAAACTGGCGAAATATTCCAGCCGGATCCGGTGCGCATGCGACGTCTACGGGCCGGTGGACCTGGTGGACATGATGAACAACGAGTCGGCCCCGATAGTCCAGCAATTGATCGGCCGGCCGCTGCAAGGCTCAGAGGCGCTCTATCGGTACGGGTCGCCGACGCATTACGTCCATGCCGGCGCTCCGCCGTTTCTGCTGATACACGGCACACTGGACGACGGCAGGAGGCGAGGCAGCGTGCCGTGGACGTTGTCGCGGAATTTTTACCGGCAACTGAAAAATGCCGGCGTTAAGGCCAGGCTCGAAATATTGAAAGGCGCCGACCACGGTTTTGGCGGGCGGCCTGAAATAATCCATGCCCGAAAGGCATGGGATCTGGCCGTCCGGTTTTTCGAGCAGACATTGGATCACAAGTCGCCGGCAAACCTCGGCCCGATGATGAAGCACTACGCGTCGATGGTCGACCGGATGCAGGCAAGCAGGCTCCTGCCGCCGCCGGCCAGAATTCAGCAGGCCCGCTGCCCGAACTGGAAAGAAAATCTCGGCTGGCGACAGGCGCCGTTTCTGAACAACTTCTTCTTCAGCCTGCACGAGGAGATAATGAAGACCGCGCCGGCGGAAAAGTTGGTCTATTTTCGCTGCCGGTTCAATTGCCCCGAGCCGATGAAGGTCGCCCTGATGTTCGGCTACGACGGACCGGTCAAAGTTTTCTGCGACGGCAAAGAGGTTTTCTGCGACCCCAAGGGAATCAATCCGATCCGGATTGACGAGGCAAGGGCGGTCTGCGAGTGCGGCAAGGGGCGGCATGAGATTGTCTTCGCCCTGATGACCAACAAGGGCCTGGCATGGGGCGTCTGCCTGAGGATTCAACGGGTCGATATTACCCAAGGCCGCGCCGGCAGAAAAGCCAAACGCCTTGCCGTCCCAAAACTGGTCGTGTAGGCGTGCAACTTGTTGCATGCAGAATTTACTTTAAAAAGAATTTGGCCGGACGCCGACCCAGGGTCAAAGGCCCCTGACAGGGGCCTGAAAAAATCGGCGGGTGGAACGGCTTGCTCGCAAGCCGTGTTCCAAAATCCAATCGGCACAGCTTGCAAGCAAGCTGCGGCGCCCTCGCCTCTGGATACATAAAAAACGACAACTGCCACCGCCGGAACGGCCGTGGAACACACGTGCAAGATGCCCGTGCCACGAAAGAAGGAAGATCCTTCATCAGGCGGTTCGGAGGTTTTTCCAGGTGTTTAGTATGAGTGCGGCGGCGCGGAGGCAGGCGGAGTCGGGCGGGGAGACGATGAGGGGTTTGACCAGTTCAAGCAGGGCTTGTCGGATTTCGGTGAGGCGTGGGGCGTCTTGCATAGCGTTTAGCACGGCAGAGGTGAGTTGGCCGATATCGCCGAACCAGGGCATCAGTTCGGGCACGACAGGCCTGCCGGCAAGGATGTTCACCAGCGAAAAACGTTGTGTGCGGATAAGGCTTCGGGCAAGCAGTTTGTATGCAATGCGGTTGGTGCGATAGATGATGACCATGGGCAGGCCTAAGTAGGCCGCATCGAGAGTTATCGTTCCGCTTTTAACCACGGCGAAGTGCGATTCCGCCATCACCTGTTTTGTCCGGCCGGTGGCTATCTGGATGTCGGCTGCGTCGGGGCAGTGTCGCCTGATCGCGGCCGCGCAGGCGTCGGTGCGCGCGGTGAAGGTGCATGTTGCGCCGGGCCATCGCCGGCGGATAGCCCTTGCCACGGCGGCCATCGCCGGCGAGTGATGTGCGATCTCCGATTCCCTGCTGCCGGGCACCAGCGCGACCCGCCAATTGCCTGTTGCGGCGGCCTGGGCAATGTCCGGCAGTTGCGCTGGTCGCGGCGAGACCGAATCGAACAGCGGGTGTCCGACGTACTGAACCGACCGGACGCCGCGAGCAGAGAGATATTCCTGCTCGAAGGGCAGTATGCAGGCGACGCAGTCCGCCAGCCGGGCCAGCTTGCCCGCCCGCCATGTCGCCCATGCCCAGACCTGCGGGGCGATGTAGTAGGCCACCACCGATCCGGACTGTTTTGCCCGCCCGGCCAGGTGCCAGTTGAGCGCGGGCGAATCGACGGGGATGAAAATATCCGGCCGGATCTTACGGATAGCTGCCTTCATCCGCCGGATGTTGGCCAGGTAGTAATCGAACTTGAGCAGGGGGCCGAACACCATGCTCGCCCTGGCCGTCAGGTCGGCCAGCACTTCGCACCCTTCTGCGGCCATAAGCGGCCCGGCCAGGCCGATAAAACTCGCCGCGGGCGCCAGCTTCCGGAGCGACTGGATGAGCTTTGCGGCGTGGGTGTCGCCGCTTGCCTCGGCGGCCGAGAGAAAAATCGTGACAGGCCGATCAGTAATGATTCCAGGTCCGCTCAATCGCCGATCCCCAGTGCGTGGCCGGAGTCCTCGGCCGCGCCTATCGCCGAGGCTATCGCGTGCGTGCTTATGTGACTGATCGAGATGAGAATCTTCGCCAGGCCCATCTGGTCGGCAAGCTGCCTGCATTTGCCAGACAGGTAGACCTTCGGCTCGCCCGACGGCTCGTTGCGGACCTCGATGTCAGTCCAGTTGATCCCATTCCGCCAGCCGGTGCCAAGCACCTTGAGCACGGCCTCCTTCGCGGCGAACCGCCCGGCCAGGTGCTCGATCCGCCGCTTCCTCCCCTGGCAGTATTCCAGTTCGACCGGCGTGAAGACCCGCTCCAGAAATTTCCGGCCGTGCCTGTCTATCGACTGCTGCAACCTGCCGCAGTCCACCATGTCCACGCCGTGGGCGACGATCTTCATGCCTGTTCCTGTTCCTCGATAACCTGCCTGACTTCCGGCGGGATGAATCGGTCGTTCAACTGCTGTCTGTCTTGCAGCGCGGCCGCGGCCGCGGCGATCTGGTCGGCCAGGCCGGCCGAAGGGTCCAGAAAGAGAATCTCCTTGCCCTTGAGCCGCACGACCGACCCGCCCGGATGCTCATCCGTGCCGGCGGCGGGGGTGTGGCGGACCTCGATGGCCAGTTCCTCGGCCAGTTCGAGCAGCTTTTCCAGAATTGTATGCTGTTCCACGCGGTCCTTGCCCGATCTATTGACATTATCGCATGTATTTGCTAACATTTCCCTTAGAGCCTATCCGGATAACTACAATGGCAGCTCATCGTAGTTATTCGGATAGGCTCTTATAACGGGTGAGCAGAGATTAACCAATCCCCAGTGGGGGGGCAAGGAGTTCATAATGATCGCCAGGCTTTTTGCGATTGGGTGGATTTTATCCGCGATGGTCTTTTGCGCGCCGTCCTACGGACAGAATGCGCAGTCGGCCGGCAGAAACGTCATCGCATACAAGGAACTGGAAAAGCAGGTTCTGGCGGAGCTGCGCAAGCCGGTAGATCAGCGCGACCTGGCCGGATTGCTGGCTAAGCTCAGGTCGGCCGATATGCCGGCCGAAAGTTCGATGGCCGTGCAGGTCCGGGACTGGATCGACGCGATCGAGCAGGCCGGGAAGGCCGACTCGCAGACCAGGCAGATGATCAACCAGATCGATCAGACGGTGGAGCGGCAGAAAGATTACGCCAGACGTCTTGCGGAACTTCAGGAACAGGCCAAGAATCCGCCCGGCAGGGAGGGCAAGGCGCAGGGCGTGCTGGGCGAAAGCGGAATGTCGAGTCCCAGCCCGGCGATTCCGAAGCGGTACGAACTTCGCGATCCCAAGACCGGCAAGGCAGCGGCCAGGGCGCTGAATTCCAATGGAAAGATCGATCTGGAAAAGTATCTCGATCAGCAGGTGAAGGTTGTCGGCCCGGCGTCTTTCGTCCGGGAACTCGGGATGGACGTAATCGACGTAACCAGCCTGACGGTGGTGGACGGCGGCAAGGAAAAGATAAAGCCGGTCGAGGACAACTACGGCAGCACCGGCAATACGGGCGGCGCGGTCAAGCCGGCCGACGGCGAAACCTCAAAGGTAAACACGCCTGTTGTCCCGCCTGACCGGACGGCGGATGTTCGCAGGCCGGTGGATCAGCAGACTGGCGGGCAGAAACCGGCCGAACGGACCGCCGATAACGATTCGGGCAGAAAACCACTTGAAACGGCGGACATTCCCGTCCAAGTGGCTGACAATTCGCGGCAGGGCAGGACGCCGACGGACAATCCGCCCGGCGGAAAGACCGTGTCTGACAAGATTCAAACCGATCAGACGACGGTTCAGCCGGCGAAACACCAGGGGACGGTAAAGCCGCCGGACAAGGCCGAAACCATCGTCTCTCCGATCGACCGACCCACCCGCCTGGAAGACCTGGGCGGCGGCCCGACGAAGGTCGACAATCCAGCCGGCGCTAATGATCGGCCAAACCTGACTTCCGGAAACACTACGGGCCTGTCCGCCGGAAATACATCCGGAAAACCGCCGGCAGACCTCAAATCTCCGGCAAATGAGATCGAGTACGATTGACCGATAACAGCTAAATGGGGTAAAAGACTCTTTGCCAGCCTGTTGGCAGTTGACAGGCCCGGTCGGAACTGTTAATATTATAAGACTTTACATTAAAGCCTTGTTTTCGATGGACAGGGGCTTGGATTTTTCGAGGAGCAGCAGATGAGACAAATACAGGCAATGGCGGCGGCGGTCCTGTTGATAGCCTCTTGCGCTATCGCCCAGAGCGGCACGGACCTGAAGTACACCGGCACGGTCAAGGGCGCAAATGTTCTGGTCCGCTCCGGGCCTAACACGAGCGCATATGAGTGCGACAAACTCTCGGCCCTGACCAAGGTGCAGGTGGTCGGCAAACTTCAGGATTGGCTGAAGATAATGCCCACCGACGGCTGTTTCAGCGTGGTGGCCAAGTCGTTTGTCGTGGCCGACGCCGACGGCAAGGCCGGCACGATAAAAGGCGACAATGTCAACATTCGCGCCTACGGCGAGAAGGCGAATGTGGCGGACTTCAACGCGCTGTCGCTGCACGTGCAGTTGAGCAAGGGCGCCAAGGTGTCGATCCTCGGGACGATTAGCGATTCCAGGGGCGCGGCGTGGTACAAGATTGTCCCGCCGAAGGACAGCTACTACTGGATATCCGACAAGTATGTAACCAGGCCCGGCGAGGCGGCGGTGCCTGTGGTTGAAGACCCACGCGAGGTTGCGACCAGGCCTGCCGTAAGGCCGCCAGATGGCGAAGGTCCGTCCGCCAGGCCGCCGGCGACGCAGCCTGCGCTGCCGGCTGTAACCACCGAGCACCTGGCCCTGTACAATGCCCTGGAAAAGGAACTGATCGCCGAATTCCAGAAGCCCGCCGAGCAGCGGAACCTGGCCGCGCTGCTGGCTAAGTTCAAGGCGGCAGACCTCCCGGCCGGAAGCAGGATCAGGAGCCAGATCAACGAAATGACGGCTGCGATCGAAAAGGCGATTGAGATGGACCGCCAGAGGCAGCAGGTCAGCGACAATCTCAGCAAGACCACGGACAAGCAGGATGATCTGGCCAGGCAGCTCGCGGAATTGCAGAACAAGCGGGTCGAGATCGAGCGGACTCCGAAATACGCCGCCAGGGGCGTCCTGTCGGCCAGCGAGATTTATTCCGGCGGGCCGCTGGCGGCAAGGCGGTTTATCCTGCGAGACATCAAGACCAATCGCGTCAACGCATATATTCAGTCCACCGGCGCAGGCGCAATCGATCTGAGCACGTATATCGGCTCGGAAGTGGGCGTTTACGGCAAGGTGTCTTTTGTCAAGGAACTGGGCCTGGAGGTCGTGGACGTCCAGAAGGTGGATGTCCTGACGGCCGACGTTAAGCTGCCGCCGCTGTCGCAGGCGACCGTGGTGGCCGGGCCGAAGATTGTTCCCAAAGTCGCTCCGACCATTCCGACGCAGACCCAACCTGTGTTTATCCCCGATCCGGAACCCAAGCCGGAACCAAAACCCGAACCGAAACCTGAACCCAAACCGGAGCCAAAACCGGAACCTAAGCCTGAGCCCAAGCCCGAACCCAAACCCGAGCCGAAACCGGACCCCGAACCCAAGCCGCTGGTCAATCCGAATCCGGCCACGACCGAGCCGGCTTTCGTCGTCCCGCACCCTCCGCCGGCCACGCAGAAGGTCCCATTGCTGCCGGAGGGCGAAATGGAACCCCTGAATACGCCCAAGGGCGAACGCGAATTCGATTAACCCGCGAGGCTATGGAAAGGGCTAGTAATGAGCAACATCAATGTCAGCATCATTGATCAACGAGTTGGCAAACTAGCACAGGAATTCGCATCAGAATTTGCGGAACGGTTGAACATCAAGAACGACGTTATCAAACAACGGTCCGCAGCTTTTGTATTTCTAGTCGTCCAAACAGTTCTTGATATTCCTGACGATGAAGCCTTGGACTGCCTCACCGAGGGGGGCAATGACTTCGGTGTAGATGCGATCCATGTCGGTGATATACAAGATGGGGAGTTTGCCGTCACACTCTTCCAGGGCAAATACAAGCAAAATCTTGATGGAGACAGCGCATTTCCTGAAAATGGTGTAACGAAAGTCATTCAGGCAGTGAGGTATCTGTTTGATCCCAGTGTTTCAATTCAAGTAAACAAACAATTGCTTGGGCGAGTAGAGGAAATCCGCTCTTTCGTCCGCGACGGTGAGATTCCACAGGTTCGAGTCATACTGTGCAACAACGGTCAAAAATGGAATACTCAGGCACAGGATCTGATTAATGCCGCCGGATTTGGCACCCAAGTTACTTGGGATCACATGAATCATGATGACCTAATTGGGATAATGCAGTCGGCAAAATCAGTTGATGACACGCTACGGTTGTCTGGTAAGGCACTCATTGAAGAGTTTGATTTTCGGCGCGTGCTTGTCGGGAAGATTCCGGTAACCGAACTGGCATCGCTTTTTGAACGACATGGGGATCGGTTATTGGAGCGGAATATCCGCAGGTATCTCGGATTGACGGGAAACCGCGTGAATGAAGCAATAAACAAGACCCTGAATGACTCGAAACAACAGAGTAACTTCTACTTCTACAACAACGGAATTACGTTGATATGCAGCAAATTTTCCCACAATGCGCTACAGGGCGAGAACTACCAAGTGAAGGTTGAAGCCTTGCAGGTCATAAACGGCGGACAAACATGTAAAACGATTCAAAAATCGCTTGCAGACAGACTGCCATTTCCAGTCACGGCATCCGTGTTATTGCGATTGTATGAACTTCCCGGCGAAGAACAAGACCTAGTGCGAAGCATAACATATGCAACCAATAGTCAGAACCCTGTTGACTTGCGTGACTTGCGTTCCAATGATGATAGACAGCGGCTCTTGGAGACTTCGATTTCCGAACTGGGGTATCAGTATCGTCGCCAGCGCGGTGACTTTGCGATCAAGTCGACGGACATTACAAGCGCAACGGCTGCGGAGGCAGTTTTATCAGTCTGGCGGAAACATCCAAATCAAGCCCGATTTCGGTCTCGAGAACACTTCGGCAAACTTTATGATGAAATTTTCACTAGTGATCTGAATGGCGCTCAGGTGGTGATCGCCACGCTGGTATACCGGATTGCCGAGAACAAGAGGCGAAGGCCTCCCAATGGAGCCCCAGAGTTTCTTCCTTACGCCTCATGTTTTCTGGCGATGCTCATGGGGCAGTATCTGCTGAAAGAAATTGGCATTCCATTAGGCAATCTGGACCACCGCAACTTCAAACAAGCCAAGGTTAAAGTGGAAGAGAAAGGCGAAGAATATTTTGAGAAAGCTGTCGAAGCTGTGCATGATGCAATTCTGAGACTGTACGGCGTGAAGCAGATATCCATCCTGTCCCTTCAGCGGCTTTCGGCGACTTTCCGACGAGGTGACCTTATCCAAGAGCTTGGAGTGAAGTGATAATCTCAAGCATCCCATGCATTACCTCCTCAACACGTGAAATACCAATAAACCTTATGGTTTTGCCTTGCGACTCCGGGCAAGTTCTGTAAACATCAGGGCATGGACCAGCAGCAGGAAGAACTTTCAGGTCAGGCCGGGCAGTTGCCGGCCGAAACACAGGAATAGCCGCGGGAATCCCGCGAGCAATCGCACGAGGATGTTCCGGACAGTTCCACGCCGGCGGTCTCGGGCCGGTCGCGCGAGCCGGCCAGCCTGGTCGAGGCCGTCCTGTTCGGAAGCGACATTCCGCTGACGCCCGCCCGCCTGGCCGAGGTTGCAGACCTGCCCATGAAAGAAGTCCGCAAGGCCGTCGCGGAACTCAACGAGCGATACGAAAAAATGGGCTGCTCGTTCCGCATCGACTCGGTGGCCGGCGGATACCAGATGCTCACCCTGCCGGAGTACCATCAGGTGCTTGAGCGGCTCATCGACACCCGCAAGGAGTCGCGGCTGACGCAGGCGTCGATGGAGACGCTGGCCATAGTCGCGTATCGCCAGCCGATCATCCGGGCCGACGTCGAGGCCATCCGCGGCGTAGCATGCGGCGAGGTGCTCCGCGGCCTGATGGAAAAACAGCTCGTCAAGATCGCCGGCCGGGCCGAGGTCGTCGGCAGGCCTATGCTCTACGGCACTACAAAGCATTTTCTGGAAGTCTTCGGCCTCAACAGCCTCGAAGACCTCCCCAAGGCAGAGGAACTTCGCGGCATGGCTGAAAAGAACGCCCAAGCCCGGAAATCCGACCAGGCCCCGCTGCCTTTTTCCGACCAGCAGCAGGCCTCGGACCAACCGCAGACCCCGCAGCAGACGCCCGCCTCGCAGAACGCCGAAACACTCCCGCCTTCCGGGCAGACATCCGGTCCGCCCTCCCAGCAAGCCGAACCCAACGCCAATCCCGGTTAGCAGGGAACGATAATGGGTTATGAGGATTCCAGACGGACCAGAATCAGGCGATTTCTGCTTCTTCTGCTTGTCGCCGCGGCCGGAAGTTTCGGAATCAGCGGTTTGATGTCTTATGGAAGATATGATCCCGCGATTGGCTTAACGTTATTAATAGCGGGTGTTTTGGTGGCAATACTCGGCTTATTATCACGCAGGATGATTTTGGGATGCATATTGGGCTTTACGGCCGGACTTTTCGGGACTTTTGGAACGATATTGGCGGTCGCAGGCATCGCGATATTCGGTGAAAACGCCGAACATGTTTTAATTGGTCTCGGAATTCTTTTCGGAGAATATGGAATTGTTTTCGTTATTATCGGCTCAATCTTCGGGCTTATCGGCGATCGGCGTTCAACGAAAAAATGATTCTTATCCCAAAACGTGGCAGGGTATTGTGCATATCCGACGCCAGACATGTCCATCCAATTATCAGCCCGTTGAAAATGTGCCGTGGGCGTCCCGCCCGCGTGCGGCGAGGGCATCTTGCCCTCGAGGGTTATGGTTTTTCCTGCGGTTTCCGCAGGCGAGACGCCTGCGGCACGCGCGGCCAAGATGGCTGCGACACATAGACGCCTTTTCAACGGGCTGTTAGCCCGGAGGGCGTCTGAAAATAGCCCAGGGTGAAGCGAGTCCGCTGAAGCGGATGAAGCGAAACCCTGGGGAAGAGTTGCCATTCAGAGGATTCCAAAAGTTGCGATCCCGCCACTGGCAGACGATCCTCAATACCGAAATGCCCCGGCCAAAATTCTGGTTCGTTTATTCATCGGCTTTGGTAAAGGTGTTGCTTTTTCATCACAACGGATAAAAGTCGAATCGAAAATCCTCGGCTGGGACGTTTCGGAGTTTGTCGCGTCTGCCGTGGCGGGATCAGGAATTTAGAAACACTATGAATGACGACCGCACCCCGGGTTCCGCTTCGTTCGCACGGCGAATGAAGCTCCACGCCGGGGCTATTTTCAGTCGCCCTGCCGGGCTGAAAAATTTTGTGCCGGGAAAATCAACCGCGTTCCGGCGTGCCCATCTCGGAAGAGGACTGGCGGGCGATTGCTGAAACGCTCTATCTTGTGCCGATTCCCGGGATGCGGAAAAGCATTGTTGCGGGGTTGAAAATGCCTGTCAGTAAGAGCCTATCCAGATAGGCTCTAAATGCAGCAGGGAGCCGGGTTGGTGAAGTGGCGTACTATATGAGTAAAAATAAAAAGAAAAATATTCGACGGATTCAGATACTTTGAGGACGGCTGAAATTGAATTCTGTATACCGCTATCTTAAATATTCACCTGTGATGAATCATTCTTGCAGCCATTAGAACCGCTTTTATCCCTGCTGGCGGCCGTTGTGGATGTTCTCCAGGTGGTCGGCGGCGGCGTTCATGGAATCAAAGGCCTCTATCGCCGTCAGGACGTAGTTGCGGGTGGAATTGTCCCGCAGCGGGCGTATCTTTTCAAAGTCGGGGTCGCGCGAGAGTTTCTTCAGGTCGCCCAGGCTCCTGTACGAGATCAGGCCGCAGTATTCCTGCGTGATTCCGCCCATGTAGATCATCCTCGTCAGGCCGTACAGGAGCACCTTGGCCCCGTAGCGGTCCAGGATGGGCTGGACCCGCCGGAGATACTCGGCGTAATCTTTTTCCTTGCCCGGCACTATGTCGAACAGATTTAAAACTACGACCACGTCCAGTCTCCGCAAAATCAGCCTGCCCCGGCCGCTTTGGCCGGCCAGCCGGCTAAAAGTACGAAGATTCCGGCGTTTTGACAACAACTTTCCCGCCTGCCATTTTTCATCCCGTGAAAACCCCGTAAGTCCGATGTAGTATTAAGGGACCTGAAAACAGATAACCCGATGCGAAAAAGCTTGACTTCCCGCCCGGATTGCAAAAAATCTCCTGCACGGCGGTTTCGAGGAACGGCCTCGTCCGGCGAATGCCGGGAAATCCGGCTTAAAAATGGATTATCGCATAGAAAGACAGGGAGGTAACGATGAAGACATTGATAGCTGCTTTGCTGTTCGTGGCGGCCGGCGCTGTTGGGGGGTGCACTCCGCCCGATCCGAACGCCGATCTTTCCTCGCAGGCCGTCTCGCCCATTGCCGACGTGCCCCTGCCCCTGAGCTTCGAGATGGATGAGAGCCAGAGCAAAAACCTCACCGAGCCTGGCAGCGGCTTCAGAACCGTCGATCATCTCTTCAAGGGCAAGGATGACAAGAACGCCGTCGCAAAATTCTACCGCAATCGCATGAAAGATACCCGCTGGACCAACACGCTCGACAGGTTCGACGGCGGCACCTGGTCGCTTCAGTTCCAGAAGGAGAAGGAACAGTGCGACATCAGGATTTTTGAAAAGGGCTTATTCCCCAAGACCTACATAGCCATAAAGCTGTCCCCCGTCGGCAAACCGGTTGATGGCGGGGATAAAAGATAGGGAAAGGCAAGGATTCGTCCCGATAGCCCGCCGGCGGGCGGGACAGACCGTTTCAGTAGCAAGATTGGACCATGAAATCACAACGACGCCACGAATTGCAGCATAACGTACTGGATGCCAAGTTGGGCCAGATCGCCGCTTTCATCAAAAAGCGGGCCAACACGATCCTCTGGGCGGTCCTGTTGGCGGCGATCGCGGTCTTCATCGGCACATGGGGTTGGCGCAAATACAGCGATTCCATCCGCCAGCCGCAGATGGATTTCGAGGCTCTGACCGTCAGGCTCAACGCCCGGGACGCCAACATGGACGACGTCCTGACGAAGCTCAAGGCCCTTGCCGGGCAGGATTCCAACCGCAAAGTGGCCGCCGCCGCCTCGCTCTCCGCCGCCGTCGAATACGCCAATCAGGCCCTGATGGCCCGCGATCAGCTCACAAAATCGCAGCAGGAGTCCGCCGCGTCCGAAATGTATAACAGCGTGATCGGCAGATTTTCGGACATGCCCGAGCAGGTCGCCAAGGCTTATCTGGGGCTGGGCGAACTGGCGGCGGGAAAAGGCGAGATCGCCGCCGCAAAGTCGAATTACGAGCAGGCCCTGAAGCTCGCCCCCAACGGCTATCCGGTTAAGGAGTTCGCCAGCAAGGCCCTGGCCGACCTGGACAGGCTTGCTGTCCCGGTTGCGCTGGCGGCCACCGCGCCGTTTGAGCCGTCCTCGGCCCCCGGCGTCCCGGCCCCTTCCCTCCCGAAAAATCCCGTAAACCCCGGCCAACCAGGGACCCCAGCCAGTCCGGACCCGACTCCCCCGGCAAGGGACGTTCCAATCCACAGAAATCCGCAAAAATAGTTTTTGATTTTTGGGTCTTTACATATATGCCGATCTACGCTATAAATGCTTCCCGATTCCCGATGACTACCCGGCCGGCCCAAGGGTGGACCCGTATACCGGAAGAAATTGGGCAAGACAATTAAATATAGGAGAAATGCGCAAATGGCGAACCTTCAGGCACTGTCAGAAGCTCTCATAAAGGGTGATCGCAACAAGGTTGCCGAGTTGACCAAGGCGGCAATAGCCGAGAAAGTGGCCCCAAGGGAAATCCTCGAAAACGGGCTTATCGCCGGCATGAACGTCGTCGGCAAGCGTTTCAAGGCCAATGAAATCTACGTGCCTGAAGTCCTGATCGCGGCACGCGCCATGCACGCCGCCCTGGCGATCCTCAAGCCGAGCCTCGAGGCCGCAGGCGTAAAGCCGCTGGCAACCGTCGTCCTGGGCACCGTAAAAGGCGACCTGCACGACATCGGCAAGAACCTGGTGTCCATGATGCTCACCGGCGGCGGGTTGAAGGTCGTAGATGTCGGCACCGACGCCCCGCCGCAGAAGTTCGTCGACGCCTGCAAGAAGGAAGCCGCGGCCGTTTGCGCGATGTCGGCCCTGCTGACCACCACCATGCCCTACATGAAGGACGTGGTCCAGGCGCTCAAGGACTCCGGCGTGAAGGTCAAGACGATCATCGGCGGCGCACCGGTTACGCAGGCCTACGCCAAGGAGATAGGCGCCGACGGCTACGCGCCAGACGCGGCAAGCGCCGTTGACGTCGTCAAGCAGCTCCTCGGCGCCTGACGCAGCGACAACAGAATATAACAGCGCCCAACGGCTGGCCGATTCGTGCGACAGATTCATGTCCGACGCTTCGGCCGGCCGTTCGGTTTTTTATCCGCCGATGGTCCGACCTACACATGACAATCCGCCGCCCGCGTCGAGCGATCCGGACTCACCTGCCGGTCGCGACCCCCTCGCCGCCGCCTCGCTCTCCGCCGCCGGCGATGCCGCGGATGCCGAAAGTATTGAGACCCCGCTGGAGGCCGAAGAAGACGGCCTGGAGCATCTGCGGATCGAGATCCGCAAATCGCTGCCGGGCAGGCGGCTGGACAAATATCTGGCCGGCCGGCTCGGCGACAGACTCTCGCGGACAGCCTTGCAGGCTTATATAAAGGGCGGCAACGTTACAATCGGCGGAAAAACCGTCAAGCCTAGCTGCGAGATCCGCGTCGGCGACGTTATCGACATGGCGCTGCCGCCGGACAAGCCTCACGAAATCCCGCCCGAGTCGATCCCGCTCGATATCGTTTACGAAGACGACGATCTGATCGCGATCAACAAGCAGGCCGGCCTCATCGTCCACCCGGCCCGCGGCAACTGGACAGGCACGCTGATAAACGCCCTGGCGTGGTATTTCAAGAAGAACTGGCGGGACATCGCCGACCTGCCGACCAGCGGCGAGGCCTTTCGGCCTGGAATAGTGCATAGGCTCGACAGGGATACGACAGGCATCATGCTGGTCGCCAAGACGGAACTTGCCCTCTGGCGGCTGGGACATCAGTTCGAGCATCGCAACGTGCACAAGACCTACACCGCCATCGTCCACGGCCTGCTCGACCGCGACCAGGACGTCATCGACGAGCCTATCGGCAAACACCCAAAGATACGCGAAAAATATTCCGTGCACCGCAAGACCGGCCTGCCCTACCCCGCCGCCACCAGAGACGCAGTAACCGCATATAAAGTCCTTCAACGGATCGAGAAGGTCGGGCCTACGCGGGCCGCGTTCTGCCTCGTCGAACTGTATCCCAAGACCGGCAGGACGCACCAGCTTCGCGTGCATATGAGCCACATAGGCCATCCGATGGTCGGCGACAGAATGTACGGCGGCGGACCTTTGTATCGCAGCCAGTTGCTCGGCCGGGCCGATGTTGCCGAAGGCCCCCTCATCACGCGCCAGGCCCTGCACGCACACACCATCGAGTTCCAGCATCCCCGCACCAACAAGATGATGAAACTCGATGCCCCCTGGCCCGCCGATTTCACCGACACCCTCAAAGAGTTGCAACAACTGGCCGAAAAGGTATAATAATCGATTAAACGTCAGATGTCTGGTTTTGACCTATTACAACTGAATATTTATTTCGCCCCTTCAGGGCTTCAGGGCTTAATATTGGGACGGTCGGGTTCCTGGGCGTTGCCCCAGGCTTTCATATTGCGCCCCTTTGGGGCTGCGCGATTTTATCGCATTGGAAAAATCGGCAATTAAAAGTATGGCATGATGGCCGATAGATTTTCCGCCCTGAAAGGGCAACAATATGACAGCCCATGGCAACGCCCTGGAAAAAGTTGTGAAATAAAGACGTTAAGCCCTGTAGGGGCGAAATTAAAAATCTGTTATCTTCATTAGGCACTCTAACAAAACCTAGTTTTTGAGCAATGGTTTGGCCGATAAATATTCTGTGTCAGGGAGGACACAACTATGGCCAAACCGCTGCTTACGGACGAATTATGGCGACGCATCCAACCACTTTTGCCGCCGGAGC
>JACRIL010000179.1 GCA_016235825.1 Planctomycetota bacterium
AGAAGGATGAACCGCTTCGGTGTTGGAACCCTGACGGATACATTATTGACTTGACAGGCGACCTTTACTCATAGAAGGGCGAAATAAGGCTGTTGGACTCACCTATCATTATGGACAAAACGGCCTTCGTAGCGTTGTAGGACTATCTGCCGGGGTTTGATTTGGGCATGCCCAGTCGATCCATGACCTTCTGGAGATCGTCCCAGACCTTGCCCCGGACGTCGGGGGTGTACTGGCGAAGCACATAGGACGGGTGGAAGGTGGGCATGACGGGCGTGCCGGCCAACCCGCAGCCGATGTCCGGCAGTTGCCGCCACTGCCCGCGAATTTTGGTGATGCCCTCTTTGGTACCCAACAGCCCCTGCGTGGCCGGGTTGCCCAGCGTAACGACGACCTCCGGCCGGATGATCGCAAGCTGACGGACAAGATAGCTCCAGCAGGCCTGGACTTCGTCGGGCAGCGGAGTGCGGTTGCCCGGCGGGCGGCACTTGACCATGTTGCATATATAGACGCTTTCGCGGCTGATGCCCATGGCGAGGATCATCTTCGTCAGGAGCTGGCCGGCCTTGCCGACGAACGGCCGGCCGGTGCGGTCCTCGTCCTCGCCAGGCCCCTCGCCGACGAAGGCTATCCGGGCCGACGGCTCGCCCTCGCCGAAGACCGTCTGCGTCCTGCCTTTCGACAGCACGCACTTGACGCAGCCGCGGACCTCCGATTCGTCCAGGCGATTCAGGGCCTGGGCCTTCTGCGGCGGCGCAAGATTCGCGAACTCCTCCGCGGAATAATCCGGCGTGGCGAAACTGCCGGCCGGTGCGTGGGCGGCCGGGCCGCCCGTCGCTGGCTCGCCGCCTTTTTTCCCGCCCTTGCGGGCAGGCAGCGGATTTTGCCCCCCCGCCATTATCTGCCCGCCCAGCAGCAGGTCGCCCTCGACCGCCTGTCGGGCTGTCCGGCACAACTCCTGCCTGTTCTTGCTCATAAACCGGATTCTGGCGTTAATCCTCCGCCAAAACAAGAATATTATCGAATGGGTAACATTTCACCCGTCTGCAACGGATTGTACGGGAAGCCGGACTCATGGGCGAAATGCGCCCGCACAAAATCATTTCTCGGCCTTAAACTCGACGGCCGTGGTCGTCCTCTGCGAGATTTCCCTGCCGTCCCTGTCAGCCACGAGCGTCAGGCTCTTGGCCAGCCCGCCGGGCAGTTCGTCGCTCAGCCAACTGGTGATCGTTATCGTCCCGTCCGCCGTGGTCTTGCGGACCTGGACCTTTTTGCACGACATTTTCTTCTCGCCGACCTGGATTTCCTCCTGGCCGAGGGTCTCCATTTTGGGCGCCAGTTCGGGGCCGACGCGGGCGGCGATCTCGATCTCCTGCGACGGGGCCGTCGTCGTGCCGCCCGCCAGCGTCATGCTCATGCGCATCTCGACGATGACGGACTCGGCCGTAACCTTCTTGAGCGTCATCGTCGCCTCGCCGGCGAAGGCGGTCTTGCCCTGGCTGTCCGTCGAGACCCATCTGACAGACGAGCCGGGCTTGAAGGACGACCACATCCTGTACTGCGGGTTCTCGACCTTCTGATCGGCGGCCTGATCGGCCTGCAATGTCAGGCAGACAGTCGCAGGGAAAATCGCCGCAATCGCCGCCGTAAGAAACGTCAAAATTGTTCTCATGAATTCGCCTCGCGAAAAGGCCGGCAGCCGCATTTTCCCGCCGCGACTCCGCCTCGCAGGCGCCAATCATACATGATGAGCCGGCAAAAAGAAATCTATCGTCGCTCCATCAACAAATCAAGTTGCCTAATCCCCCGCAACCGGGTATTACCAGATCGATCGGTTGGCCATGCCGCCAGCATCGGGATCGACAACCCGTTGAAGGATCGGAGTCAGCCCTCGCTCCTTGACCTGCGACAAAATTCAGCCCGTCGCAGCCATCGTAGTTATTCGGATACGCTCTAACGTTCTCAGACCTCGGTCTCCGTTTTACCGCCCCTGGCGCGGACGAGCTTGAATGCATCCATGCGGGACTGGTGCGGGCAGAGTTGTGTTACGAAGGAAAGCGGAGTCCAGCCGTTGGACGCCCTGGCGTTTACGTCGGCGCCGCGGGCCGTCAGGATGTCGATGATCTTGAGCATGCCGAACCAGCACGCCACGTGGAGAGATGTCTGGCCGAGATTGTTCCGGGCGTCGATGTCGGCGCCCTCGCCTATCATGAGCTCGACGAACGATTCCCACTGCCCGCGGGCGGCAAGGTGCAGCGGCGTGTCGCCGTCGTGGTCCAGGGCGTTCACATTCGAGCCGAACTCGATGAGCATCCTGGCGACATTTGCGTTGCCGATAACGGCGGCAAGGTGCAGGGCGGTCCAGCCCTTGTTATCGGCGCTGTTGGCCGGAGCGCCGGCCTTCAAAAGAATCCTGATGACGTCAACATGTCCGTTTCTGGCGGCGTGATGCAGGGCGGTCCTGCCTGTCCGGTCGCCGGCAGCCAGGTCGGCCTGGGCGGAGACAAGCCTGCGGACCTCCGCCGTCTGGCCCATGGCGGCGGCGGCGATCAGCGCCTGCGTCGGGCTGTCCCGTCCCTGGGATATCTCGCCCAGTTTCAGCTCGGTCTGTTTTTCCAGTTCCGCCAGCGAGTCCTTGGGCGGCGGCACGGCTGGGCCTTTATGAACTTCAATCGCTTCAGCCCGGGTCTTGAGAGTCTTCATGGCTGACTCAACCGCTCCGGGCGATTTTATCAACTCGGCCACCTTGCCCCTGGTTGAAGCGTCGGCGTCCTTGCCGGACATATCCTCCGGCGAAAGCCCCTGTTTGTTCTTTGCCAGAATATCCGCCCCGCATGCGATCAGCAGTTGCGCCGCCCGCTCCCGATTTCGCATTGCGGCCCAGTGAAGCGGAGTCATGCCGTCGGCCTCGCGGGCGTTCACGTCGGATCCGTTGGTGATGAGCATGTCAGCCAGCGTCTCGTTGCCGTTCTCGCAGACCAGGTGCAGCGGAGTTACGTCGCGGTCGGCCTTGGCGTTCACGTCCGCCCCGTGCGAGATGAGCAGCCGGCCTATCTCGGTCCTGCCTCTCTGCGAGGCCTCGTGAAGCGGCGTCCAGCCGTCCTCGTCTTTGGCGTTGACGTCGGCGCCTCTGGCCAGCAGCAGGCCTATCAGGTCGCGGTGGTCGTTCGCCGCGGCCTGGTGAACCGCCTGCTGGCCGACAAAAGATTTCGCGGAGCAGTCGGCGCCGTACGAAACAAGCACCTGCGCCAGCGATTCCTGGCCCAGGGCGGCGGCCTTGTGAAGCGGCGTCTCGCCGTTGTCGTCCACGATGTTTACCTTTGCTCCGGCCGATATCAGCAGCCGGGCCATCGCCGTGTTGCCGTGCAGGATCGCCAGGTGCAGAGGCGAGACGCCGGGGCTGAACTCGTAATCCGACCGGGCGTTGACGTTGGCCCCCTTGGACGCCAGGAACCTGGCCATTTCCAGGTCTCCGGCCTGGGCGGCATAATGCAGGGCGGTCCAGCCGTCCTGCTCCTGCGCGTTGACGTTGGCGCCCTTGGCCGTCAGGAGCCTGACCACGTCCAGGTCGCCGTTATACGCGGCGTAGTGGATCGGCGAGCAGCCGTCCATGGCGCCGACGTCGGCCTTCGCGCCGGTCAGCGTCAGCAGCTTGGCGAAGTTGTTATGCCTGAAAATGAGGGCCAGCATAAGCGGGCTGTAGCCGTCGCAGTCGCAAATGTCGGGATCGGCCTTTTTTGATACCAGGAATTCGGCCACGTCGATGCCGTCGGACATCGCGGCCTGGTGAAGCGGGGTCCTGCCAAGATAATTCTGGACGTTTACGTCTGCGCCGCGCTCGATCAGGATTTCCGCCAGAGCGACATGCCTGTTCATCAGCGCCAGGTGCAGCGGAGCGTCGCCCTGCGCGTCCTGCGCGGCAAGATCGGCGCCGCGATCTATGAGTTTGCGGGCCGCGCCTTCAAGCCCGAATTTGGATGCCACGTGCAGCGGGGTCTGCCCGGCCTGATCGGCCGTCCGCGGAGACTGCCCGGCATCGAGCAGAGCTTCCAGGACGTCGATCCGGCCCCATCTGACGGCGGGATGAAGCGGCGAAAGATGTCCGGATTTTGCCGACTCGGTGATTTCGACATCCGCCATGAGGGCGTTTGCGGCGGCGCCCGGATCGTTCAGGCCCATATGCCGAATGAGTCTGTCGGCGATCTCCGGGTGGCCGTTGATGCAGGCGAGCAATAAAGGCGTTCTGCCGGCCGAATCAGGCGACCTGAAATCGGCCTTCAATTCCAGCAGCGAGTCGATCGCGCCGTCCTGCCCGATCGAGGCGGCAAGGTGTGTCGGCATGCGGCCCCGCGAATCTCTGGCATTGAGATCCGCCCCTTTGGAAACGAGCAGTTCAACCAGGTCAGCGTAACCCGTTCTGGCGGCCAGGTGCAGCGGCGTCTGCCCGGCATTGTCGGCCTGATTCGGGGCGGCGGCCTTGGCAAGCAGCCTTCCGGCCTGTTCGGTCCTGCCGCAGCCTGTGGCCCAGTGAAGGGGCGCCCTGCCCGTTTTATCGACGGCGTTCACGTCGGCCCGCCGCGAGATGAGCAGATCGAGCACGTCGCCGGAGGTCTGCGAAGCCGCCACGTGAAGCGGCGTCAGGCCGTCCTGGTCGCGGGCGTTGACGTCGGCGCCTTTTTGCATGACCCGCCAGGCCATGTCGGCCATCTGATGATGGGCCGCCCAGTGCAGCGCGGTCCAGCCGTTTCTGCCGGGCTGGTTGACATCGGCGCCCTCCGACAGCAGCAACTCGATGGTCTGGCTGTCCTTCTCGGCGAACGCCTGGCTGAGGGATTTTTGCATGTATATCCTTGAATCAACCGGTCGCCGGCGGTTTACGAAAGGCCGACGACCCCAAGCCGTCATGTACAATCACAATTGACGACACCTGAATGAAGGATAACATCGCCGCCGGGCAAGTCAACTTTGAACCGGCCCGTAACTGACCCATTACGCTGTCGGTCGGATTTTGTTTGCCGGTGCAACGGCGGAGCGGCGGAATGTCCCGGGGCGCATTCTGTCGACGGCACAGGATTCCCGTCTGGTGCGGACCGGATGGAGCTTGTCCTGGGCCGGCTGAACACTGATTTGCATCCCGCGTTGCCTGTTACGCCGTCAGGGATTAAGAAACCGACAGGCGGGTTCGCGGCCCGGCGGCGTCATTGAAAATCACTTCCAGACTGGCAGGTCGGGTTTGGCGGAACCCGGCCCGGCTGCCCGTGGCGGGTTCGGGTAGTTTGTGGTGCGGGCGTCTCGCCCGCGTGTGCCGCAGCCATCCTGGCCGCGATTGGGCTTCACCACGAAGATTGAATGACTCAACCAAGACCTTTAGCCGTTCTCTTTTAAAAAAGAACATGCTCGCAATCCGGCTTCGCGGATACTACGCCGTGATCAAACAGATACGGGCATGGCACCATTTTTACCTCTTGCCGCGTATCTGGCAATGCCACCCGCCTCGGCATCGAACCGCCCGATCTGAAAACCGTCCGTAAATACATGCTCAAACCGTTCGACCCGAACCGTAGGTCATCCACGTGGAAGACTTTTCTGAAAAACCATCTGGATTGTTCGTGGGCGATGGACTTCTTCACCGTGCCGACACTGACGTTCAAAATCCTGTACGTCTTCCTCATCTTCGATCACGACCGGAGGAAAGTCATCCACTTCGCCAGTTCCTTTAATCCCACTCTGCAATGGGTCATCCAGCAAATCCGCGAGGCCACGCCCTTCGGCCGTCAGCCCAAATACCTCTTTCACGACAACGACGGCATCTTCGGCCTGGGCCTGGACCACTTCCTGCGGCGATGCGGCATAAAACCCGTGCGGACGGCCTACCGAAGTCCCTGGCAAAATCCGTTCGTCGAAAGATTCATCGGAACTTTGCGCCGGGAATTGCTCGACCACGTGATTATCCTCAGCCAGCGCCATCTCGACCGCCTGCTCGCCGAGTTCATCGAGGATTATTACCACATCGGCCGGCCGCACCAGGGGCTTGGCGGCCAGACGCCGATCCCTCAGCCTCGGGCACCATCCGGGAAAACCCGGATCGTATCCGTGCCCGTCCTCAGCGGATTGCATCACCGATATTACCGGGCGGTCGCTTAGCTTTTTGCCTCGCCGCCTGTCCCGGCGGGCTTGTACGGCGTAGCCCTGCGAAGCTTCAGCGAAGCAGGGTCTGCGCACGCACCTGCTCAGGGCAGACTTTTCCGATTATTCACTTGTGAAATAGCTTCGCGGCTTCCAATTCCAGCCGCTTCATCCAGCCAAATCTACCGATCCGGCCTCAATATTTGCTTGTCACGGCGAAGCGTAGCGAAGCCGGACATCATTCCAACGGTTTTGTCGTTGGGATGACATTTTTCCCAGGGACACCCGTCGAAGTAAAGACGCAAGGAAACTGTTGAAGCGGAAGCGGAATTCAAATCCCGGACCCCGCGTGCATCCCCCTGGCGTGGAAACAACGCCGTTAATACGACTGGGGCCGGGACGAAAATGTTAACTGATGCGTCCACTGCGACGACATCGAATAGACGGTTGGAAGAATTCCGCTAAAACGATCCGCTTCCGGCTTGACAGAGACTTGCTCATAGACGGAAGCTTTAGCGAAGTCGGAACCTTGGCCGGTTTGGTCCGGGATTCCGGCCCGGTTGCCTGTGGCGGGTTCGAGAGTAAATGTCTTCGCTTGCCAAAATAGCATCATCGCAGCCCTCAACGGCTACGAAAAATACCCTAACTTTTACTCAACAAAGGTCGGTGAACCATCACAACCCGTCGCACCTTCTTTGTTCACTTTTCAAAATAGCAGCTTCGCAGCCCTATCGGTTGCGAAAAACACCCGAACAAATGGCCTACAAAGTTCGCTGGATCAGTATATATTACACCAATAACCTATACGACATACTCCTTTCCGCCAACCAGAAGTGTGTATGCCTCGTACGCCGGATTATTTGCATATACCACCAATACGTCTGCGTTGGCAAACTGAATCTCCAAAGTACCGTCAATGTCGCATTCTACGCGAAGCACGCCGCAACCAAGGGAGTGAATAATCCTAGACTCTGGCAGCGGAAACTCGCAAATCGGCACATTTGGCAACTCCTGTGCCGCGCCATATCGAAACGGAGCCGAGACGCTCAGCCTATTTCCATTCTCAAACGTAAGATGGACGACGTACTGTCCGTGCGACACTAGCACTACAACGAAACTTCCTCTGGCATGATGCAGCATCGCAGCTTATACAACTTGACGCCAAGTCTGCGTAACCGCCTGAGTTTGGCTTTCACGTGGGACTGCCGTGCGCGCCGATTGCGGTTCTGCGTCTCGGTGAT
>JACRIL010000182.1 GCA_016235825.1 Planctomycetota bacterium
AGAGACTGCTGGCTCACCGCGATCGACACGACCGCAGCCGTGGCGGCAGTCCCGCACGCCCCGACGAACGCGCTCAACGCCTGCTTGACCCACTTGCGGTCCACCTTCTTGCGGCAGGGCTTGGGAAACAACAGGTTTTTCGGTTTTTCTGCGTCAGTCATGGCCTTTTCCCTTTCAATGGAAATAGTTCATCCGTACATTTGACGCCCGGGCGCCTGAAAAGTTCCCGGAAATTTTATTTATTTTTATCCAGGCCCAGAATGCGGCTGACTTCGCGGAAGACCGCCTTGTTGAGTTCGCAAAGCAGTCTGTCGGGCCGATATCCCAGAAAATCCTCGCCCCGCGTCGCGCGCCCGGCCAGCCGCGACGACATGTCGTCGAACCATCCGATCCCGAACCCTCCGCCGGCCGCTTTTCTCCAATTATCTTATCTTTCGCAGCCGGAGCTTTGCAAGCGGTTTCCGCCGCGATTGTGGAAAACGCCCCAATATCCGTGCCCCTGGAGATCGCCGCGCGGCATAATCTCACTTATGTCGCGGAGGCGAAAGACAATCTGGCTTGGCGCGATCCTGCTGGTCCTGGCCGGCGGTTCCGGCGATTATTACTGGCACTGGCAGTCAACCGCCGTGGACCGCAAGGTCTGCGAGCTTGTATATGAGGCAGCCGGATATCCCGACACAAGGACAGAAAAGTTTTTTAAGAAATGGAATCTGGATTTTCTGCTGCATGAAAAACCAAAGCCGAGGGAAGGTGATGTTACCAAAAAGGAAATGAAGACAATAGACAATGCCGCCACACCTGCTCTTGTTTCCTTGTTGGATGATGAGAATGAGGATGTTCGCCGTGAGGCAGTCAAATTCCTTGAATGCGTCGGTGATTCAAGGGCAATTGAACCGCTGATGCAGGCATTTCAGAAAGATCAGGATGGGCTGGTTCGCATTTATTCGGCAAAATCCCTCGCCAATATTGGAGATAAAAGGCAAGTGTGCTGCGCCACCTGATTTTCATCCCCGGTTTTTCTTTCTCAAATCCGCTGCGCTGTCGAAGATTTCCTGCCGGCCCAAGCCTGCGGCCTCATACATCGCGAAGATGTTCTCGTCGGGCGATTCCGGCGGGATGGTGTGCGAGGCGGCCAGGATGTATCCGCCCCCGCCGGCCGTCATGCCCGCGATGAGTTTTTCGGTGGCGGCCCGGACCTCGGACGCCGTGCCGTTGGGCAGCACGCCCTGAGTGTCCACGCCGCCCATGAAGGCGAGTTTGCCGCCGAACCGGGCCTTGAGTTCCAGCGGATCCATGCCGGGGCAGCGGCACTGCACGGGGTTAAGCACATCCAGGCCGATCTCGATAAGGTCGGGAATTATGTCCCGCAGCGCCCCGCAGCAGTGATACGCCACCCATAACTTTCGCCGCTTGCCGACGTCGAAGACCCGCTTGAGCTGCGGCTTGATGAACTGCCGCCAGGTCGTCGGACTCATCATCAGGGCCTGCTGGCTGGCCACGTCGTCGCCGGCCCATAGCCAGTCCAGCGGATAACGCTGGCACGCCAGTTCTGAGAGCTTCACGGCGAAGTCGGCGCACCGGCCGTACATCGTTCGGGTGAGTTCCGGCTCGCCGGCCAGTTCCATCAGGGCGTCTTCCATCCCCCGCAGCCGCCAGTACATCTCAAAGACGCACGGGCTTACGTCGCAGCCGATGAAATATTTTTCGGACTTCGCGGCCGCCGGCTTCATCAGCCCCAGCAGAAACTCAACCTTGTCCTCCGGGAACTTGTACGCCAAAACCTGCTCGACCGTCGCCCCGGCCAGCGGAAACCCGGCGATCTGGTTGAAAGGCCCTTCCTTGACCCACTTGATCCCCCAGTCGTCGCGATGCCACTGGCCGTCCCGCTCGTGGACAATGCCTTCCATCGCGTAATTGTTGTTCACCCACGTCATGAACACGTCGTTGCCCATCGCCTGGCCTACAAGTCCGGGCGGAATCTCCAGCAGCCCGCCCAGCCGCCGGGCCGTGTCCGGATGAAACCACATGAAGATCGGCACGCGATCTGTTTTTTCGCGGCGAAGCGCCGCATGTACGCGCTCTTTGGATGTCATGAATGTCGCTCCCTGCAATCCGGGTTAATCCGTTACGCGATGTGTGAAGATAATACGCCTCACGCCCGCCAAAACAAGTGGTGAAGATGGCAAGATGTCAGTTACGCATGGAATACGCCGGAATGCGGTTGGGAAGTGCTCCAAGACATCGTATCCCCCCTGAATGCGATTGATTTTCCAGGGACATCTGTTTCCAGCCCGCAAAACATGCAAAAATTCTCCATCCGAACAGGCTTGCTGTAACTCATATTTTCGGGGTCTTTCAGGCCTCAATTCAAACGCGCTGCCTCTCCGACAATCCGAATATTTCTGGGCAATAACTGTCAAAAGCCCCCGAAGGGGGCAAGGATTGTAGCCACGGGTGGAGCGAGGGCGGCGCAGCCGTCCGCCGCGAAACCAGTGGTAATGGATTTTAATTTTCCCGCCGCGAAGCGGCGGAGGAATCTCGGCTGCTTTGCAGATTTCCTCCGCCCCAGCCGGGGCGGGAAAATAAAAACGACTTTTTCCACGGGTTCCCACGCCGTAGTGCGGCCAGCCGGTCAGGGCCGCCAGATTGTTCCCGATGGCCGCGACACACGCAGGCGAGACGCCTGCGCCACAAACACCCGCTCGCGCCTTTCTAAAAGCGGCACGGGCATCTTGCCCGTGTTTTCCACGACCGTCCCGGTCGTGGAACATATTAATTTGACAGAATCCCATGGGCGAGACGCCCATGGAACACACGGACGAGACGTCCGTGCCACGAACTTCCCGCTCCCGCCACTGGCAGATGATCCCAAATCTCGGAACGCCTCAGCCAACAACCTTCATTATTTCACAGTGCTGTCGCGGAATTTGTCGTTATACTACCATGGACAAGGATGGCCAAAACTGGCCACGATGGCCGTCCTTCTAAAAAACAAATGCTCACAATCCGGCTTCGCTAAAGCTACGCCGTGATAAACAGATGTGAGCATGCCACCAGCCGCCTTCCCAGATTACGCTTATCATACTTTTACTTTTTAACTCCAATATGCCTTGAATTCTACTTTACCTGTTTCGTAATCAATTATAACTTCGGCGTAATTTGCACCACCGCCGGGAGAAATGATATATTTTTTCTTTTTTACCGATATTGATTCAATTTTTGCGTCTTGTAATCCGGGTGATTGTTCTACCCATGTTTTTATTATTTCTTCTGTTGCGGTAAAGCTGCCTTTGAATGTTCTGGTAAATGCGCTGCCTTCTGTATAGATGTTGAAATTAGCTGCTTTTTGAGGGAACGGGGCGAGGCGAGCCCACTCTAAAGTTGTTTCAATCATTTCTGTTTTTGCGGCAGGGTCTCTATTCATTCGATCATTTTGGGTTAATAACAGGTAGAGAAAAATACCAATCAGTATGACGGCGACGCCTATCGTTCCGCCTATTCCCCATATTGTATATTTGACCCATTTTTTCATATTTCTGCTTCGTTATAACAACGATTAGTTTCGGCGCTCGTCAGTTTTCATCTTAAAAAAAACACACGGTCGCAAACAAATACGACCGATGGCACCCGCTTTCACCTCTTGCCGCTAAAATCAGCCGTGCCACCCGCCCTCGTTAAGAAATATTTCCCATTTGTCTTTGAATGGCAACGCATCTTCAAGATTGAAAAAGTACCATTTGGAACCAGTCTTGGCTTTGCTATATTTTGTCTTTTTCACTACTACATTGCTGGGAACTACATAAAACTCCGTTATGTCCCCATCTTTCGTGGGTCGCAAGTTGGCAAACACATAGATATGAGTTTTTGAAACTATTTTTTTAGCTTTGACTCCAACAAGCCAAAATTTGAATGTTGTTGCATTTGTTTTTACCTGGACGGAAAAAGATCGCGAGCAGTGTTGATTTGTAACAAGAATATCTGCACCGATTGCACTCCTAGATGTGGGCGAGACAACGAGACCAAGCCGTGATAATTCTGCTGCAACCAAATATACGCCACGCATCCCAGTAAGTTGGCCTTTTGTCGCCATTGGGCTACTCCGCCTTGTGCTTCGTTTTTATTGCTCCGGCGAGGTCGATGAGGGTTTGTTGTAGTTCGGCCGGGAAGAGGACGACGGTGTTTGAGGGCGAGGGTCCCAGGCCGTCGATGGTTTGGAGGGTTCGCAGTTGCATGGCGCCGGGGCTTTGGAGCATCAGCCGGGCGGCCTCGGAAAGGTTGACCGCGGCCAGCTTGTCGCCCTCGGCCTTGGTGATCGTGGCCCGCTTTTCGCGCTCGGCGGAGGCCTGGCGCGACATCATCCGCTTGAGGTCCTCGGGCATCTCGATATCCAGCAGGCGGATCGAATCGACGTGCACGCCCCATTCCTTGATCCTGGCCTCGAGCGCCTGGCCTATCGCCACCTGTATCCGCTCACGCTCCGACAACAATTCGTCGAGGCTCAGCCCGCCGACCACGTCCCGCAGCGACGCCTGGGCGTACTGCGAGATGGCGAACTGATAATCCTGGATTTCCGTAATCGCCTTGCCGGCGTCGCTGACCTGGAAGAACAGCGCCCCGTCGATCTCGGCCGGCACGTTGTCCTTGGTGATGACCTTCTGGCTGGGGATGTTCAGGGCCAGGATTCGCGTGTCCACGAAGCGGACGTAGTCGATGATCGGGATGATGTAAATTACCCCCGGCCCCTTGGTCGAGCTGAACTTGCCCAGCCGCAGGACGACGCCCCGCTCCCACTGGGCGGCAACCCGAATGCCCAGAACGACCACGCCCCACAGAATGGCGAAGACGACCATCGCTATCGCGTCGGCCCCGTCCGGCTTGAACCCTGACTTGGCCGCCACGCCCAGGCAGACCAGCCCGGCCGGTATCGCCCAGATCAGCAACCGCAACCCCCTGCCCAGCGATATATGCCCGCCTACAGGCTCGGCAAACAGCTTATGCGCCGCATCGGAAAGAATCTGGCTCATGGCAAAACCTCCTTCAGTTGTCGAATAAACCATTTTATCCGCGACATGATTATCGGCCGGCCGGCGATGAATTTCAAGATTCTATCGCGAATAATCTGTTGGTTGTTGGTGGCACCCTCAAACGAAGCTGCAACGCAGCGAAGTTTGGGGATGTTCGCGAATCGCTTCGCAGCATCGGCGAACCATTTATAAAGCCCCCTGCGCGAGCAGGGGGACATCTGTTATTTTTTTATCACATCGAAAAGAAGCTTCCCCGCATTTACATGCGGGGCTTTAAAAACAAACAACCACCCCCAAGCTTCCGGCTTCGCTAAAGCTACGCCGGACAAGCCGCTGCGATGCAGCTTCGCTTGAGGGCGCCACCAACTTTGCCGCTTCTACTGGTTGCGCGGCAGGGCCTGAAGATGGATTTCTTTGGGCGGCTCGGCGAAGAATTTTCCCATGGCCGGGCAGAGCCAGCCCCCGGCGTTGAGCTGCTCGCACCAGTACCAGCCGCCGTTATACTGTCCTTTTTGCCGCCAGACGATCTTGTGCGTGCAGCCGGGAAAGGGACTGGCCGAAAACATCAGCCGGAACCCGCCGGCCGCGAGATCCGCTGCGTCGATTACGCAAGATAACGTGCCCGAAGAAATTATGTTTATTCGGGCTGCAGGTGCGATATAATCCGTGCTGTTCCGCCGTTGTCTGACGCGATAAATTTATCTGCCTTGAAAATCCTGATAGCCAGCAGGGAGATACGCAATGCGAAAAATCGCTATTTCATCGGTTTTTTTCGGGGTCGTATTCATGGCCGCCTCAATCGCGCCCGCACAGAGGCCCGATGTTCCGCTCACCGACCAGAACGTCGAAAAGGCGATAACCAAAGCCGTCGAATTCATATTTTCCAAACAAAAGGAGAATGGAAGCTGGGATCAATTTGTGGATGGCAAGGACATTTATACCGACGGTCCGACCGCGATGTGCGTTTACGCCCTCGTCGCCAGCGGCGTTCCGGCCAAGGACCCAAAAATCGCCAAGGCCCTCGACTGGATGGCCAGGCCGGAGAATCAGGCAAAAATGACCTATTCAGCCGCGTTCCGCTGCCTTGCATGGTACACGGTTAACAAACAGTTGGATAACAAGTACAGCAAACAACTGGCCACGGACGTTGATACGCTCGTCAAATGCACGGGAACGGGAGTATATACATATTCGACAAATCTGCCAAGACCGGCCGGCCAGGGCGACATGTCAAACAGCCAATACGGCATCTATGGCGTCTGGACGGGCGCCAGGGCGGGGATAGAGATACCAAAAGACTACTGGGACAAGTGCCTCAAATTCTGGATAAAGTATCAGAATGCCGACGGAGGGTGGGCATATGGCAGATATGAGAGCAACCCGCAGGGCGACACAAAGGCCACAATGGTTACCGCGGGCCTGGCGTCGCTCTTTGTCTGCATAGACTGGCTGTTCATGGACAAATTCATCAAGTGCCAGGCGACCGAGACATACTCGTCGCCCGTGAAAAAAGGGCTGGACTGGATGGACAAAAATTTTGACGACACGATCGCGCAGTCCTCAATCCCCAATTGGTATTACCTCTACGGCGTGGAGCGCGTGGGGCTGGCCAGCGGCTACAAATATTTCGGCAAGAGCGACTGGTACAAGGCGGGCGCATCGCTGCTGCTGAAGAGTCAGCAGGCCGGCGGCCAATGGGGCCGGGGAGATCGTGCGATACCGGACACCTGCTACGCCCTGTTGTTCCTGATTCGCGGTCGGCTGCCGGTGCTTATCAACCGGCTGGAGTACGACAGCGACTGGAGCAATCGGCCGCGGGCGCTGGCGAACTTCTGCCGATGGTCTGAAAAGGCCTTTGAGACTGAGGCCAACTGGCAGATCATCACGCTCAAATCCGACGTCAACGAATGGCACGACGCGCCGATCCTGACCATCACCGGCTCGAAGGAGCCCAAGTTCTCCGCCGAGGACATCGAGAAACTTCGGGCGTTCGTCTATCAGGGCGGGACGCTTTTCAGCATGACCGAATGCGCCGGATTGCCGTTTACGAAGGGGATAAAGGAACTGTACAAAAAGCTGTTCCCGAAATACGAGCTGGCCGTTTGCGGCAGGGACCACCCGCTCAACACGCTGCTCTACAAGTCCGGCGCATCGGCGAGATTTTCGGAGATTCACAACGGCATCCGGCCTCTGGCGATGCACACGGACGTCGATCTGCCGCTGTCCTGGCAGCAGTACCAGGTGGCGACAGGCAAGGCCAATTTCGAATCGGCGGCGAACGTGGTGATGTATGTTACGGACAAGCAGTTCAAGTTCCGCGGCTCGAAGGTCTGGCCGGCCGAGCCGAAATCGCCGCCCGCAAAAACGCTGAAGATAGCGAGGCTCCGCTACGCTGGCAACTACGACCCCGAGCCGCTGGCGCTTCAGCGGGTTTCGCGCGTGATGGCGACGAATTACGGGATCAACGTGGACTGGCAGTGGGTGTCGGCCGCCGCGGCGTCGGCCCCGGCCAGCGGACCGGCGCAGGCGGTCCCGCCGACGGGCATTCTGCCCCGAGACCTGACTGGCGACGTGAAACTGGCGGTGATGACGGGCACGGGCGGCTTCAATCTGGAACAGGCCGACAGGGACACACTGAAAAAATGGGTGGACGCTGGCGGAATTTTATTGCTGGACGCCGCGGGCACAAAGGGATTCAGCGACTCGGCTAAAAACCTGATCGAAGAACTCTGGGGCGCCGACTCGCTTCTGCCTCTGCCGCTGTCCAGCCCGATCTATCTTATGAAGGACCTGACGATCGAGAAGGTCAAGTATCGCCGGACCACACGCGCCCGCGTTGGCGGGATCAAGGAGCCGCGTCTGATGGCCGTGCTTGCCGGCGACCGGCCGAAAGTGCTCTTCAGCCAGGAGGATCTCAACGGCGGACTTGTCGGCTATTCGTCGTACAACTGCGACGGATACGAGCCCGATTCGGCCCTGGACATGATGCGCAATGTCATTTTATACGCCGCCACCGCCCCGGCTATCCCGGCCGCCTCTTCCGGCCCGGCTTTGCAGCCCGGACCGGCCTCTCAACCGCCGCCGCCCGGCGGAAAAAGCTGATCGGCCTGAAATTTCCGGTTTTCCGGGAGCTTTTCCTC
>JACRIL010000181.1 GCA_016235825.1 Planctomycetota bacterium
GCAGGCCCCGCTTCAGGGTCTGTCGCCCAATTTGGTTGCCGAGAGGTCTGTCCCAAACTTGCCGGCCGCACCCTTCTGCTTCTGGTGCGGAATAGCCGCTGTAGAAAAGCTTCATCGCCGCCCGTCGAGGCCGTCCCATCATGGCCAGACCTCCTTGCCTGTCAGTGCTTCTGTCCATAATATATCGTGTGTCGGCCATTCAATAAAAACCTTTATCGAAAACCTTCGCTGTTTTTATAATTGGGCGACAGGCCCTGAAGCGGGGCCTGCCGCGCGACACAGGCGGATCGGTGTGGTTTTTCAACAGAACAAAAGGCCTTTTCCTGACTGTTGGATTGATATAGCGCAGGCGCTTCCTGAAAGCCGGCTGAGCGGTTAGAATGGCACGCCTTAAGTTTGACCGGCTGTTTGCATGCACGGCAATTGAATGGATGAAGAAGATAAAAATCCGGATTGCGGGCCGTCTGAAGGCGGCTCTCGCGGCGAGGAACGGCTGAGGGTTTACACGCCGGCCTCGCAGCTTCGCACGCCGCTGCGCCTTGTCAAGGACATGGCCGGCGACGTGATCGACGGCAGGGAGCTGACCTGGCGGCTGATCGTGCGCGACATCAGCGCCCGCTACCGACAGTCGTTCCTGGGCATCGCATGGGCGTTTATTCCGCCGATCATAACGGCCGCGGTCTTTGTCATGCTCAACAAGGCCTCGGTGCTCAACGTCAAGAGCACGACGATGCCTTACCCGGCCTTCGTCATGGCCGGGATAATCCTGTGGCAGCTTTTCGTGGACAGCCTCAACGCCCCGCTTCGCGTGATCCAGGCCAACAAGGCCTTGTTGGGCAAGATCAACTTTCCGCGCGAGTCGCTGGTGTTCGCGGCGATGGGCGAGGTGCTGTTCGAGTTCGCGATAAAGCTGTTGCTGCTTGTCGTAACGTTCATCATATATGACGTGCCCCTGACGTGGACGGCCCTGCTGGCGATAGGCCCGATACTGCTGCTGATGCTGATCGGGATAATGCTCGGCGTGCTGCTGACTCCGGCCGGGATGCTCTACAGCGACATAACGGCGGCCCTGCCTATCATCACGACGATCTGGCTGTTCGCCACGCCGGTGGTCTATCCGATGCCGGTCAATCAGCCTTACGTAACGCTGACGAATCTCAATCCGCCGGCGGCCGCGCTCTGCGCGGCCCGCGACCTTCTGGCCGGGGCGGGCGTTGCGGATGTGATTCCGCTTCTGGCCTGGACCGGCTGCACGATCGGCGGCCTGCTGATCCTGTGGGTCATGCTCCGCGTGGCCATGCCGATCCTGATCGAGAGGATTGGGGCATGAGGGATCGATCCGAGATGGGCAGGCCGACACTCAAAATCGAAAATCTTTCCAAGCGGTTCTGCCGGAACCTCAGGCGGGCCTTGTGGTACGGCATGGCCGACCTGCTGAGCGAACTGACGATGGCCCGCAGGTCGTCCGTCGGCCTTCGAAGGGACGAATTCTGGGCGCTGAAGGATGTGTCTCTGGAGCTTATGCCCGGCCAGACCGTCGGGATCGTGGGACACAACGGGGCAGGCAAGAGCACGCTGCTCAAGCTGGTGAACGGCCTGCTGAAGCCCGACGAGGGACGCATCGAACTTCGCGGCCGGGTCGGGGCGCTCATCGAACTTGGCGCGGGGTTCAATCCCATCCTGACGGGCAGGGAAAACATCTACGTCAACGCCGCCATACTGGGCATCAGGCGCAAAGATATGAACAGCCTTATCGACAGGGTTGTGGAATTTGCCGACCTGGGCGATTTCATCGACTCGCCGGTGCAGAGCTACAGTTCGGGCATGAAGTCGCGGCTTGGTTTCGCCGTCGCCTCGCATCTCAACCCGGACCTGCTGCTGATAGACGAGGTTCTCAGCGTGGGCGACGCGACGTTCCGGCAGAAGTGCGTGGATTTTCTGGCCGGGTACAGGCGGTCAGGCGGCAGCGTGATTTTCGTGTCGCACAATTCCTCGGTGGTCGAGGAGATATGCGATCAGGTGGTCTGGCTGGACCACGGCAGAATCCTGGCGAGCGGCGATCCGTCGGACGTGATAAGCCAATACGAGGAGCGCAGCCTGCAATTGAGCCTGGAATCGGAGATGCGGCTGGGCATGACGATCGCCGCCGCGGAAACCGACGACGTGGAACTGGCCGGCATGGAATTGTTCGACGGGTCGGGCGCCCGCCGCGAGCGGATCGGATTCGGCGAGAATTTCGAGCTGCGGATCGGCTACAAGGCCCGCCGGCCGGTGGAAAAACCGATGATCGTCCTGGGCATCAAGAAAGGCTCCAGGATGAACATGAATTTCGCGTCGCTGGAGACCGATTCCGACGGCATCACGGTCGGCCGGCTGGACGGACAGGGACAGTTTTCATGCCTCATCGACTCGCCGCGGATGATGCCCGGCGTGTATCATGTAACTGTCGGCCTGATGCGAAGCGCGTCGATACAGACAGGCAAGAAATGGTTCACCCAGATTCGGGAGATCGGCTCCTTCGTCGTCGAGCCCGGCCGGATAGCTGAGACGCATCCGGGCCTTGCCGGGGCGGTCGTGTGGAAACTGCCGCCGATGGCCTTGGGTCATTCATGGCGGCTTGACGGGCGGGCGCTGACTCGACGAGCCGAACAATAATCGGCCTTTGGCGGAAGACGGAAATGTCCTGGACACGAAAAATATCGATGAGCGGAGTTGACGCCAATCCCGGCCGGGAACTCTGGGAATGCGGCGAGGGCGGAAAAATCGCGGCGTCGTTTCCCGTGGAGGTTTCTTACGGCAAGCCGCTGAACGTGCTGGGCCTCAAGGGCACGAACCTGGACGAGGTCCGTCAATATGCCGGGTTTCTCCAGCGGACGGCGGACAGCCTGTATCGCGGCGGGGCGGCCATGCGGCGGCTGGAAAATTGCCCCTGCTGCGACAGCCCGTCCGGGCCGGCGATTGACGACGCCAAAATATTCGGCGTGCCATACTCAAGATGCCCGGAATGCGGGCATGCCTTTGTCAGGCAGCAGCCGACCCTTGAAACGATCCATTCTGTTTTCGCCGAATCGCAGGAACATTCGCAGACTTACGTGGACCGTTCGGCCGTCGAGATCCGGATGAACCAGATCATAAAGCCCAAGATCGACTGGGCCGTCCGGCAGTATAATCGGCAGTTTGGCCGGGCGTTCCGGACCGCGATAGACGTGGGTGCCGGCGGCGGGCATTTCGTAGCGGGTCTCAAACGTGCCGGCGTCGACGCCAAAGGTTACGAGATCAGCAAATCCTCGCGGGCGTTCGCTCGCGAAGCCTTTGACATCGAGCTGCTGGGCGAAGATTTTCTTGCCGCCGGCCAGTCGGACAAGGCAGAGCTGATAACATTCTGGGGCCTGCTTGAATACACGCCCGATCTGCTGGACTTCATCCGCAAGGCCGCCGGGCGGCTGGATCGCGGCTGCGGAATGCTCGTCGTCGAGACCCCGCGATACGACTGCCTCGGCACGGCCATCCAGAAACTCTGCCCGCAGACCGTCGCCAGGCACCTTGATCCGACCAGCCACGTCAACTGTTTCAGCGACGCCTCGCTGGCCGGCGCCCTTGACCGGTGCGGGTTCAAGCCGGTCGCGGCGTGGTATTTCGGGATGGATGTTTACGAGTTGCTGGTTCAGCAGGCGCTGCGGCTGGATGACAAGGACGTGTTGGGCAAAATGGCCTTCGCGATCCAGCCGCTCCAGCAGTGCCTTGACAGCGCCCGTGCCTGCGACGATATCATAGTCGCGGCGGTTCCGATTTGACGCCCGGGAAGGCCACAGCGATGCCGAATCCTCTGATAATAACCGGTACGGCGAGGTCCGGCTCGACCCTTTTATGCCGGATGCTCAGTGCGCATCGGCAGATCATGGTCGCGGCCGATCCGTTTTTTCCGGTATTCAAGGCCATCCGCAACGCGGTTCTGGAATCTTCCTCCGGCGGCCGGCCGGCCGGTTTTAATCCCGACATGCCGTTCCAGGATTATTATTTCAGCCAAACGGGGATTGAGTGCATGGACGCCCTCCTTTGCGGCCGGCTGAACACGCCCTGCGGCGCCGACGAGTGGCGTAAACTCCGCGAAAGAACCGCCGAGCGGGCGGCGATAGAATGTCCCGACCTGGCCGGCTGCATTCCGCAGATGGCCGGGCCGAATTACAAAACGATTCTGGATCGCGGACTGGAGGCGATTGCCAAGGTCCGTTCATGCGGGTCGCACAAATGGGTGGGCTTCAAGGAGGTCTGGATCATCGATTTCACGCCCCTGCTGGCCGAGGCGTATCCGGATGCCCGTTTCATCGTGATAAGCCGCGACCCGCGGGCGATTGTGGCCTCATTGCTCAACATCGCCCGCAAAGACCCGACCCAGATGGCACACGTGCTTTCATTCGTCAGGCACTGGCGGAAGTACGCGGCCTTCATTGAACATTTTGCCGGCGACGAGCGGCTCAATAGCCGCATCTTCCATATAAAATACGAAGATCTGATGGCCGATCCGGAACGTATACTCAAGGATGCGTGCGAATTTCTCCAGGTCGGGTATGACGAAAAAATGACCGACGCCGGCAGCTTCCGCGATTATGCCACCGGCGGCGTCTGGCAGGGCAACAGCAGTTACGAAGGCCGCGGAGCGGGCATCGACAGGGGCCTGGCCGAGAGCTGGCGAAAGCACCTGCCGGCTGAGGTCGTCAGCCTCGTGGATTTCATCTGCGACCCGGACATGCGTCTGCTGGGTTACAAGCCGGTTGAGCCGTCGGCCGATTGCACAAACAGGCCGGGCGTGCTGGAATACATAATCCGGACAAACGCGGGGCAGTACAGTTGGCGGAGCGATTTTATGGACGCACAGATGGATTACGGATTCGAGCTTTTCCGCAAGGCGATGATCGAATCGCCATCGCCGATTGGCGATGGCGGCATGGTGCGGAGATCGTTCCTGTTCGAGGATGTCTATCGCAAGATTCGTTCGATTGCCGGCCCGGAGGCAAAAAATGGCTGATCGCAAGACGCCGCCCGATATCGCCGGCCTGACCGCCGACCTCTGCCGGTTCGCAACCGGCGTGGTGGCCCCGGAAAACGTGCCCTTTTTTGAACGGCTGCGGCGGGAGCTGCCGTTCAAGCTGCATCGCTACGCCAGCGGCGCGGAATACAACGGCTGGCTCGTGCCCGACTGCTGGAGCGTCCGGCAGGCCATGATCGAGAAGGACGGCGCGAAGGTCTTCGACGGCACGAACGAGCCGGTTGCCGTCGCCGCATATTCAAAGTCATTCGAGGGCAGCCTGGATTGGGAACAACTCAAGCCTCATCTTGTTACCAACCCGAAATTGCCCGATGCCTTTGTTTATCATTGCATGTGGCAGTACCGGCCGTGGGATGCCGATTGGGCGATTTCCGTTCCGCATAATATTTTCAAGACGTTCGGCCCAGGCCGCTACACTGTGCGGCTAAAGACGATTCGCACGCCCGGCCAGATGATCGTCGCCGATTACGAACACAAGGGACAATCCGACAAGACGATCGTCCTTAATGCCCACACATGCCATCCGCGGATGGCCAACGACGACTTTGCCGGCGTCGCGCTGCTGGTCCGGCTGATGCAGTCGCTCAAAGGCAGGCGAACTCAATATACTTACCGGCTGGTCCTGGGGCCCGAACACATCGGCACGGTTTTCTACCTGCACGGCCTGAAACCGGCGGAACTCAAGCGTCTGGCCTGCGGGATTTTCGTGGACATGCCGGCCACCGACGGGCCGATCAAGCTGGCCTCGACGTTTCTGGGCGCTCAGGTCGTCGATGCCGCGATTGCCAACGCAGCCAGACACGGCTCTCAAAACGTTCAATTGGTTCCGTGGCGCAAAGGGGCCGGCAACGACGAGACCGTCTGGGAGGCCCCCGGCTACGAAGTGCCGTTTGTCGAGGTCACCCGCTGCATCGACATGTTCAATCCCTATCCGCAATATCACACGAACCTCGACACGCCAAAGTCGATGAACCTGCCCAACCTGAACGAACTGTATTCCGTGCTGGCCGATTTTGTCGATATCGTCGAAAACAATTCGATCCCCCGCCGGACGTTCGACGGGCTTTTGTGCCTGTCCAACCCGAAGTATAATCTGTATTTTGAGCGGCCTGACCCGGCGGTGAGCAAGGATCTGCCCGGCGATTCCGAAAAGTGGGGTTACCTGCTCGACAGCCTGCTTCGCTATCTCGACGGCTCGATAACGGTGCTGGAAATCGCGGACAGGCATGATCTGCCTTTCAGGGCGGTTTACGACTATCTGCTGAAATTCCAGGCCAAAGGCCTGGTCAAGATGGATTTTTCGCCGATGACCCGGCCGGCGATTTCAAAGAAGGTCGGCGGATGAGGTTTTAAAAGTAGCATGGGCATCTTGCCCATGAGTATCGCGGCCATCTTGGCCGTGTGTTTTGTTGTTTTTTCTTTATATTTCAGGGGCAGGATGCCCCTGATACTCACGGGCGAGACGCCCGTGCTACTATAGAAGGCAAACAGGAATTTTGAAATGATTGCGATGATAGATGTCGGGCTTGGCAACCTTCAGTCGGTCCGCAAGGGCTTTCAGCGGATCGGCGTGCCGATCGTCTCGACGAGCGACCCTGCCGACGTGGACCAGGCCAAAGCTGTCATCCTGCCTGGCGTCGGAGCCTTCGGCGAGGGTATGGAGCGTCTCAAGGCGCATGGCATGGTCGAGCCGGTCCTGCGGCACGCCCGCGCAAAAAAACCGCTGCTGGGCATCTGCCTGGGCATGCAGTTCCTTGCAGACGCCAGCGAGGAGCACGGCCTGCACGACGGACTGGGCCTGATACCGGGGAGGGTCGTAAAACTCAATCCGCCGATCGCCGGGACTCGCGTGCCCAACATCGGCTGGTGCGAAGTGAAAAAGACCGGCCCGGGCGTCCTGTTTGTTACAATCGCCGACAAGGCCGATTTTTACTTTGTCCACAGCTATCACTTCGCCTGTTCCGATCCGTCGCACGCGGCGGGCATGACGGAATACGGCGGCCAGGCTTTCGCGGCGGCCGTCGAGTGCGGAAATATTTTCGGCGTGCAGTTTCATCCGGAAAAGAGCCAGGATTGCGGCCTGGAACTCCTGCACAACTTCGCCAGGCACGTCGAATCGGCCTGACGAATCGATGCCAAACGAGCAAATGAAATGAAGTTCTCATCCCAACAACGCGGTGAATGAGATGGCAGACATGCAGAATAACAACATTATGTTTAACGCTGTTAAGCCAGCGGCAGGAATCGGCGAAGGATTGATTGCTGGCGCATTAGCTGGACAGTTCCGGTTTCAACGGCCAGGATCGTTTTCGGTTTTGTTTGCTCGCATGAGTTTCCAGAGGGTCATCGATATCTTGCGGATTCATCTACGCCAAAATAGAGGCCCGCAGGGCCGTCAGATAGTAGCCCCGGCTGCAGCGAGTCCGGCGGCCCGCGC
>JACRIL010000183.1 GCA_016235825.1 Planctomycetota bacterium
AAGTACGTGTTCAACATCGGCCGCAACTGCTGAATCTGTTTGACATCCATGCCGTAGCTCCTTTGCTGTCAAGGCGTCCTGTAAGGAACCATCGGATGGCTGGATGAATTTTCTTGAGCTAAAGTCTCGTTGTAGTGCTATCCGGATAACTACAATGGCTGCGACGGAGCCGATTTTGTAGTTATCCGGATAGGCTCTTTATGCGGCGGGATTTGGACAGGATTCGCATGATTATTGTCCGTGCAGCATCAGGTTGCCAGCGGAGCCGAAAACAGATGAGCAATCTCCGGGCTGAAACGCTTTCTGAAGTGCTCCTGATAGAAGACAATCAGGCGTACGCGAAGATGCTGTCGGCAGGCCTGGCCAAAGTCGGGACGATCCCCGTCCGCCTGACCCACGCATCGAGCCTCAAGGAAGGGCTGGAGCGCCTTGTCAGCGGGCAGTTCGACCTGATATTGCTGGACCTCAACCTGCCCGATTCGGCCGGGATAGAAACCCTCATCCGCCTTCAGTCGGTTACGGTCGGCGTGCCCGTGGTCGTTCTTACCGGCACCGAGGATGCCAGCGTCGCCGGCCAGGCGATGAACAGCGGGGCGCAGGATTATCTGGTCAAGGGCCATTCCGACCTGGACGCGCTGGCGCGGGCGATCAGGTACGCCGTCCACGCACGCCGGGCTGAAAAGGAGATTCAGCACCTTGCCTCGTTCCCGCAGCTCAATCCCGATCCGATCCTGGAGGTGGATTCCGCCGGCTCGATAACGTTCTACAACGCCGCCACGGTGGAACTGCTGAAATCCCTGGAACTCGACGACGATCCGAAGGTCTTCCTGCCGACGGACATGGGCAGATTCTCCAGACCATGAACATCGACATGCCCGCTGATCGCAGGCGATTGCAGCGGCAGGTGGCGTTGGGGCCGCGGATCTTTGCGGCCGAGGTGCATCTCATGCCGCGATACAAGTCGGCCCGCATCTACACCCGCGACATAACCGATCGCAGGGAGGCCGAGGAGAAGAGCAGGGCCAACATCGAGAAGCTAAGCAGGATGATGGAGGGAATCGTGAACGCCCTTGCGTCGGCCAGCGAATTGCGCGACCCGTACACTGCCGGCCATCAGAAGCGGGTCAGCCAGCTCGCTTGCGCCCTGGCGCGCGAGATCGGCATGGCGGGCGACACGTTCGAGGGCGTCCGCGTGGCGGCGACGCTGCACGACATCGGCAAGATGTACGTCCCGGCCGAGATTCTCACCAAGCCCGGCAGGCTGGCGCCGGTTGAGTTCAGCATAATCAAGGTGCATCCCGAGGCCGGCTCAGGAATTCTCAAGCCGATAGATTTTCCCTGGCCGGTCGCCCAGATAGTCCACCAGCACCACGAGCGTATGGACGGCACGGGTTATCCCAACGGGATCTCCGGCGATGCCATCATGAAGGAGGCCCGGATCATCGCCGTCGCCGACGTCGTCGAGGCGATGGCGTCGCATCGGCCTTACAGGCCGGCGCTGGGCATCGAGCGGGCAATCAGCGAGATCAAGAACGCCAAGGCAGGCATCTACGACCCGGAAGTCGTGGCCGCATGCCTGATCCTCTTCAACGCCAAGGGCTTTGAATTCAAATAGCTGATGAGCCGGTTGGAGGCGGTCGGCTGAAAACTGAAGGTAAGACACGTGTTTTGCGGTAGTTACGGCGATTTTGCAATGGCGCGGCGTAATCGGAAATGCCCGAAAAAGGGTTAAAGTGGGAAAAGAAGGCCATGTTTTCGGAAAAAGCTTGATTTTTTGCCCTTTTTCGCCAATAATATTATAACCGAAGCGACATATCGCTGTCTCAGAGAGAGAAGGGACTGAAAGAGAAAAAGATGACGAGGTATATCGTTATCTCATTTTTTGCTGCACTTGCTTGGGCCGGGCCGGTCCAGGCGGCGCTCATTGAGGACAATTTTGACGCCAGCCCGTCGAACTGGACGGACTCGACGCAATTGCGGTACAGGAATAACAACCGGGGAATATGGTTCGCGTCCAGTTCTTTATGGAGCTGGAATTCCGGCGGGTTTATGCAGGAGGGGGCCGGCAGCGACGGCTCGACGGCGGGGCTTGTGCAATTTGTCAGCGCCCCGGCAAGCGGCACGTGGGTCAATCTGACTTTCAATTACATGAAGGCCGACGCCTTCAACCAGGTGAACGTCCGGCTTTTCGGCATGAACCAGGACGCCAACACATGGTATAACACATACGCTCTGCCGGCCTCGGCGACCAGCTTCATCGCCGACACGCTGGCGGATGCGACATCGGTTACAACCTACAGCCAGAATGTCCAGATACTCGGCAGCTTCGACTATCTGGTCCTGTCATTCACCTTCGGCACATCCAATCCCGGAAATGCCGGAGAGCGGATGATCGACGATGTCAACCTCTCGGCCATCCCGGAACCTGCTACCATCGGCCTGCTGGCCCTGGGCGGCCTGGCTCTGCTTTTGCGACGCCGTCGCGGGCGGCCGGCGGGTAAAACCGGATAAAACCCGGCTCCGGGCAAAAACATTCAAAATAGCCATTGCAAGGCATTCGGCGCCTATGGATGCGGTCTACTTTTTCGCTCGTGGGCCTTCGTTCGGGCCGGTAGGTACGATAACCTCAAAGTCGCCGGCCTTGAGCTTTCCAAGATCATCCAGGCCCTTGATCCGCGGGTCCGGGGCGACCGAGATTCGCCAATCGCCCCCGTTGTCGGCGACGATCATGCCGTATTTTTTCAGCCCCTTGCAGATGGCCTGGGCGTGCGGCGAGAAGCCCGATATGTCCACGCCGGCCTTCAGCCGGAACCTCTCGCCCATTCGCGGCAGCGACGCGTCGGCATTGCGGCTGGCCTTGTGCGTCGCGGGGTAAATATATGCCGACCGGCTGCGGTGCACCGTGAACCGGATCGCGTGGGGGACCTCGCCGCCGGCGACGTCGTCGTAGCGCACCATCAGCGGAAATATCGGCAGGCCGGCGGCGTCGGAGCTCGTCCAGCCGTCGGGGCGAAGGGCGTTGGTCTTCAGGTCGAAGGTCGCCTCGTTGGACGCCTGCCACCCCTTGTCGGTCTTTCGGGCCTGCCAGAACTCGTACAGCAGGCCGCCAGAGGGGTCCACGACAATCACGTGGCGGTCGCCGTCCTCGACCTTGGCTTGTACGGCCTCCAGCGTCTGGCTGCCGGAGGGGTTCCAACCCTCGATTGGTGCGTTGTCGGGCACGGGGTAGGGGCCGCTGTCCGACTCGTTGGGGTACTCCGTCAGCTTGACCGCCACCGGCTTCTGGCCCGCCGGCACGATGACGTAGGTCATGTCCAGGTTCCAGGCAAGGGTCTTGCGGTCCTTCAGCGTGGCGATCATGGCGTCGGAATTGGCCGCCACGGGCCGGCCGCTGATGTCCTCGTTGAATGGGCTGTCGGCGGGAAAGACCTGCACGCACTTGAGCACCGCGTCGGCCTCCGGCGTGTGGAACAGCAGAGGCTTGTCGAACGCCGGCATGGCTTTGAGCTTGGCCTGGTAGGCCGTGATCGTGCCGGTGGGGTTGCGGCCCGGAACGTTATTGGGGTCCTTGGCGGCCTTTTCGGCCTCGCAGGCCGGATGCGTCGCCGGTTCCGCGGCCCAGACCGCCATTGCCAAGGTTACGCTCAACACGCCCGGCCATGCGAATCGCCTCATTGACGCCATTTTCAATCTCCCTACGCAGGATACTCGTTTTATTATATATCCGAAGGTGTGTTCCGGTTGCGTCGCCATTTTAGCCGTCCCTTTCTGGCCGTTTCTTGCTCTGTTGAAAAGCCACACCGATCCGCCTATGTCGTGTAACAGGCCCCCGCTTTAGGGCTTGTCGATTTAGTCGTCCACAACCTTGATTCGTCGCGAGGCCGTTGTTGTTTTCCGCAAGTTTCATATTTTTGCGTTAAAAATCTGTCCTTATCGGCCCTGCTGCCTGT
>JACRIL010000180.1 GCA_016235825.1 Planctomycetota bacterium
ATCGTCAGCCAGGAGGACATGACCGGCGGGATGGTGGGCTTCACGTCGTGTTCGGTGGACGGGTATGAGCCGGACTCGGCGATGGACCTGATGCGAAACGTCCTTCTGTACGTGGCGGGCCAGCCGGGAAAACCGAAATAAATATCAGTGCAGATAATCAGAATTTCAGTAACGGCATCCCCGCGTTTACACGCGAGGCTTTAAAAAAAAGACCTTGCGGCAAGCTAATCCACCAGTTTTCGTCTGACCCGACTGCCCAGCCGGCAGGTGATTTCATAAGGTATCGTGCCGGACAGTCTGGCGAGGTTTTCGACGCTGTTGATCGCGGCCGGGTCGTTGGAGATTATCTCTATTTCATCGCCGGCGCTGGCCTGTGGGATGTCCGTCAGGTCGATCACTGTCTGGTCCATGCATATTGTGCCGCGGACTGGGGCATATCTGCCCCGGACCCTCATCGCCGACTTGTTGGACAGGCATCGCAGATATCCGTCGCCGTAGCCGATGGGCGCCAGGCCGATTCGGGACGGGCGGTCGAATGTGTACGTCAGGCCGTAGCTGGTGCTGCTGCCGGCCGGCACGTCTTTTACCTGCATCAGCGGACCGATCAGCCGCAGCGCCGGCCGCAGCGGCAGGCGGGTTATCATTTCATCCGATGGCTGATAGCCGTAAATCGCAATGCCCGGCCGGATCATGTCCAGTTGCGACCGCGGCAGGTCGATCGCGGCGGCGGAATTGGCCGCGTGGATCGTCAGGCCGGCCCGGCCGCCGGATTTCCCGATGACGTCCAGGAGGATTTCGAGCTGTCGATTGGTGAAGGCCTTGTCGGCGGTGGCGAAGTGCGTGTAAATGCCTTCCAGTTTTACGCCGGGCAACTTGCGAAGATTATCTATGAGCGGCGGCGCCTGATCCGGCAGCACGCCGCTGCGAGTCATCCCCGTGTCGACTTTCAGATGGACCAGGGCGGTTCGGCCGACACGCCCGGCCGATTCGGAAACGCGGTCAGCCTCGCGCTGATTTACGACCGTCAGGATAATCCGCTTTGACACCAGTTCGTCCAGCGCGTCGCGCAATTCCGCTCCGTCGGGGTATGTGCAGGCCGAAAAAAACATCAGGACGGGAATTTCATAACCCAGGCGGCGGATGGCGACGGCCTCTTCTGGCGTGGCGACGGCCAGGCAGTCGGCCTTGCCTGCGATAAGGCCCAGAATCTGCTGCCTGCCGTGGCCGTAGCAGTCGGCCTTGACCGCGGCGCAGAGCTTCGTCGCCGGCGCAAGCCTGCCGCGAAGCAGCGTTAGGTTGTTCGTTACCGCACTGGCGGATATCTCTGCTGTCAGATAGCTTTCCATAGCTTTTTTCGTTGTATGGCGGACCTGATCGGCCGGTCCCGGCCTTTATAATCTTCGGCAAACTCGGGCGATAAACTTGTTGTTTCCCTGCCGCTGAAAAGGATGACCTTGTGAAAGATGCCCGATCGAGCCTGAACGGTTAATGCCGGAACAAATGCAACAAATGCAAAGATTCATGTTGAAATCTTTCAGTTAATCTTGAAATGGTTCCCATCCCAAAAATGTGTTGGGCATTGTTCGGATACAGGGGTTTACAAGTCCATCCTGCCAGTCCGAAAGACGACCTAAAGTGGACCCGCCCTGGAGCCAATCGCAGGGCGAAGAAATGATTGCGATAGGTCCGGAGTCCTTGTGGATTCATCGCCGTCAAATTCAAGGCCCGCAGGGCCGTAAGATAGTAGCCCCGGGTGCAGCGAGTCCGCCGACAGGCGGACGAAGCGAAGCCCGGGGATAGGGTATCATTAAAGCGTTTCCAAACTCTCGTTCGCGCCACGGCCGGCACGCCAAAATTCATGATCGCCCCGTCGAACAGTCTTCGACGAGGCATTTATCCGCCGTGAAAAAATCAACTCAATCTGATTTCGATGAGCCCGGATAAAGAAGCATTTCATGGCAGACAGATGGTTTTCAATCGCCCGCAAGGGGCTCTGATCGAATGGCGCCCGTTACCCCGCCCTCCGCTTCGTCTGCCTTCGCCGAGGCTTCGGCAGACGGCGCTCCGGAGCGGGGCTACTTGCAAATGCCCTCGCGGGCTGACAGAGTGGACTTGTCAAGACGTTGTATTTGAACAATACTCAACCACGTTTTTGGGATGAGAACCGATTTTTTAATTCGCATCAAACAGGATTTTGGCGAATTTTTCATCGATTGCGGCCAGGGGCACGCGCGGCCGGCCGATGCGGGCGCCGGGCTTGACCGGGCCGTGATAGTCCGATCCGCCGCTGACCATCAGCCCCATCCGCCGGGCGATCCGGAGGTACTGGCGGCTCTGGATGTCGGTGCAGTCGGTGTGGAAGACCTCCAGCCCCTTGAGGCCGAAGGACGCGAATTCAGAAATCAATAATTCCAGTTGCGCGTAGTTGGCGTATCGAAGCTGGGGCGGATGGGCCAGCACGGCTATTCCGCCCGACCGGTCAATCGCCTCGATGACCTGGCGCGGCGTGAGGCGTTCCTTGTCCACGAAGGCGGGGCAGTCCTTGCCGATGTATTTGCGGAAAGCCTCGTCGGTCGAATGCACGCAGCCGGCCTTGACGAGAGCCTGGCCGATGTGCATCCGCCCGACGATCGCCCGGTCCGACGTGTTGCCGCACTGCCGCACCACGGCGAGCACATCGTCCATGGTTATCTTCATACCCAACGACTGAAGCCTGGCGATTATCTTCGGATTCCGCTGCGTTCGGGCCTCGACGAGCCTGTCTATGATCTGCCCAAGCGTGGTCTGACCGCCGCGAATTCCCAGCCCCAGAACATGCAGCGTGCCGGCGGCAAACTCGGCCGAGACCTCGATCCCCCGCACGAACCGCATCTGTGGGAATTTTTCCGCCTCGCGGGCGGCCTCATCCAGCCCGGCCAGCGTGTCGTGATCGGTCAGGGCTACGGCGGCCAGACCCGCCGCCTCGGCCATGCGAACGACCTGGGCCGGCGGAAGAAGCCCGTCGGAGGCGTTGCTGTGAACGTGCAGGTCTATTAATCGTCGGCCAGCCATTAGATGCTGAAGTTATCCGATAATGCTTTGGTTATTTTTCTTCGTTGTCGGCAGTCATCAAGACATGTTCAATCTTGGCGATAGTTGCCACATCAGGAGTTGTCCTGCCTTTTTCGATCCGATTGAGCGTCTCGGGACGAATTCCAGCGCGACGAGCGAGTTCCACCTGGGTGAGCCCGGCCATGCGTCGGCGCCCGATAATTTTCCTTGCCAGAGATGTGCGGGCATATTCCACCGCAGGATATCGGCCGTGGGCGTCGGATATAGGCAATTCCGGCCATGAGTTTTTCGAGCCGGCAGCCAGGCGCTTATAGTCTTTCTCGGGCATGATTGCCCAGCGTTTTCCAGCCAGTTCCAATATCTTAACTGTCATAGGATATCCTTATTTGTGGTTCTCATCCCAAAAACGTGGGTGACAAGATGGTATTTTCAATGCATAACAACATTGCGTTTAACGCTTTACGGCCAACGGCAAGCCCGGTTATATTCTCTTTACCTGGCCGGAGGATAGGGCAACGCTGGCGAGCGAC
>JACRIL010000185.1 GCA_016235825.1 Planctomycetota bacterium
AACCAAAATGATATCCTTACCTGTGCTCATTGCGGTCTCCTTGGCCTTTGGCCTGTTTTGAAAGCCCCTATTGGCTTTCATTCGGGTTATTGTACCCGACCCGACAGGAGACCGCTTTTTTTACTCATGCCATCTTTCAGGTCGGCGGATACAACGGCCCGGATTACTGGAAGGACCTGATCGAAACCGGCAAGAAGTCCCAATATTACAAGCCCAGCGTCCTCTTTCACGCCGGAAGCCAGGCGGCAAGGACCGATTTGACCAAGTCGATATGTGCCGACGTGCCGAACACCGACCGAGTAGCGATTGCGCCATATATGGTGGGCACCTTCAGCAAGGAAGCCGAGCAAACGCTGGATAGCGACGACAAACTTTTCCGCTGGGCTTTTGGGTATTCGCTGCAGAGAGCCGTGTCCGAAGGCAGCACATTGAACCAGACGTATCAGGCGGCGAAACAGGCCAAGATAGAATTGTCGGTCTACGAGTTTAATTATCACACGACCTCCGGAGGCGGGTCGCTCGAAACCCGCAACAGGATGATCACCTCGCTGGCCGGCGGCGTGAACGTGGCAAATACCATGCTTCTCATGCTCAAGAAACAGGGCATAAGGGTTCAGAACGTTTACAGCCTGGCGCAGTACGGATACAGACTACAGGCGGGAAGAGCGCCGGGCGGAAGGGAATCGACGCCGGAAGGACTCGTCAGAGTGTGGGGCACGGCACTGAACATGCGCAAGGGAAAGGAACGCTACAGGCCGTCGTTTCTGGCCTGCTCGCTGGCCAACAAAGTCATGGGCGGAGACCTGATTGAAACCGTCCACAGCGGGGCCAATCCGACATTCCAGGGCATCGGCAAGTCCGAACTCGGCGAACGCCAGGGCGCCGGCAACGCAAATCTGGATGCCTTCAAGGGCGACTGCATCTGGAGCTACGCCTTCAGCGACGGCAAGAAATGCGGCCTGATCCTGGTCAATCTGGACCTGAAAGAAAGCCTGCCGGTGGAACTGAAGTTCCAGGGCAAGTCCAAGGGCCAGGCGAAGTGTTGGACCATGGCGGCCGACAAGCCTTCCGCGAGCAATGAATTTGCAAACGACTCGCCGCAGGTGAAAATTGCGGAATCGACGGTACAGATTGACAGCGGCGGCAAGCTGACGCTGCCCCCATGCTCGATGCAGGCCTTCGCGTGGGAGGTCGAGTGAACGGCCAATGAGGGATGATCCGATCTCGCGGGCCGGGATATTGCCCGGTCCGCGAATCGGGAATTCCGGCTGAAAAACCTCCTCGGGAAAGGACTCGCGAATTTGACGAAAACGCTGGAATTCTGGTATGCTGAAAGAGTCAATTCGGAAATAGCGGACCTTCTCCATGCCTGAAGGAGCATGATATGCGATCCGACAGATGGATTTCAATTGCGATCCTGATCTTTGCGGCCTTCATGAATTTCGATGCAGGGGTTCATGCCCAAGCTCCAGGCCGGCCTCCGGCCAATCCGCCGCGAAATCCGCAGAGCCAGCCGGGAAATCAATCTCAGGATAGAACCATCCGCCCCATTTCCGCTGTCAGCAGTTTCACTGAAGAAGATGTCGAAAAAACAATCCAGCATTTTACCGATGCTATTTTCAAATTGCAGTTGCCCGACGGCAGTTGGCCGCCTCATTTTGGCCAAGGGCCGAACGCTAACGGATGGCCGACAGGCCCCACCGCCATCGCCATTTATGCGCTTATCGAGTCCGGCATCAAGGCCGATGATCAACGGATCGCAAAGGCATTGGACTGGCTGACCAAGAACTACGAAAAAGATGATATGACTTATTGTGTCGGGCTTCGCTGCAACGCGTGGTTGGCGGCAAACAGACAGACGGGAAAAAAGTACCGCAAACAACTCGAGAGGGACGTAGATATGTTGGTCAAGACCGGCGAGTATTATGCCGGTGGAGCGCCGTATCCCTGTTATAATGCAAAATCAACTCCCGCCCGTCCACCCGGAAACAAGCCCGAACCCGGCTCCCAGGGCGACAATTCAAACAGCCAGTATCTTCTGCTGGGCGTCTGGGCAGGCGCAAGAAGCGGAATCGAGGTGCCAAAACAATTCTGGGAAACATGCATGCAGCACTGGATAAAACGCCAGCAGTCTGATGGGGGATGGAATTATAATCCGGCGCACACAGAGTCGTCCTACGGTTGCATGAGCACGGCGGGCCTGGCCAGCTTGTTCGTCTGCATCGACGCCACCATGGGCGACAAATTCATCAAGTGCAATGTAGCCAACGAATATGCCCCGGTCAAAAAAGGCTTGGACTGGTTCGAGGCTAATTTTGAAAAAACGTTGACGGACCCATGGGCCGGCCATGATCGGTATTATTTCGGTTATTACATGTACGGCATTGAGCGCGTCGGGCTGGCCAGCGGATACAAGTATTTCGGCAAGTGCGACTGGTACAAAGAAGGATGCAAAAGGATATTGGGGGAGAAGGAAATGAGCGGTAATTTCCCCGCCGGCCGTGAATCGGTGTTTATGGCCGATTGTTCATATAAACTTCTGTTTTTATCCCGAGGCCGCCGGCCGGTGCTGTTCAACAGGCTCGAATACGACGGCGACTGGAACAACCGCCCGCGGGCGCTGGCGAATTTTTGCCGATGGGCAGAGAACGCCTACGAGCACGAGGTCAACTGGCAGATTGTTACGCTCAAGAGCGAGGTCGGCGAATGGCACGACGCGCCCGTCGTGCTCATCACCGGCTCAAAGGCCCCAAGATTCTCCGAGGATGAACTTGCCAAATTGCGGACTTACGTCAACCAGGGCGGCACGCTGCTGAGTATCACCGAATGTTCCGGCGCCCCGTTCGGCACGGGGATGAAAAATCTCTACAAAAAACTCTTCCCGAAATACGAGCTGGTCAACCTGGGCAGAGATCACCCGCTTTACACGTCCCACTATAAGCTTTCCGGCGTGCCAGCTATCTCGGCGGTCTCCAACGGCGTCCGTCCGCTGGCAATCCACATCGACGCCGATCTGCCGCAGTCGTGGCATACCTACGCAGTGGCGACGGCGAAGGTCCACTTCGAGGCCGCCGCAAACATACTGAGCTTCGTTACCGACCGGGAGCTTTATAATCGCGGGGCGAAGGTCTGGCCGGGCGCGGCGACTGCGGAAAAGAAGATCAAGGCCGCCCGAATCCGATATGCCGGCAACTACGACCCCGAGCCGCTTGCTTTGGAGCGATTCAGTCGCCTGATGGCACAGGCGCATAAAATCCAGATCGACTGCACGTCGGCCCTTTCAGCAAGCGCCCCGGCCTCGCAGGGCGCGACTCCGCCAGCATCGGCTGTGCCGATCACGGGTATCCTGGCGACCCAACTGACAGCCGACATAAAGCTGGCGTTCCTGACGGGCACGGGCGCGTTCAAGCTTGCTGACGAAGAAAAGGATGCACTCAAGAAATGGATCGACGCCGGCGGGCTGCTGGTCGTGGATGCAGCCGGCGGCAACAAGGCCTTCTCCGACTCGGCTAAAGACCTGATAACTGAATTGTACGGCACCGACGTGCTGGTGCAGATGCCGCTGTCCAGCCCGATCTTCCAGATGAAAGACATGACCGTCGAAAAGGTCAAGTATCACAAGACGACCAAGGCCCGCATCGGCGGGATGACCGAGCCGCGATTGATGAGCGTGCAGGACGGCGACAGGCCGAAGGTTATCCTCAGCGCCGAAGACCTCACCGCCGGAATGGTCGGCTACAGCAGTTGGGGGCTTGACGGATATGCTCCCCAGTCGGCCTTTGCGATCTTACGAAACATCGTCATATACACATCGATGGAAAAACCGGCTTCCAGTCCGGCTGCCCGGCCTTAGAGCCTGTCCTAGTCACCACGATGAACTGCCATTGTAGTTATTCGGATAAGCGATTGGGGAATAATCGTGGGAAAACCGAATTATGGAATTTTCTGACGGCAACAGGAAGTATATTATATGGAAGAGGAGCATAAAATGCGATCCGGCAGATGGATTTCGACGGTGGTCCTGATCTTTGCAACCATCATGATTCTCGATGCATGGGTTCATGCCCAAACTCCTGTGGGACGGCCTCCGGCCAATCCCCGGGAGGGAAGGCAACAGCCACAAACCAGACCCGGAGAGGAAAGGACGATTGAGCCGCTGCCCTCTGTCAGTAAATTCACAGACGAAGACATAGACAAGTTGAAGCAAAAATACGTCGATTTTCTTCTCAGCAAACAATTGCCGGAAGGGAACTGGCCTCCAGCCAAGTCCCCGGGCGCTAATCCTGATGTCTGGCTGACGGGTCCCACCGCCATCGCCATTTACGCCCTTATCGAGTCCGGTATCAGCGCCAAGGATCCGCGGATCGTAAAGGCGCTGGACTGGCTTATCAAGAATTATGAAACTGATTATAAGACTTATTCGGCAGGTTTTCGCTGTAATGCATGGCTGGCGGCAAACAAGCAGACAAAAAAACAGTACCAGAAGCAGCTCGAGCAGGACGTGAACTTGTTGGTCGAGAGTGGCAAGCACTTTGGCGGCGGAGGGAGGTATGACTGTTATCAGGAAAAAACATCTCCTGCCCGTCCACCCGGGGCTAAGCCCGAAGCCGGCTCTGCCGGCGACAATTCAAACAGCCAGTATGTTCTGCTGGGCGTCTGGGCCGGCGCCAGAGGCGGAATGGAAATATCCAAGGAGTTCTGGGAGATCTGCCAGAAGTTCTGGATCACGCGCCAAATGAGCGACGGCGGATGGAACTATGGGGGGAAGGACGACCCCATCGCGTCATATGGCGCAATGAGCACGGCGGGACTAGCCAGCCTCTTCGTCTGCCTCGACGCCACCGGGGGCGACAAATTCATCAAGTGCGATATTGACAATGAATATGCACCAGTCAAAAAAGGCCTGGACTGGTTCGAGAAGAACTTTGAAAAAACCCTGACTGCCCCCTGGAATTCAAAAGATAATTCCGGTTTCGGCTATTATTTATATGGGGTAGAGCGTGTCGGCCTGGCCAGCGGATACAAGTATTTCGGGAAATCCGACTGGTACAAGGAGGGATGCAAGAGGTTGCTGGCAGAGACGAGGGAACCCGGCAGCATATCGCCCGAGCACGAAGCAATAGCGGTCGCCTATTATTCCTATCAACTTCTTTTCATATCCCGAGGCCAGCGGCCTGTGCTTCTCAATAAACTGCAGTATGATGGCGCTTGGAACAACCGTCCGCGGGCGCTGGCGAATTTTTGCCGATGGGCCGAGAACGCTTACGAACATGAGGTGAACTGGCAGATCGTAACGCTAAAGAGCGAGGTCGGCGAGTGGCATGATGCCCCCGTCGTGCTCATCACCGGCTCAAAGGCCCCGAAATTCTCCGAGGATGAACTTGCCAAATTGCGGACTTACGTCAATCAGGGCGGCACGCTGCTGAGCATAACTGAGTGCTCCGGCGCCCCGTTCGGCGGCGGCATGAGAACCATTTATAAAAAACTGTTTCCCAGATACGAGCTTAAAAGCATCAGTAAGGAAGGTCCTCTCTATAGTTCGCACTACAAACTCCCCGGAACGCCGGCCATCTCGATAATTTCCAACGGCATCCGCCCGCTGGCGATCCACATCGACTCCGATCTGCCGCTGTCGTGGCAGACCTACGCTGTTGCGACGGCGAAGGCCAACTTCGAGGCTGCCGCAAATATCCTGACCTACGTAACCGACCGGGAGCTTTACAACCGCGGCGTGAAGGTCTGGCCGGACGCGGCAACCGCCGTAAATAAGATCAAGGCCGCCCGAATCCGGTACGCCGGCAACTACGATCCGGAGCCTCTGGCCCTGGAGCGGCTGAGCCGCCTGATGGCGCAGACATACAAAATCCAGATCGACTGCGTGTCGGAAACCGCAGCCAGCGCCCCGGCCTCGCAGGGCGCGACTCCGCCCGCATCGATCGGGCCGATCACGGGCATTCTGACAACCCAGTTGACAGGCGACATAAGACTGGCCTTTCTGACAGGCACGGGCGGATTCAAGCTGCCTGATGATGAAAAGGAGGCCCTGAAAAAATGGGTCGATGCCGGTGGGCTGCTGATCGTGGATGCAGCCGGCGGCAGCAAGCCCCTCACAGATTCGGCCAAGGAACTCGTCGCGGAACTGTGGGGCGCTGATACATTGTTGTCCATGCCGCTTGCCAGCCCGATTTACCAGCTCAAGGACTTGACCATCGACAAGGTCAAATATCGCAAGACGACCAGGGCCCGCATCGGCGGGATGACCGAGCCGCGGCTGATGGCCGTGCTGGCCGGCGACAGGCCGAAGGTCATCCTCAGCGCCGAGGACCTCACCGCCGGCATGGTCGGCTATAGCAGTTGGGGTCTCGACGGATACGACGCCGTATCCGCCTTTAACATCGTCAGAAACATCATCATCTACGCCGCGATGGGAAAAACCGCCGCAAGCCCGGCTGTCGAACCTTCGTCCCCGTCGTCCGCGCCGGCGCAAAACACATCCCCGCCGCAGCCTGCTCCGACAACGGCGCCGGCCGGGAATGCGATCGATTGGCAGCGGGCAATGGAACTGTACCGGAAAGAGCAAAAAGGCGAGGCGCTCACGCCGGACGAAAAGGCGTACCTCGAGCGGGCCAAGAAAGCAAAAGCCGCGAATCCGGGCGGGAACGACGCCGCCAAACCGCCGCCCGCCAGGGAATAAAGCCGGCTGACAATGAAAAACAGCTTGGCGTTGACATGATTTTTCTGCAAGCCAAAGAAGTTTGTTCGCAAAACCAGAAAGGAACAACCAATGAAGATGATAATCCTCGCTTTGACGACCATGGGCCTTATCACCGCCGTGGCCGCGCTGGCACAAAACACAACCCCTCCGCCCTCCGGGACGACAACGGCGCCGGCCGGCGACGCGATAGACTGGCAGCGGGCGAGAGAACTGTTCCAAAAAGAGAGCAAGGGCGAAACACTCATGCCGGACGAAAAGGCGTATCTCGACCGGGCCAAAAAGGCAAGGGCTGCCAACCAGGGCGGGAAAGACCGCCCGGGCCAGGACGGCGGGAACAACTCCGGCAGGACGCCGACCGGCACCCAGCCGGGCAATGAGTCGGCCGGGACGCCGCCCGTCAGGGAGACAACCGGATGTGTGCCGCTTACGGATATGGGAGACAAGACCTACAAAGAGTGGGATGGCGGTCTGTACGGCAAAGGCAAGAACGAACCCCCGCCTGAACTGGCGGAGACAGCAAAAAAGGTTGCGACAAGCATCAAGCCGCTCGATAAGGACGGCAAACCGTCGGCGGACGGCAAGATTGTCCTGATATCGCTCGGCATGTCCAACACCACCATGGAATTCAGCGTTTTCAAGCAGCGAGCGGACAAAGATTCGGCAAAGTCCCCGCTGGTTGCCATTGTCGACTGTGCGCAGGGAAGCCAGGAAGCGACCAGGTGGTCACTGGTGAACACAGGTGAACGCGCTGGTAGGCCGCCCTGGGAAGTGATGGCGGAACGGCTGAAGGCGGCGGATGTGTCCGACGCGCAGGTGCAGGCGGTGTGGATCAAACTTGCCATAGCCAATCCGGCCAGCGACGGCGATGTTGCCAAGCAGATCAAAAGGTTCAAAGATTACAACATAATCATTCTGCACAAGCTGAAGGCGAAATTCCCGAATCTCCAGATCGCCTTCCTGTCAAGCCGGATATACGCGGGATATGCGACCACGCCGCTGAATCCCGAGCCTTATGCCTACGAGTACGGGTTTGCCTGCCGCGACCTGATCCTGGGGCAGGCCGACGGAAAACTGGATTTGAATTGGGATCCTGCGAAGGGAGCGGTAAAATCGCCGCTGCTGCTCTGGGGGCCGTACCTCTGGGCAGACGGGACTACCCCGAGAAAGAGCGACGGCCTTGTGTGGAAAAAAGAAGACATGACCGGAAATGACGGAACCCATCCGAGCCGGGCCGGAATCGACAAGATCGTGAACCTCCTGATGGATTTCTTCAAGACCAATCCCTATACCAAAGATTGGTATCTGAAAAAATAAGGCGGACATTCATCGCTGGAGCGGGACTTGATGGCCTTGCTGCGTGGCGGCGGGCGTGGGTCTGCCCCCGCCCCACAATTCCCGGCCAGACGGGACGCCTTCCGGCACGGTATGCTCCTGAACACACATGATGGCGATTAAAACCTGAATCATGTTTTTTGGAGACAAATATGCTGAACCTTGTTCCGATTCCGACGCGAGTACGCCAGATGCCCGGCAGTTTCCTGTTGTCGGGAAAAGTTGTCCGTCTGGGCCCGCAGCGGCCGCCCGGCGTTACAGAGCCTGTGCGGCACAAACTGAAGACCCTCGGCTTTTCCATCGCCCGCGACGCAAGCCTGCCGGAATTTGCCGCCGTTTTCGGCTCGCCGTCGCTGAAGAACCTTAATCCTCCGGCCAGGCCGGAAGGTTACGCGCTTCGCTGCGATTCTAGTGGCGTCGTCGTGCGGGGCCGCGATGCGGACGGCCTTTTCTGGGGCCTGGTTACGCTCCAGCAGCTTCTTAACGGGGGCCGCCGCGTGCCGTGCGTGGAGATTCACGATGCCCCGGCGTATCCCTTCCGTTTTCACGTAGACGACATCTCCCGCAAGCAGATTTCACGGCTCGACGACTTCAAGGAGATCATCCGCCGCCTGTCGTATTACAAGATTCGCTACTACTTTCCGTATACGGAAGACGTTCTTTACATAAAAAGTTTTCCCGAGATCGGCCAGGGCCGCGGCCGGCTGACTCCGCCGGAAGTGCGGGCCATGCATGCCGAGGCGCGGAGGCACAACATCATTATCGTACCGAGCTATTCCCTGATCGGCCATCAGGAGAACCTGCTTGCTCATCCCAAGTTCCGCAAGTACGCCCGCGAGGTCTTTCAGCTTCCTTCAGCCTATGACGTGTGCAAGCCCATCCTCCGTCCGTATCTCCGCAAGATCATCCGGGACGTTTGCGAACTTTTCCCGGATTCCCCGTACTTTGATGCCGGCTTTGACGAGGTGATCGGGCTTACCGAGCGGGAGTTCATGGCCCACGTCATGTGGTGCGCCAAAGAGGTTGCCCGGTACGGCAAGCGGATGACGATGGCCGCGGACATGTTCAAGGACCATTACGGCCTGAAAAAAATCCGGCGCCTGGCGCACGGCGTCATTGCGTTTGAATGGTGCTATGCCGATCCTCGCGAGATGGAAGCGGCCTATCGCAGGGAGAAGATGGCGCCGATGGGCCTTTCGGGCTACAACAACTGGTGCGCATTCCTGCCCGCCTTCGCCAACGCCAAGCGCAACATCGACCTGTGGGCCGGCGTGATGGAACGCTGGGGCGGACGGCTGGGCTTTGGCGCTTCGCAGTGGGGCGACGACGGTTACGAGAACCACCGCGACCTCTGCTGGAATCTCTTTGCCTACTATGCCGAGGCTGTCTGGACCGGCCGGGCCGTGCGAAAAGACTTCGAGCGCCGCTTCCAGACCACATTCTACGGCTCGCCCCAACTGCCCCTGAGGCGTATCATAGAAGACATCGCGCCGTCGCGTAAAATCTCCGCGAATCAGTCGTGGCAGCTTTTCCGCATGCCATGGAACGGGCTTGTGAGGCTGGCGGCTGTGAAAAAGGATGTCCTCAAGGACGCCCGGCACGACCTGGGGCTGATCCGCAAAGGTCTGGCCCTGCTGAAAACCTGCCTGCCGAAACGCAATGCCCCGCACCTGGAGCATTTCCGCGTCGCACTGGAGCGCGAGCGCCATGTGCGAGAGCGGCTTTTACTGGCCAGAAGCGCCGTCTCCGGCCTTTCCGGACCATCGCTGGCTGCCGCAGTCCGCAAAATGCTGGGCGACCTGAAGTCCGTTCGTGCGATGTATGTCCGGGACTGGCTGCGAAACAACAAGCGTCCCAACATCGAGGTCTCCCTGAAGGTCTTCGATGAATTCGCCCGATCCGCGCAGGAAGCCCTTGCGCACCCCAAGGCGCCGTCGGGCAAGTTTCTCTGCCTGGATCTGGATAAACGATATGACGCCTACGTGCCCGACGTCGGCGGCGTGCCGATCGGGCCGAGATCGGTGAACGGCGTTCCGTTCCGGTTTGCGGACCTGCACCACTCTCACGCCGATCTGGCGCCAGATAAGCCGATATGTCTGCAATTCGAGACCTGCAAAGTCCGCGACATTCATCTTATTTATGGCGGCCAGCGAATCGTGGCCGATCTCGAAAAAATTAAACCCATGGTCGAGGTCGTGCTTTCCCGCAAAGATAAAGTCGTATTTTCCGAAAAGCTCCTTTCAATACGTCACATCTGCGACTGGTGGGCCCCGCTGGGCGAGCATATATGGGCCGGCGGCGGGTATCGTCATGTCGATCGCAAACGAGTCGCTTACGCCCTCAAGCCCGGCAACAAGTTCGGGCTGATGCACCTGTCGAATTTCAATATTCGAGGCGTCCAGGCCGACGCACTCCGCGTCCGCCTTATTGATAAAGGCACCCAGACGATAGGCCTGTTCGCGGCGACGGTCGAGACCGATTCAGAGCATGGGTTACACTTGCGGCCCTGAATCTTTGCAGCCTCCATGATTCCCGATGCCCATGCCATCGAGGCGGATACAGCTATGATTTCCGGCCGCCTTTTGGTATAATCCGGTCTCGAAAAGCAGCTATTGCTGCTCCAAGAGCGACAGAAACCATGACCGACACACCCGATCAAACGTTCCGTTCCGTAGTCAAGGTGATTGCCGTCGCCACCGTGCTGGGGGTAGCGGGCCTGGCGTCTGTGCGAGCTGTTCGATGGGTTGCGGATCGGGCGGAGCCGAGAGTCGATCTGTCTGGCCCCGCCTTCCTTGAGCCGAGCCATCTGGAAAGCGGCGGCCAGTTGCGTTTCGCGGTGGCCAGCATGGTCAGCGCCGAGACAACCTTCTCGAGTTATCGCCGCCTGATACAGAAGGTTTCCCGGGCGGTCGGGCGGGAAGATGTCTTCGTCATTCGGCCGTCCTACGCCGATATTCGAGCCGCTCTGGATCGCGGCGAGGTTGATGTGGCCATCGTTTGCACAGGGACCTATCTTCACGGTTTGGCCTCGGGGCGGACGAAACTGCTGGTGCAGCCGGAGTTTGAGAAAGGCCTGGAATACCGATGCCTGGTCATTGTGCCCGCCCGCAGCCAGGTTCGATCGTTGGAGGACCTGCGCGGCAAGACGATGGCGTTTACAGACCGCGAATCCAACACGGGCTATCTTGCCGCCTGCATGAATCTGAAAGAGAAGGGCCTGAAACCGGCGTCATTGTTCGCAAAGGTAATTTTCACCCACAGTCATGATCGATCAATTCAGGCGGTGTCGTCATCAGTGGTTGATGCGGCTGCGGTTGATAGCCTGGTGCTGGAATCCATGTGCCGGGAAGATCCAAAGCTCCGGGAGCGTGTGCGGGTCGTCTGGACCAGCGAGCCGTTTGGGCCGCCGCCAGTGGTGGTCCCGATCAGCATCAACCCGCAGCTTGAGGAATCGTTGCGGCAGGTGTTGTTGTCATTTCATCAGAATCAGGAAGGTCGTGACATACTGGGAAAATTAGGCGTTCTGCGGTTCGTTTTGCCCGACCCGGAGTGCTATAGCAGCGCCATTGCCATGTTTCAGCGGTATCAGGCGGAGGAAGCCGGCACATGGCCATGAACCGATGGTCGCTTGACCGCCTCTGTGCCTTTGTCGGATCGGTTTCTCTGCTGGCGGCGTTTCTGCCTGTGGCCGTGTATCTGACCCATCTGGTAACGTCTTCGGCGGAAGAGTCTCTTGTGAATCGCGGTGGAACGTTGGGGCAAACCGTCGCGGCGCAGGTAGTGGAACCGATGCTTCTTGACGATCGCCTGAGCCTGCGAAACATGCTGAAGAGGGCCAGTCGCCAGGACGACGTGAGATACGTTTGCCTGGAGGACGGCCGCGGACGCGTCGTCGCCTGCACCTATTCGGGTGGCTGCCCGCCGCAAAGCCTGGTGGACCTGTGGCGAGACGAGGGCGGAGCCGTTCGGTATTTCCACACCGAGCGCGAGCGACTGATGGATGTTGCCGTGCCGGTGCTGGAGGGCCAGTTGGGGCGCATCCACGTGGGGATGTCCCGCGCACGGGCGATAGAGGCCGGAGATCGCCTGTTGTGGATAATGGGGTTGGTACTGACGGCGGCGCTGTCTATCCTTCTGGGCGGCGTTCGGCTGGTGGCCAATCGGGTGGGGCGCCCGCTGCGGCAGTTGGAGCGGGCGATTTCACAGTTGCCCGCCATGCCGTCCGACGCGAACGTCTCGGTGGCGGGCGGCACGCGGGAGGTGGACGTGCTGGCGCGCGGTTTCGCCGCCATGGTGGAGCGTCTGAGGAAACTGACCAGGGAGCAATCGGCGACCCAGGATCGGATAGTGCATGTTGAGCGGCTTGTCGCATTGGGAGAACTGGCCGCCGGCCTGGCCCACGAGATACACAACCCGCTGGACGGAATGCTGGAGTGCCTGCGATATCTGGATGCCGATACGGGCAAGAGCGTCCGTGCGGCCAAGTACTACCCGCTGCTGCGCGACGGCCTGGAGCGGATTGCCCGCACGATGCGGCAGATGTTGACCTTCGCCCGTTCCGGCCAGCAAGTGTCTTCGGAAGCCTGCTCGGTTGGCGACCTGTTGGCGGAGATGGAGTTGATGATCCGGCCCCGGCTGGAAGGCGGCCGCGTTCGCCTGAACATACATACGGACGGGACCTGTATATGTATGTGCAACCGCGACGGGTTGGCGCAGGCGATGTTGAACCTGGTTCTCAATGCCGTCGAGGCCGCCGAGGCGAACGATCAGCCCGAGGTTCGCGTGGGAGCGGCGTGCGGCGAGCAGTGGGTCTACCTGATCGTGGACGACAACGGGCCGGGCGTGCGGGACGACCTGCGGTCCAGGATATTCGACGCGTTCTTCACCACAAAGCCCGCCGGAAAGGGCACCGGCCTGGGGTTGTCGGTTTCTTGCCAGATCATCCGGGCGATCGGCGGGGATATCGAGTTGTCGAGCGAGCCGGGTCCTCTCGGCGGCGCCAGCTTTTTGGTCCGTCTGCCCAAAGCCATTTCGCGAGGTTCTGACGATGACTGCGCGCGCAAGAATCCTGATCGTTGACGACGAGCGCATCAAGCGTTCGATCCTGGAAGACGAGCTGAAGGCGGGCGGCTATGAAGTGGCCATCGCCGAGAACCCGCTCCAGGCCGAACCCAAGATGGCAAAGGCGACATTCGATGTCATTGTAACCGATCTGCGCATGCCAGGTCAGGACGGCCTGTCCTTTCTTCGCCAGGTCAAGCAGCGTCAGCCGGACCAGCAGGTCATCGTCATGACGGCCTACGGGACGGTGGAGACGGCCGTGGAGGCCATGAAACTGGGGGCGTTCGATTACCTTCTGAAGCCGTTCGCCACCGAGGAGCTGCTGCTGAAAATCGACCGGCTTCTGCAATACCGCCGCCTGGCCAGCGAAAACGAAGCCCTTCGCCAGCAATTGGCGGTGCAGGGTCCCAGCCGCATTGTCGGGCAGTCGGAAAGCATCCGCCAGTTGTTGGCCCGCATCCATATGGTGGCCGCCACCGACAGCACAGTGCTCATCGACGGCGAGAGCGGCACGGGCAAGGAGTTGGTTGCCCGGATGCTGCATGAAACGTCCCATCGTTCCCAAGGCCCCTTCGTGGCCGTTTCCTGCGCGGCTTTGCCGAAGGAACTCATTGAAAGCGAACTGTTCGGGCATGAGTCGGGCGCGTTCACCGGGGCGTCCCGGCAGCGGATCGGCCGATTTGAACTGGCCCACGGCGGGACGCTGTTCCTGGACGAAGTGGACGATATCCCAATGGAAGTGCAGGTCAAACTCCTGCGGGCCTTGCAGGAGAGGACCTTCGATCGTGTCGGGGGCGAAGGGACTGTTCAATTCAACGTTCGGGTCGTGGCGGCGACAAAACGTCCGATCGCGCCGCTCGTGGAGGAAGGCCGCTTTCGCGAGGACCTGTACTACCGCCTGGCCGTCGTGCCGCTGCACATTCCGCCGTTGCGCGAACGGCGGGAGGACATCCGCTGCCTGGTGGAATTCTTCCTCCAGAGGCTGGCGACCCGTCTGAATCGCGAGAGTCTCTCCGTAACGCCAGAGGCCCTGCGGAAACTTCAGGAGTACTCATGGCCGGGCAACGTGCGGCAATTGGAGCATATGCTGGAGCAGATGGCCGCCCTCAATCCCGGGGGAATTCTGGACGTGCCCGACTTGCCGCCCACAGTGCTTTCCTGTCAACAGTCCGGCATCGTTTCCCTTTCGCTGGAAGGCCGGTCCAGGGTGGACCTGTCCAAGGTGATGGAGGAAACGGAGGCGTCCCTGCTGCAATGGGCGATCCAGAAGTGCGGGGGAAACCTCAACCAGGCTGCGGCTGTGCTCGGGATCGCGAGGTCCACGTTGCAGTACAAGGCGGCTAAACATCTCGAATTGCCAAAGGAGCATATGAGTTAACGGATTTCTGGCGGCAGCGACGGCAATTCGTCAGCGGACGTATCTTTTTGTCTTGATTGATCTTGGGATTTGATCCCCGTGGATTCAGGCTGGGATTCGTCGCAATTTCCTGCCATTTTTTTCCCTGTTTTTATCATCGGCGTTTTTGTAACTGACGCAACACGAGCGACTTATGTGTTTACTATCTTCCTGGCATGTCCCTTGCTAAGAAAGAGGCAACGTGCCTTGGTTTTTGTCTGCGCACATCGACAATCACCGAGAGAAATGGCATCGAGAATGGCAAGTCGCCGGCAGTTTGAAGCGATCCGGGCGCCAAATTCGAGCATGAAGGATAGGCAAAACACATGGATATGACCAGACGTGGGTTTCTGAAAGGGGCAGGGGTCGCTGTGGCGGCTGCAACGGCGACGGCTCTGCCTGGGTGCCTCCAAGAAGCATCCGCCGGCAATGGCAATCGGCGATGGGGCATGGTTATCGACCTCAAGCGATGCATAGCCTGCAAGGCTTGCGGGGCGGCCTGCCGGCTTGAGAACAAGACGCCGCCAGGCGTGGCTTACGGGGTCTTCCTGGATGAGGAGAAGGGACAGTTCCCGCATGCCTATCGCCTGTCCTTCTTCCGGCCCTGCATGCAGTGCGAGGAATCATCCTGCGCTAAGGTCTGCCCGACGGGCGCGACCAGCCACCGCAAAGACGGGATCGTCGGCGTGGACTACGAGAAATGCATCGGCTGCCGTTACTGCATCGCCGCCTGCCCATATGGCGCGAGGTCCTTCGATTACGGGCACAACTACATTGAGGCGGCAAACAACCCGTACAACGCCATTCCCTCTTCGGAGTATGGCGCCGAGTACGGCCTGCGCAGCAAGGGCCGTTCGCCCATCGGCAACGTCCGCAAGTGCACCTTCTGCCTGCACCTGCAGGACGAGAAGGGCGAATACCGGGAGCCGACGGCCTGCTCCCGCACGTGCATGGGCAAGGCCATCCACTTCGGCGACCTGAAGGACCCGGAGGCCAAGTGCCTGGTCCACGGCGAGAAGATGCAGGAACTCTTGGCTCGTCGCGGGCATTATCGGCTGAAGGAAGAACTGGGCAATGAGCCGTCCGTCTACTACTTGCCGGCATAACTGAGGAGCAAATAAAACATGAACGAACTGAAGACTACTTTTTCGCAAGGGAGCGTCATTGCCCGCTTGCTGGGATATCTGATCCTTCTGGCCGTATCGGCCGTCGGAGTGTGGGCGATTTTCGGAACACTCCGGGACGGGCATATTGAAGCCACCACCACACAGAATGTGCCATGGGGGTTGTGGGTTGCTCTGTACATCTTTTTTCTGGGTCTTTCGGCCGGCTCTTTCCTGCTCTCGACGCTGGTCTATGTGTTCGGCATCAAGAAGCTGGAACCGGCTGGACCGCTGGCGCTGCTCCAGGCCCTCGGCTGCCTGGTTCTCGGCGGGATGTTAATCCTGCTGGACTTGGGCCATCCTGCGCGTATGTACAAAATAATCACCTCCATGAACCCGACCTCGGTAATGGCCTGGATGGGGTTCTTCTACAACATCTACATCGTCGTTGTGCTGGTCGAGATATACTTCGCCCTCCGGCCGCAACTGGTGCTCAAAGCTCAAGCCGGCGGGAGCAGCGCCTGGTGGTATCGGCTGCTGGCGCTGGGCAGCAAGCGGCTTGATCCGGCCAGCTTGGCGCGAGACAAGAAGTGGCTGATGGCCTTGGGCATTCTGGGCATTCCCATAGCCATAACCGTGCACGGCGGCGTGGGTTCGATCTTCGCGGTGGCCAAGGCCCGGCCCAACTGGTTCGGCGGGCTGTTCCCGATCATATTCCTGATCTCGGCGCTGGCCTCCGGCGGAGCCTTGCTGGCGCTACTGACCGCGGTCTTCTCCAGGCTGCCCAAGGAGGCCAAGCGCGGAGTAGTCCGGACGATCATGCGGCTCACGGTCGGCATACTCGCTTTCGATCTCCTGCTCATGTGCAGCGAGATAATGGTTACCTATTACGGGAACATTCCTCACGAGGTTGCCGGGTGGAACTTTGCGATGTTCGGCCCCAGTTGGTGGGTTTTCTGGCTCATCCAACTGGCTGTCGGAGCAGCCATCCCCATTCTTATCGTGATAAACCCCAAGACCGGGCGCAGCGCAGGCTGGCTCGGTTTGGCGGGCCTTCTGGTGGTGGTGGGGATCATCGGCGCCAGATGGAACCTGGTGGTTCCGCCGCAACTGACCCCGACTTTCGACGCGCTTCCCAACGCCTACCACCACGCGCGTTTTGCGTTAGGCTACGTCCCGAGCGTTCACGAGTTTCTGGTCGGCTTGGGCGTGGTTGCCTTGGGTCTGTGGGCCTTTTTGTTGTTGCGGAAGCTTTTGCCGCTCGATGAGGCTGAGCTTGCGGGCGTTGAAAACCACCACGTATAAAAATAGGAGATGTTACAGTGAGTTCAATAACACGCAGAAAATTTCTGGCCGGCTCGGTGCTGGCTGCCGGCGGCATGTCCTGGCTGCTGAAAAGCCGCACGATGCAGGCCTTCGCCGCCGAGGTTGACAAGCGATACGACTTCAAGGCCGGCACATGGATACCGACCTGCTGCCATATGTGCGGCGGGACTACCGGCATCCTCTGCCAGGTGGTGGATGGCAAGGTCATCCGCATCAAGCCCAACTCGGCCAACCCCTGCGGGTTCTCGAACATCTCCGACGATTTCTTCAAGAACTGCGCCACTGAGGGCGCCACCATGTGCCCCAAGGGCAACAGCGGCATGATGACCCTCTACGACCCCGACCGGCTGGCCAAGCCCGTCCGGCGCACCAATCCCAAGAAGGGCATCGGCGTGGATCCCGGCTGGAAGGAGATAACATGGGATGAGGCCTACAGCGAGATCGCCGCACGCATGAAGAAGCTGCGCGACGCGGGCACGCCCGAGGCGCTCCTGTGGTTCTCCGAGGACCACTGCTTCACGCACATCCAGGGGGACTTCTGCCAACTCTTCGGCACCCCCAACTACAGCAACCACTCCAACCTGTGCGACACCGCACGCAAGGCATCCTTCAAGGCTGTCATTGGGGATGAGCGGCCGCTGATGGACGCCATCCAATCGCGATACATCCTGCTCTTCGGCTGGAATCCGCTGGGCGCCACCAAGTGGGCTCATCTGCCCCGGATCATGACTCGCGCCCGGGAGCGAGGCGCCAAGCTCGTGGTCGTGGATCCCTACTACTCGTCCACCGCCCGCAAGGCCGACGAGTGGGTCCCGATCCGTCCGGGCACCGATGGCGCCTTGGCACTGGCCATGGCCCACGTCATCATCCGCGACGGGCTCCAGGACAAGGACTTCGTCGAGAAGTGGACCTACGGCTTCGACAAGTTCTCGGAGTACGTCAAGGACAAGACGCCAGCCTGGGCTGAGAAGATCACCACAGTTCCGGCCGAGACCATCGAGCGGATCGCCCGGGACTTCGCCACCACCCAGCCCGCGGTCGTGGACGTGTGGTCCGGCCCTGGACAGCACGAAAACTGCGTACACGGCGGGGCGGCCATCGCCTGCCTGGCGACCTTGACCGGCGGCTACGACCGGCCTGGGACCCTGCACCTGCCCAACAAGAAGGGCAACGCGCACGGCCACCTCCATGCCGATAAGCCCAAGGCGCCGCGCTTCGCCGACGATAACAAGCTCTACCCGATGTTCCACGGCTCGGGCGTTTATTGCGAAATCTTCAAGCAGCTCGCCGAGGGTAAAGGCAAGTATCCGGCCAAAATGGCTATGATCGTCTTTCAGAACCCGATGATGTCCCTGCCGGGCACAGAAACGGTCGCCAAGGCCCTGGCCAGCTTGGAGTTCGTGGTTGTCAACGACATCTTCCTGTCGGAAACATCCCAATTTGCCGACATCGTCGTCCCGGGGACCACCTACCTGGAGCGCTACGACTGGAACACCCACTGGGTAACCTGGCCGGTCCTGGCATTGCGCCAGCCGGTGGTCAAGCCTATCTTCGGCCAGCCCGCCGAGTACGAGTTCGTCGCCGAACTGGGCCGCCGGCTAGACCTGCGAGACAAGGACAACAAAGAGTTCTTCAAGATCGGTCCGCTCTCCGGCCAGCCCATCGAGAACCTCACCGCCTGGTACGAGGACTACTTCTCCGCCGAGTCCAAGAACGGCGCGCCCAAGCTGACTCTGGAGGAAATCAAGGCCCTGCCCGGCGCGGTCTGGGTGGACAAAGGCGGCACCAAGTACGGGAAGTTCAAGAGCGAGCTGAAAGCGGAGGATGTGGCCAAGGCCACCATCGTCAAGGCCAAGGTCGGAGACCTGGAGATCGAGCAGATATTCGACAAACCCAAGGACCAAGGCGGCAAGCGCATCGGCACGATGATCGACGGCAAGGCCGTCAAAGGCTTCATGACCCCGACCGGCAAGGTGGAGTTTGTCCTTAACTGTCTGACCGGCAAGAAGGATGCCGAGGGCAAGTCTTGCTCGGATCTCCCGGTGTACACGCCTCGCGACTGGCAGCCGGACGCCCAGTACCCGTTGTTCCTCATTAACTGGAAGGAGGCCACCCACACCCACACCCGCACCCAAAACAACCGCTGGCTCCTGGAGTTCAAGCCCGACAATCCCCTCCAGATCAACCGCAAGACCGCCGAACGTCTGGGCATCAGCGACGGCGATCAGGTTGTGGTCGAGTCCAAATTCGGCAGTGCCAAGGCCAAAGCCCACGTAACCGAAGAAATCCATCCTGAGGTGGTCGGGCTGCAACACGGCTTTGGCCACTGGGCCATGGGCGCGGCGGCCAAGGGACGCGGAACATCGGATGGCATCCTGCGCCCGCTGAGGGCCGACCCCATCGGGGGCCAGGCGCTGCACAAGGAATGTTGCGTGCGGGTGAAGAAGGCGTAGCCGCGGAATGGACCGGGAGACGGCGCGGCCCAGAGACAATGGACAGCCATGCATATCCGTCTTGCACGGGGCATTGCAACTTGAGTCTGGACGGTTTCCTGGGACGAGTCTGGATCGTGATTGGAAAAATCTTGACAATTCTTTCTCCTGCGCACAACATTTGCGTCAGCTGCCGTCAGCGCGGGACGATTAACCTCGCTAACCAATTATGGAAATGTCGTCGATGATTATGGAATCAGGCCTGGAATTATTGGGCGAGGTCCGAGCAGCAATCTCAGAGAGATTGGAGCGGATGCAGTCCGCCTTGGGCGTGAAGAGCGATCTGTTGCTGCCCGGCAAGATGCTCCGGACGCGTTTGGCTGGGCGACTGGAGGCCGCAGGCGCTTGTCAGGCGGAGCACGAGACGATCGTGGCCGCCTGCGCCGCGACGGAGATGGTGCACACCGCCAGTCTTTGCCACGACGACGTGATCGACGAGTCGTCTTTGCGGCGGCACAGGCCGGCCCTGTGGACCGTGGCGGGCCGTTCCGCGGCGGTGCTCACCGGCGACCTGCTGCTGTGCGAGGCGATGGACCTGGTGCTTCAGATACAAGGCGGACTGTATGTGCGGCCGTTCCTTTCTAAAGTCCGCCAGGTGGTGGAGGCCGAAATCCGCCAGGAGTTGCTGCACCGGGGGCAGACGATGGACACACAGACATATCTTCGCGTGGCCAGGGAAAAAACCGGACCGCTGTTTGCGTTTGTCGCCGAGGTCTGCGCCGGGCGGGACCCGGCCTTCCGGCAGGCGCTGGAGCAGGCGGGATACCTGGTCGGAACAGCCTATCAGCTTGTGGACGACCTGATTGACGTGACGGGCCGGGAAGACGCGGCGGGCAAGGCCCTTGGCATGGACGCGGCCCGGAACAAATTCACGCTTCCCCAGGCGGATCGGGACGGCGTGGCCGCAACAAAGAACTTTGTCCGCATTCTGCTGACGGAAGCCGTCGAAACCCTCCACCCCTTTGCTGCCGCCCGGGCCGGACTGGAATCTTTCATCCGCGACGACCTGGGGCATGCAATGGCCGTCCAGGGCGTGGATATCAAGAAGGAACGCGTGGCATGAAATTGCGTGGCGGTTATACCGTTCAAATGGCCGGAAAGCCCGTTGGATCTGTCGAGGTGCTCCCGGACCCTGACGAATTATATCTGCCCTTGTTCAGCCGCCGATTCCGCTTCACCGAATTGTGCGTCGGCGACGGTGATCGCGTCCGGCCGGGAAAGGTGTTGGCCAGAGACCCGTCGAATCACGGCGTGCCGCTGCTGGCGCCGCGGGAGGGGACGGTTCGCCTGAATGCGATCCCGCGGCATCTGGTGCTTCAGAACGTTTCCGCCGGCGTTCCGGAGCCTCTTGAGGATTCCGATGAGCCGTCCCACATTCCACGCAACCTCGGCTCGGTCGAAATGAAGCGGAACAAGCTGCTGCTGCTGGGGGCATGGCAATACTTCTTCGACGCTCACAGCGGCGCCCTGCCGAACCCGTTCGGCACGCCGCAGGCCGTTATTGTCTCCACACTCAATCTGGAGCCGTTCCTGGGGCGCGGCGACGTGCAGTTGCGGGCTCGCCTCAAGAGCTTCACCCGCGGCCTCGAGCAGATCCAGACGCTGTTGGAGTACCAGCCGATCTTCCTGATCCTGCCCAAGGTCGCCGCCGCACTGGCCGAGCAGGTCAGCCAGGCGATCCGGGGATACGCCCACATCAAACCGGTCCATGTGCCGCTTCGGTATCCCTTCGACAACTTCACGGTGCTGGCGCGATACCTGGGCCTGAAACGCCAGAAAGACCAACCGGTCTGGGCGCTGCGGACCGAGGGCGTGCTGGCCCTGGACCGGGCGTTGACGGCGTCGAAGCCCTGCGACCTGCGGGTGATCTCCATCGGCGGCCCCGCCGCCACTTCGCCGGCGCACGTGGTCGCGATGCCCGGATATCCGCTCAAGACGCTCCTTTCCAAAAGGATCGCCGACGGTCCGGTGCGGGTGCTCAACGGCGGGGTGCTGAGCGGACAGGAGATCGCCCCCGATCAGGCCGGTTTGGACTGCGAGTGCCTTGGAATTACCGCCCTCGGCGAGCAGACCGAGCGCGAGTTCCTGGCCTTTGTGCGGCCCGGCGCCGGGCGCTGGTCGTACAGCCGGTGTTTTTTGAGCGCGTTGCGCCGCCCGATGCCCGAACGCATGACCACGGCCATTCGCGGTGAGCATCGTCCCTGCGTGTCGTGCGGCTTCTGCGAGGAAATCTGCCCCGCGGGCATCATGCCGCACCTTCTGCACAAGCTGTTGTACCAGGACGATCTTGAAGCCGCTATAAAAGTCCGGCTGGACCTGTGCGTCGCCTGCGGGCTTTGCTCGTTCGTGTGCCCCTCGAAGATCGACTTGTGCGGTCAATTCCAGAAGGCGATGGAGACATTTCGCATGGAACAAATGGAACATATGGCACAGGAGGCGCCCGCATGAAGTTGCTGGAACGGCTGCTTGACAGGACTCGCGGCGCCTTCGCCGAAGGCAAGCGCCTGCATCGGACCAAGCCGGTGTTCGACGCGGCGGAGAACTTCTTCTTCGCCCCGATATCTCGGGCGAAATCGGCGCCGTTCGTTCACGACCCGCTGGACATCAAGCGGCTGATGTCGATGGTCATCATCGCTATTTTGCCCGCGCTGGCGTGTGCGGTGTATTTCTTCGGCCTGCATGTGCTGGCGATGGTGGTAGTCTCATATGCCGCCGGCGGCATCGTCGAGGTGCTGTTCGCGGTCGTCCGCAAGGAAGAGATCAACGAGGGGTTCCTGGTAACCGGAATGCTGTTCCCGCTGATTCTTCCGCCGGCGCTGCCGCTGTGGATGGTGGCGGTAGGGGTGATGTTCGGCGTGCTGGTCGGCAAGGAGCTCTTCGGCGGCACGGGGCGGAACCTGTTCAACCCCGCCCTGGTCGGCCGGGTTTTTCTGGCCTTGGCGTATCCGGCGGCGATGGCGGGAAACTGGATCAGCCCCGTCGCGGAGCCGCCAGGGCGGATTCTCCAGTACGTTTCGTCCGGCGCCGTCGACGCAATTGCCGGGGCCACCCCGTTGGCCGCGGCCAAACAGGGCCAGTTGGCGGGCTTGCAGGAGATGTTTCTGGGCAATGTTGCCGGCAGCGCGGGCGAGACCTCAGCCCTGGCGATCCTGCTGGGCGGGATACTGCTGATCATGACGCGGGTGGCCAGTTGGCGGATTGTCGTCGGCGTGCTTGGCTCTTTCCTGCTGATGGAGACGGTTCTGCATTACACGCTGCCCGGCCCAATTCCGCCGCCGATGTGGCAGTTATTGGCGGGCGGAATCCTGTTCGGGGCGTTCTTCATGGCTACCGACCCGGTTACCAGTCCGGCGACCACGGGCGGAAAGTGGGCTTACGCGATCATTATCGGTTTGGCGACCGCCCTGATTCGCCACCTCACCGGATACGTCGAGGGCGTCATGTTCGCGATCCTGCTGGGCAACATCTGTGCGCCTCTGTTGGACGAGGTGGCCGTGGCGGTCCGCCTTCGGAGACTTGCCCATGAAAGTTGACACATACACGTATACCATGATTTATGCGGTGGTGCTGGGAGTCGTCTGCGCCGCGATGCTGACGGCGGCCGGGCAGTTTGCGGCGCCGTACAAGGAAGCCAACGCCAAGGCGGACGAGATGCGCCATGTCCTGACCGTTCTGAGAGTGCCATTCGATCCCAAAAGCACAGCCGCGAAACTGGCGCAGGCCTTCGAGCAGAACGTCCGGGGCCGGGATCGCGGCGGCATGAGCGTGTACGAGTACGTCGCGAGCGACGGAAAGATGCTGGCTCAGGCTGTGCCCTTCGCCGGCCCGGGGGTATGGGGTCCGATGCGGGGTTTTCTGGCCCTCGGGCCCGATGGGGTTACCATTGTGGAAGTGAGCTTCTACGAGCAGGAGGAGACGCCGGGCTTGGGCGGCGAGATCGGATCGAAGTGGTTCCAGGACCAGTTTCAAGGGCGGCGGATCGTAGATGCCCAAAATCGTCCCGGTATCCGCATTCGCCGCGACGGAGCCAAGGGTTCCAACGAAGTGGACGGCATCGCTGGGGCGACCATGACGTGCGACAAGGTTGAGATCATGCTGAATGAGACAATCCAAAGGCTTTTGAAGGAGCGGAAGAACAATGACCGCAACAGCCAGTAAATCGCCGGCCGCTTGCGGACCCTGCGCGGCAGGGTTGCTGTGCGACGGAAAAGCAGGGAAGATCGTCAAGGACGGAGTTTGGGCAAACAACCCCATTTCCATACAGGTGCTGGGCATCTGCTCGGCCCTGGCCGTAACCAATAAACTCGCCAACGCCCTGGTAATGGGCGGGGCCCTGATCTTTGTGACCGCCTGCTCCAGCCTGTTCCTGTCCTTCCTGCGGAACGCCACACCGCGAAAAATCCGTATGATCGCCGAGGTGGCCATCATCTCCACCTTCGTGATCGTCTTCGACCAGCTCCTCAGGGCCTTTTACTGGGACATGTCCAAGCAGCTCGGGCCTTATGTGGGGCTGATCATCACCAACTGCATCGTCATGGGCCGGGCCGAGGCCTTCGCGCTCCAGAATCGCCCCATAGCGTCGGCGTTGGACGGGATAGCCAACGGGCTGGGGTATGCGATTGTGCTGGCCGTTATCGCCGTTTTTCGCGAGATGATCGGAGCGGGAAAGCTCCTGGGTTTTTCAATCCTTGATAAAGTATGGTACGAGCCTAATCAGTTGATGATTCTCGCGCCGGGGGCGTTCTTTACGCTTGGAATACTGATTGCCCTGCTGAACGCCCTCCGCAAAGACGTTCCGGAGACCAAACCATGAGCGAGACCTCAGCCTTCATCATCATCGTCGCGGCCATCTTCACCAACAACATTCTGCTGTCCAATTTTCTGGGTATGTGTTCGTTTCTGGTGTGCAGCCGGCAGATAGGTACCGCCCTGGGGTTGGGGGCGGCGGTGATCTTCGTGATGACCTGCACGACAGTGCTGAACTACGGGATATACTACGGCGTGCTGGTCAAAGACGCCCCGCTCTGCTCGGCGGACCTGACGTTCCTGGCGTTCATTATCTTCATCGCGGTGATCGCGGCCTTCGTGCAGTTCGTCGAGATGTTCGTGGAGCGATTCAGCCCCAAACTGTACTACGCGCTGGGCATTTTCCTCCCGCTGATTACCGTGAATTGCGCGATCCTGGGCGCGGCGCTGTTCATGATCATCCGCAAGTACTCGTTCTGGCAGTCGCTGGGTTACGGCTTCGGCGCGGGCGTCGGATGGGCGTTGGCGATCCTGCTGATCGCGGGACTTCGGAAAAAGATGGGCTATAGCCGGGTTCCCAAGCCTTTTCAGGGAGTGTCCATCGCCATGATCATTACCGGCGTCATGGCCATGACGTTCATGGGATTTGCAGGCATGGTATCGATCCAATAGTGGTGAACACATGATCTACCTGATAGCAATTGGAGTTTTCGCCGGGCTGCTGCTGGCCTTGGCGGCACTGATCGCAGTGGCGGAACGCGTGCTGGTGAATTACGGCATCTGCAATGTGGACATCAATGCTGGCGAACGTCCGCTGGATGTCGATGGCGGGCAGACCCTCCTGTCGGCGTTGTATACAAACAAGCTGTTCATTCCGTCCGCCTGCGGCGGCAAGGGTTCCTGCGGCTTCTGCAAGGTGACGGTGCTGGAAGGCGGCGGGCCTGTCCTGCCCACTGAGACCCCGTATCTGTCCCGCAAGGAGGTCCGTTCCGGGTTGCGCCTGGCCTGCCAGGTGAAAATCCGCCAGAACATCCGGATTCGCGTCCCTGACGACATGCTGAACGTCAAGATGTTCACGGCTTCCGTGGCCGGCACTCGCGAGGTTACCCACGACATCAAGGAGATACGCTTCGCATTGCACGATCCGCCCGAGATATCCCATCGCCCCGGGCAGTACGTGCAGGTTCAGGCCCCCTCGCCGGACGGGCCGGTGTTTCGGGCGTACTCCATCAGTTCCCCGACATATGAGAAGAACGAGGTGGAACTCAACGTCCGCCTGGTGCCCAACGGCATCGGATCGACCTATTTGCACAATCTGAAGGAAGGCGACCCGGTAACCTTCACAGGCCCGTACGGGGAGTTTGTCCTCAACGAAGACCCGGCGGTCGAGATCATCTGCGTCGGGGGCGGGTGCGGCATGGCCCCGATGAAGAACATCATCTATTCGCTCTACTCCCGCTGGCCGGACCGGCAGTGCTGGCTGTTCTTCGGATGCCGCAGCGCGCGCGACGTCTTCTATTTGCAGGAATTCCAGGCTCTGGCGCGCAAGCACCCGAGCTTCCACGTGTTCTACGCGCTTTCGGACCCTGTCGGGCCCCAGGAGCAATGGGACGGGGAAGCCGGCTTCATCCACCTGTCGGTTGACAAACACCTGGAGGCGGGCGTCCGCCGGCAGGCGTTCCTGTGCGGCCCGCCTCCGATGATCGAGGCCGTTACACGCGTCCTTGCGGAAAAGGGCCTGCGGCCCCAGGACATATTCTACGACAAGTTCTGACGCACCCGAGGTGGTTTATGGCGAGCATCACGATACAGGGCGTATTGAAACATGCGGAGGATTTCGAGCGGATGCTGTCGGACTATTACGCGGGCATCGCCTCGCACACCGCCCGGGAGGGCGTGCGGCTGTTGACGGACTACATGGCCCGCCACCGCATCCGCCTCCATGAGGCGCTGAGCCGCCTGGACCCCGCCGAAGCGGCGCATCTGATCGCCACGCCGCTGCGCTTCCAGCCCAAGGCCGCCGACTGCACGTGCTTTGAAAAGATCCAACTTCCCGAAGGGGCCGGCGCCGCCGAGGTGCTGGACGCTGCCGTTACATTGGACGACTGCCTGATCCTGCTGTATCGCCAGGTGCTCGTCCAGGACATCAGCCCGGAGATCCGCGATCTGTTTGAGAGCCTTCTCCGAAGCGAGCAGCGGGACCAGATGGAACTCAAAAAGATCAAGGCGATGGACTACTTCTGATGCTGCAACCAGCGCCACATTCTTGGCCCGTCTATGCGCTGCCGCCGGCAAGGAGCGAATCGGCCCGGGACGTGCCCGCCGGACAGGAGGAGGCGGCCCTTTCGGAGCCTCTGCTTCATAACAGTATCGAGTGGTTCTGCCGCCTGAGATGGGCCGTGGTGATCCTGCTGGTATTGGCGGGACTGATCAACAACATCACGGTAATCGCCGATGCCGTGGGGCTGGTGCGCGTGATATACTGGCCCTTTATTTGTGCGGGCTTGCTGGCGGCGGCCAACCTGGGGTTCCTCCGGCACGCGCGGAATCTGGACGATCCCCAATCGCGCAACGCGGTTTATGGCAACTTATGGTGCCAGATCGTCCTGGATTTGCTGGTGCTGACGGTAGTCGTCCATCTCGTCGGAAGCACCACGACCTTCATCGCGTTCGCCTACCTGTTTCACATCGTTGTGTCCTGCATATTTTTCCCGGCCCGATTGAGCCTGATCGTGGCGCTCCTGGCTGAGAGCCTGTTCATACTGTGCGTTGTTGCGGAACAGGCCGGGCTGCTGCGTCCCCAGACGATATTCTCGGATCCGTCCAACGCCGCTCGGGGCGAGGTGGCCTTCGATGTCGCCTCGGCGGTGCTGATCTGGACGGCGGTGTGGCACCTGACTTCGCACCTGGCCGCAACCGTCCGTCAGAGGAGCGCGGCCCTGGCCGATGCCAATAATCGGCTGCTGGCCGCGCAGGAAGAACGAGCCCAGTACATGCTGATCACAACGCATCAGCTCAAGTCGCCGTTCGCAGCCATTCACGCCCAGGCGCAATTGCTGCTGGAAGGATATTGCGGTCCGCTGGGCGAACAGGTGGCGGCGGTGGTGCAGCAGATCACCGCCCGCTGTCGCCGCCTGACGCGGGAAATACAGGAAATGCTTCAGTTGGCCAACCTGAGATCCAACAGCCAGACGGTTGCGCAGAAGGATCAGATAGATCTGTCCCGATTGATTCGCTGGTGCATGGACGAACTGGAGCCGATCCGCCTGGAGCGCGATATCCGGATGGAGCTGAACCTTCAGGATGTCGCGGTTGTTGGGGTGGAGGACCACTTCAGGATGCTCCTGGGCAATCTCCTGTCGAACGCCATAACGTATTCGCGGATCGGGGGCGTCGTTCGGGCCGGCTGCGGATGCGATGCCGATGGTTGTCCATATGTCACTATCGCCGATGAAGGTATCGGCATCGAGCCGACAAAGCTGCCCCGTATTTTCGATGAATACTACCGCACTAATGAGGCCGTGAAGCACAATCCGCAATCCTCCGGATTGGGACTGGCTATCGTCAAGCAGATCGCCCAGTTGCACGGCATACAGGTCCGAGTTGAAAGTCTGGCAGGAGCGGGGACTGCTTTCCATCTGATGTTCCCCCGCTCGTGCGCTCATCCGGCCGTAACAACATCATAAGGAGCTGCGCATGGCCTACGTGCTGATAGTGGACGACGATCTTGACTTCGCCAACACGACGGCGGTCGCCCTGCGCGGGGCAGGGCATGAAGTGAACATGGAATCCAACGTGGACGGCGCCCTGGAGAACATGAATCGCCGTCGCCCTGACCTGCTCATTCTGGACGTGATGTTCTCCGAGGACATCTCCGCCGGTTTCGTATTGGCGCGGGCGATGCGACACCACCACGAACACCTCAAGGGCGTCCCCATCCTCATGCTGACCGCCGTAAACACCCGATTTCCGTTGGGATTCGGGCGACGGGACATCGACGACGAGTGGCTGCCGGTGTCCGATTTTCTGGAGAAACCAGTGGAACTCAAACACCTGGTCCGGCGGGTCGAGGAGCTGCTTGGCAGCCGGTCTTCCGCCCCGGAAGAGGAAAATGAAACTGACGCAACCGCATGATGCGTTGAAAATGATCTTATCCACCGTTCGGCCTTTGCCGGTCGAACGCGTGTCGTTGGATCGTGCCGCGGGGCGCTGCCTGGTGCGCGCCGTCCGGGCAGATCGCGACCAGCCCCCGACCGACCGTTCTGGCAGGGGCGCCGGAGGATAAGCCGGTGGGGAAAAAACAAATGAATGCAGGCGATCTGGTTGCGGGACGAACTTCGTTGAAGGTCTGGTTTCGGGCCGTGCGGGCGTTTTCATTCACCGCGTCGCTGACGCCGGTGCTGTTGGGTGCGGTGCTGGCCTTGGGCGCCCATGACGTGCGGTGGGAATTGACGCCGCTGGTAGCGATGGCGTCCGTTCTGATTCACGCCGGCACCAACCTTGTCAGCGACGCCGCCGACTACCGTCGCGGCGTGGACCGTCCAGGGACGCACGGAGGAAGCGGCGTGCTGGTGGCCGGGCTGTTGACCGCCGGCCAGGTCTTTTTCGGCGGGCTGGTCCTGCTGGCCGCCGGGTCCGTCGTGGGGTTGTTCCTTGTCTGGGCGCGGGGGTTGACCGTCCTGTGGCTGGGGTTGGCAGGCGTGGCGGGAGGATTCCTTTATGGAGGCCGGTCGTTCGGCTATAAGTACATCGCCCTTGGCGACGTAATGGTCTTCCTGCTTATGGGTCCGCTGATCGTCGTGGGGGCGCACTTCACCTTGACGGGCGAGATGTCCCTGAGACCACTGCTGGCGTCGCTGCCGGTGGCCTGCCTGGTGACGGCGATCCTGTACTCGAACAATCTTCGCGACATTGCGCATGACTGCAGTTCCGGCGTGCGGACGTTGGCCGGCATGTTGGGCCTGCGCGGCGCCAAGATCGGATATTTTATCCTGGTTGGCGGCGCATATGCCCTGGCGGCGGCGTGGGCCGCCTGCGGAGTGCTTTCGCCCTGGACGCTGCTGGTCCTGCTGACTCTTCCGCCGGCATGGAAGAATCTGTCGCTGATCCGGCGGGCCAGGATGAGTAACAGTTCGGAGATCGCCGCCATCGACGTTCTGACGGCCCAACTGCATTTGGGCTTCGGGCTGTTGCTGTCGGCCGGCATCTTGCTGGGGGCGGCGGCATGATAAAATCGGCCATTGCAGTTCCGGCGGCGTCGGACTGCGGGCGCCCGGCGGGAGCGGATGCTTTCCGGGGCCCGGAGAGATCGGCTCGCCATGCTTGAGAACCTGCCCATCTTCGGCGTCTGCGGTTTCAGCGGTTCCGGAAAGACCACGCTCATCGAGCAGTTGGTGAGGCGTTTCCATGCCCGCGGGCTTCACGTGGCGGTGGCCAAGCACGACGCCCACGGCATCGACGTTGACCGCCCCGGCAAGGACAGCGACCGGTTCTACCAGGCCGGCGGGGACGTGCTGCTCAGCGGCCCCGGCCAGGAAGTGTTGCGGACACATCGCCGGGACCGTGAGCGCATCATTCCCCAACTCATGGACCTCGCCGGACGCTGCGATGTGGTATTGGTGGAGGGGCGAAAGCATACTCCGCTGCCGAAGCTCTGGCTGCTGGGCGAAGGCGAGACGTCCCCGCCGACAGAGGTTACAAACGTCCTGGCAACCCTGCCTCGCGACACGGACCGCCTGGCGCCAGCGGGCCAGATGCTGGAGGAATTGATCGAGCGGAAATGCAAGGCCACTCCCGTCTTCGGCGCCGTCCTCATCGGCGGAAACAACTCGCGCATGGACCGCCCCAGGCATCTGCTCGTCACTGAGGGCCGGACCTGGCTGCGGCGAACCGTCGATGTCCTGGCGCCGCTATGTTCCAGAGTCGTGATCCTGGGCGACGGTGAAATGCCCGGCGACCTGCCTGTTGATATCGCGCGTCTGCCTGGCGCCCCGGGCGTGGAAGGCCGCATGGGCGGCGCGCTGGCGGCGATGCGATGGGCGCCTTACGCGTCCTGGCTGATGGTCGCGTGCGACCTGCTCAACCTGACGACGGAAGCCGTGAGGTGGCTGCTGGCGATGAGAACCCCCGGCCGATGGGCCGTACTTCCTAAACCGGAAGGTCCGGACGAATGTGAGCCGGTCCTGGCTCACTGCGATTTCCGCTGCCGCATACCGCTGGAGCATCTGGCGTTCGGGGGCGCCCCGGGCCTTTCGGAAATAGGGAAACATCCGAAGACGGCCCTGGTTCCCATGCCGGCGGCGATTCGCGGTTGAGACTTCGGCTGTTCTGAAATATCCGTTTACTCGAGCAACTTGCAAACTTCTTCGAGGCTCTTCTTGGCGTCGCCGAAGAACATCCTGGTGTTTTCCTTGTAGAACAGGGGATTGTCGACGCCGGCGTAGCCCGTCGCCATCGATCTCTTCATGACTATGGCGACCTTCCCCTTCCAGCACTCGACGACGGGCATCCCGGCGATCGGGCTGGCGGGATCTTCCAGGGCGGAGGGATTGACGATGTCGTTGGCGCCGCAGACGATAGTAACATCGACATTCGGGAAATCTTCATTGACCTCATCCATCTCGAAAACGATGTCATAAGGGACGTCCGCCTCCGCCAGCAGCACGTTCATATGCCCCGGCATGCGCCCCGCCACCGGGTGGATGGCGAAGCGTACGGTCTTTCCCTTCCCGCGAAGTTCGGCGGTGATCCTCGCTATCATGTGCTGGGCGTGGGCGACCGCCATCCCGTAACCCGGCACGACCATGACGCTCCTGGCTTCCTTGAGCAGCTCGGCAACTTCCTGAGCCTTGATCTCGGATATCTCGCCCTGGGCCTGGGCGCTCTTTGCCGCGGTCGCTCCGCCGGCGGTTCCGAATCCGCCGGCAAGGACCGCCAGGAACTTGCGGTTCATCGCGCGGCACATGATGTAGCTGAGAATGGCGCCGGACGAACCGACCAGTGCGCCCGTTACGATCAGCAGATCGTTGTCGAGCATGAACCCGGTGGCCGCCGCCGCCCATCCGGAGTAGCTGTTGAGCATGGAAACCACGACGGGCATATCCGCGCCGCCGATAGCCATCACCATGTGAACGCCAAACAGCAGTGCCGCGACGGTCATTACTAGCAGTGCCAGCGTTCCGGCGGGCAGGCCATTGATCGTTGGCAGAAGGTTTCCGCCGACCATGGCGATAGCATCGGGGCTGGTCCTGGGGTCGTGCTGCATTACGAACACGATTCCCGCCCAAATCGACACTACCAGCAGCAGCAGGTTGATAAAATGACGTCCCGGCAGCAGCATCGGCTTGCCCGTGATTCTGGCAGAGAGCTTTCCGAAGGCGATAACCGACCCGGTGAACGTAACGGCGCCGATCAATATGCCCAGATACGTCTCGATATCATGCACCATCAGGGCCGCGCCGACGTAGTGCTCCAGCGTCTTGGGGTCGAAGTAATTGGCGAATCCGACGAGCATCGCCGCCATTCCGACCAGACTGTGCAATATGGCGACCAGTTCCGGCATTTGCGTCATCTGCACCCGCAGCGCCAGCAGCAGCCCTGCCGTAGCGCCGATCGCAAGTCCCACGGCGAGCACCCAGTGATTGGCGGTTACATGGGAGAGGATGGTGGCAATTATCGCCACTGATATTCCTATCATCCCGAACAGATTGCCGCGCCTGGCCTTTTCCTGGTTGGACAGGCCGCCCAGTGCCAGTATGAACAGTACGGCGGCGCCCAGATAAGCGCAGGTAACAATTCCGTTGATTCCTTCACTCATTGCGTTGTTTCTCCTCTACTTGCGGAACATCTTCAGCATTCTCTGTGTTACGGCGAAACCGCCGGTGGTATTGACAAAGGTGATGCTCGTGGCGATGGCGGCCAAAATCCAGACGATGGGCGTCGGAGTCGATAGCTGAACCAGTGCGCCTATTATGATAATGCTGGATATGGCGTTAGTTACGCTCATCAGCGGCGTGTGCAACGCCGGAGTTACATTCCAGACGACCATGTAGCCGACGAAAATCGCCAGCACGAAGACCGTAAAGTGCATAAGAAACGCCGGCGGCGCGACCCAGCCTATTCCCGCCAGAGCCACGGCGGCAAAGAGCATCATGACCACCAGGGTGCGAAGGGAGGCGGTTTTGGACGGTGCGTCGTGGCCCGCGGGCCTGGCTGACTTCGCCGGAGCGGCTGCGGCGCCGGCGGGTTTGGGTTTTGCGGCGGAAAGCTTCGGAGCCGGCGGCGGCCAGGTGATCTGGCCATCCTTTATTACGGTCGCGCCGCGAATGACCTCGTCTTCCATGTTGACGTTCGGCGTTCCGTTCTTTTCCGGCGTGAGGTCGGTCAGCAGGTGCCTGAGGTTCGTCGAGTAAAGGTTGCTGGACTGCGTCGCCAGGCGGCTTGGAAGATCGGTATAACCGATGATCGTAACGCCATGCCTGACCACGACTTTGCCAGGCTCGGTCAGTTCGCAATTTCCGCCCTGCTCGGAAGCCATATCCACGACAACGCTGCCGGCCCGCAGCTTTTCCACCATATCGGCAAGGATCAGCTTGGGAGCCGGTTTGCCCGGGATAAGGGCGGTGGTGATGATGATATCGACCTCTTCCGCCTGTTTGCGGAACAGCGCCATCTCGGCATCGATGAACTCTTTGCTCATCTGCTTGGCGTATCCGCCGACGCCGGTTCCGTCTTCCTTTATGGTTACCTCCAGGAACTCGGCGCCCATGCTCTGGACCTGTTCCCGGACTTCCGGACGGGTGTCGAACGCGCGGACGATTGCGCCCATCCCCTTGGCGGCGCCGATGGCGGCAAGGCCGGCCACGCCGGCGCCGATGATCAGCACCTTGCAGGGCGGAATCTTTCCGGCGGCGGTGATTTGTCCGGTAAAGAACCGGCCGAAATGTTCGGCGGCCTCCACCACCGCGCGATATCCGCCGACATTGGCCATTGAAGACAGCGCGTCGCACTTCTGAGCGCGGGAAATTCGCGGCACGCTGTCCATCGCCATGACAGTTACCTTCTTTGCCGCCAGGCGATCCATCAACTCCTTATTCTGCGCCGGCCAGATGAAGCTGATGAGTATCTGGCCTTCCTTCATCAGGTCAACCTCGGCCGGGACCGGAGGCCTGACCTTCATCACGATGTCGCAAGACGACCAGAGCGCCTTGGCGTCAGGCAGAACCTCGACGCCTGCCGCGACGTACTTTTCGTTGGCGAAACTGGCTTCCGTTCCTGCCCCAGACTCGATAGCCAGCGAATAGCCGAGTTTTTTGAACTGCTCCACGGCATCGGGCGACAACGCCACCCTGCGCTCGCCAATATGTGTTTCTTTCGGTACTCCAATTTTTTTCATGTTTTGTCTCGCCATCCGCTGTGTCGTGCAGTTTTTCGTTCATTGGCCGTGTTTGTGCGGCCAAATACTCTTGCATGCAACATCATGCTCTTTCTTAGATGCTCAAGAAGACAGGTGGCGGCCTCCTCGCCATTTGGCATTCCCGATCTTTTCAGTAAAATTGTCATGAACGTTTTCATGGTATTGGTAATGCTATGCCTCGTCAATGGAATTTCCAACCTGTCTGTAATCTTTCGTATATTGGAAAGTGGATTTTAGCCATTTTGTGGGTGTCGATCCGTTGAAAAAGCAGATGTGAATAAGGCCAGGAAGCAGATTGCGGGGCGATATGCCCGGCATGCAAGTACTCGTCAGGGACTCTACTTTTCGGCCTTTGTTTTGGCGTCGATTCTGACAGTGGGAACGGTTTCGCCGGCCTTTACGGCGCCGGCATATTTGCAATTACAGGCATGTCGACTTTCAGGTCGGCAAGCTCCGCCTTTTATGGATTTTCCGGCAGAAGCCCCTTCTCCCGGAGAGCATCCTTCTGCTTTTCGACGATTTTCGCCTGTTCAGCCGGCTGGGCCTTCATGAAGGCCTCGATCTGGGCCGGGCTGAGGGTTTTGATGACGGCCGCGACTTGCCGGGCCTTCGCCGCAAGCTCCGCCCGCTTCTGCGGGTCCATGCTTATCAGTTCGTCATAGCCGGCCAGCAATTCCTGCTGCCGCTGCGGCGAGGTGTTCAGGAACGCCAGGGCGTCGTGCCGGCAGGACGCCGGCCGGGCGGAAGGCAGCTGCTGCGATTGGCTGCGCTTTTGCTCCAGCGCCGAGGC
>JACRIL010000186.1 GCA_016235825.1 Planctomycetota bacterium
AAAAGTGGTTGGATGCGTCGCCATAATTCGTCCGTAAGCAGCGGTTTGGCCATAGTTGTGTCCTCCCTGACACAGAATATTTATCGGCCAAACCATTGCTCAAAAACTAGGTTTTGTTAGAGTGCCTAAATCGACAAGCCCTAAAGCGGGGGCCTGTTACACGACACAGGCGGACCGGTGTGGCTTTTCAGCGGAGCATTAGGGACTTTAAGGATGAAGAGGAACGCATGATCGCGATCCTTTAAGAAAGGCAGGAAAACTAATGACAACTCAACCGCCGCCGTCGCCGATGCAGCCGGTATTCATGCCAAACGACGCCGGAAAACGCCGTCCCGTCGGACTGACAGCGTTGGCCTGCGCCAATTTCGCACTCGCCGGCCTGGCCATCGTGCTGGCGATTTTCCTTATTTTATGGGCCAATCTCACAGACTGGTCGGGCGATTTATACCGCCAGGCGGCCGGAGGTGGGGATGCCGATCCCAGTATGCCGGCGTCGCCAGCAGAAACAAAGGTCGTGGCGTCCAGAAGCAATAATATGGAGAAAGCTGCCGTATCGGCTGCGATGATCGCCCCGGCCGTCCTGCTGCTTGTCATTTCGGGTTTTGGCTATCTGCGGCAGAGCAGGGGGATGGGATATATGGCAGGGATGATATACGGCGGCCTGGGCGTGCTGGGCGGCGTGTATGCGGCGGCCACTTCAGGATTATCCATAGTGGTTTTCATCGCTTTGGCTTATCCGGTATTGACGGTTGTTTTATTGAATACGTCGTTCAGGACATGCTGGAAGTAGATGTTATAATCCGGCGATGGAATCGGATTTTGAGATAGTGGCGATCGGCGGTGGGCACGCCGGGATAGAGGCGGCGTGGGCGGCAAGCGGCGTCGGCGAGCGGACCGCGCTGGTTACGCTTGACGCCGCCACAATCGGGGCGATGTCGTGCAATCCTGCGTTAGGGGGGGTAGGCAAGGGTGTGATCGTCCGCGAGGTGGACGCGCTGGGCGGGCTGATGGGGCTGGCCGCCGACGCGACGGGGATTCAATTCCGGATGCTCAACCGCTCGAAAGGCCCGGCCGTGTGGGGACCGCGCTGCCAATCAGACCGGCATGCCTATGCCCGATGGATACAATCCGCCCTGGCCGGCAGAAAAAACCTGACGATCATCCAAGCCGAGGCCGTCGGCCTGCGAGTCGAGGCCGGCAGGATAGTCGCGGTGGAACTCGTCGAAAATCAGACAGGCCGGAAATTCAATCTCACCTGCCGCGCTGCGATCATTACCACCGGCACATTCCTCAACGGCCTGATGCATCTGGGCGAAAAAACCTGGCCGGGCGGACGGTACGACGAGCCGGCCGCGTTGGGCCTGAGCGAAAACCTGCGAAGCCTGGGCATCGAGCTTGGCAGGATGAAGACAGGCACCTGTCCGCGACTGGCCGCCGGGACAATCGACTATTCCCGCTGCGTGCGGCAGGACGGCGACGAGCGGCCCGAACCGTTCAGTTTTATGACCGGCCGACTGGACGTGCAGCAGGAGTCGTGCTGGCTGACCGCGACCACGCCGCAGGTCCACGACCTGATCCGCTGCAACCTGCACCGCGCCCCGATGTTCACCGGCCAGATCAAGTCGGTCGGCCCGCGATACTGTCCCTCCATCGAGACCAAGATCGACCGCTTCGCCGACAAGACCAGCCACCAGATTTTTCTCGAGCCTGAAGGGCGCGACACCGACTGGGTCTATTGCAACGGCATCAGCACCAGCCTGCCGGCCGACGTGCAGGAACTTATGATCCGCATGATTCCGGGTCTCGAGAACGCCCGCGTTCATCGCTGGGGCTATGCCATCGAATACGATTTCGCCCCGCCGGCGCAGCTTGACGCGACGCTGCGGGTCAAGACGGTTGGCGGCCTTTACCTCGCCGGGCAGATCAACGGCACGACCGGCTACGAGGAGGCCGCCGGGCAGGGGCTGGTCGCGGGGGCGAATGCGGCGATGGCCATTCGCGGAGGCGAGCCGATGGTCCTGCGGCGCGACCAGGCATACATCGGCGTGATGATCGACGACCTTGTTACCAAGGGCGTAACAGAACCATATCGCATGTTCACCAGCCGGGCCGAGAACCGGCTGGAACTGCGGGCCGACAACGCCGACCGACGCCTGACGCAGATCGGCAGGGAGGCTGGACTTGTGGACGACCAGCGGTGGGCAAAATTCTCCACCGCCGATGAGGTCCGGCGCGGGCTGGCCAGCCTGCTCAATTCAAACAGGTCGGCCGGCAAGAGTTTATGGGAATTGCTCCGGCGGCCGGGCGCGAATCTCGGTTGCCTGCTGGCCGCCTGCCGGCCGGAAGACGCAGAGGCGATCCGTGCACTCACCGGCCGCGACGAACATGCTGCCGCGTCCATCCTGTGCGACGCCCGCTACAGCGGATATCTTCAGAAGGAACAGGCATGGCTGGAGCAGATGCGAAAACTCGACGAGAAACTGATTCCCGCCGATCTGGATTACCAGGCCGTTCCGCACCTGCGGTTCGAAGCGAAGGAAAAACTCTCGGCGATCCGCCCACGCAGCCTCGGCCAGGCCCTCCGCGTCAGCGGCCTGACACCGGCCGACATCACCGTCCTGTCCGTCCACCTCGCGGCGCGCAGACAGATTTCCGCAGGATAAATGATAAACGCTGGATGGTTCGGCAGGCGGGTTTACGGCCTTGCGTTTTAGCGGTTGACGCCGATGCGATAGTTGAATTCGCCGGCCGGGAAGGCCTTGCCGGGCGAACCGCCGCGTGAATCCAGTTCGCCGTAGAGGTAGACGCTGGCCGATGGAATGTGGCAGACGGCCTGGAGCGATTTGACGTGGGCGACAAGGGACTTCAACTGCCCGTCCGCGGGCGGTTCGGCGCTGAAATCGCCGATCAGGCACACGCCGATGCACTCGGAATTGCTGTACCCGGCCACGGCGATATGATTGCCGTCCGCCTGGGCGCGCCAGAGCCTGGTGGCCGTTACGGCAGATCGCCCGTTTTCATCGGGCGGCTGCACGATAAAATGATACGTCCCTTCCATGCTTTCATCCGCGGATTTCACCGAGTGGACGACGACGTTCTTCCACCTGCCCAGGACGACGGGTTTTTCGGTGTCCGTGATGTTGGCGATGTTCTGGCCGAGCGGCACGATGGCCGCGAGTTCGTTTTGGGGTCTGACAGGCTCGCCGTTGATTAGCACCAATACGCCGATGCCGGCGGTCATCGCCGCCACAAGCGCGCCAAGAACTTTCACTGTCCGCATCTTGAACATTCGGAACCACTCGCCTCCGGCTATCCGAAAATGGTCGAATCCGGTCAACCAGATGTTAATTTGCATATCGGCAAAATTCAAGGCCTGCGATAATTAATTTCAGCCCCAAAACCGGAAAAACCTCAAATACGCATAACATCCTAAAACCCGGGCCGTCAGGGTATTCCGGTCAATCCCTGGCGTCGGACGCCTCATATTCGTCCGGTTCGGCGCCGCGTCCGTCGTCCTGGAGCAGGCCCAGTTCGACCAGGGCCTTTCTGGCCGCCTCCTGCTCGGCCTGTTTCTTGCTGCGGCCCCACGCGCTGGCGAATTGCCTGCCATTGATGACCGCCGCAATCTCGAAGCACTTGCTGTGATCCGGCCCTTTCTCGTCCAGTATCTGATACTCCGGCGAACTGGCCATTTCGCGCTGGGCGTGCTGCTGGAGCAGCGACTTGTAGTTGTGCTGATGCTCGTTGGCGAACGCCTCCTCAACGTGCGGCAGCATCAGCCGGAGAATGAACCTGCGGGCCTCATCCAGTCCGCCGTCCAGGTATATCGCCCCGACGATGGCCTCGAAAAAACCCGCCGCCACGGACATGGGCCTTTCCCGCGATTCGTTCATGCCCCTGCCCAGCAGAAGCTGCCCCGAAAGCCCCGCCTTTCTGGCCGCCACCGCGCAGATACGGCGCGACACAACGGCGGACTTGATCTTCGTCATCTCGCCCTCGCTCAGGTCGGGGTAGCGGCGGTAGAGTTCCTGGACCACAACCAGCCCCAGGACCGCGTCGCCGAGGAATTCCAGGCGTTCGTTGCTCTCGATGCGGCTGGAGGCGAACGACGAATGGGTCGTCGCCAGTTCAAGGAGATCGATATCCCGGAATTCGTAATCCAGGAGTTCCCGGCACCGCTGAATTGTCTGCTGATCCATTTCGGCCGCGCTCTCGCCGGGCCGCTGGCGGAGTGCGTCCGGCCTACGTCGGCGGGACGCCCTTCGCAAATGGCCCACTCATTTCCGACGCAGATTATATCCGCCGCGATGAATTTGTCAAATCATAGAAACGTATCAGGTCTTCGCGCCGGCTTAGCCGGATTCATCCGCGGCCGGGGTTGGCGGGTACATCTGCGTCAGCCAATGAGCGGCCTTTTGTTCCAGATCGCCGTCGGCGACGGCCTTTCGGATCGCGGCGGTGAAATCGGCGAAGAATTGAAGGTTGTGGATCGTCAGCAGGATCGGCCCCATCATTTCGGCGGCCAGGAACAGGTGGCGGATCGCGCCCCTCGAATAATTCCGGCAAGCGTAGCATTTGCAGGATTCATCCAGCGGACCGGCGTCGCCGGCGTATCTGGCGTTCCTGAGCCTCATTCGTCCGGTCCACGTGAAGGCCTGCGTGTTCCTGCCGTTGCGGGTCGGCATGACGCAGTCGAACATATCCACGCCTCGCAGGACCGCCGCCAGGATGTCCCGCGGCTCGCCGACGCCCATGAGATATCGCGGTTTGCCGGCGGGCAGTTGGCTGTCGATGGCATCGAGCGCGCGGCACATCGGCTCGTGGCCTTCCCCGACCGACAGGCCGCCGATGGCATAGCCTGGCAGGTCGAGTTCGACCAGGGCCTCGGCGCTGCGCCGCCGCAGGTCCTCGAAGACGCCGCCCTGCTGTATGCCGAACATGCCTTGCGGACTGCCGCCGGCCGAGACGCAGGATGACTTCCGCCATGCCTGTTTGCACATTTGGGCCCACAGTGCGGAACGCCGCACCGCCGCCTCCACGTGTTCGTGATCCGCGTCGGCCGGAGGACATTCGTCCAACTGCATTATCACGTCGGCCCCGAGCAGTCGTTGGATTTCCATCGCGGTTTCCGGCGTCAGTTCGACCGTCGAGCCGTCGATGTGCGACTGGAACGTTACGCCGCGATCATCCAGGCGTCGCAGATGGGCGAGTGAAAAGACCTGATATCCGCCGCTATCGGTGAGTATCGGCCCCGGCCAGGCCATCAGTTTGTGCAGTCCGCCCAATTCATGGACGATCCGCGCACCGGGCCTGAGCATCAGGTGATACGTGTTGGCCAGGATAATCTTTACGCCGGCATCCGCAAGTTGATCCGGCGTTACGCCCTTGACGGACCCGGCCGTCCCGACCGGCATGAAGACCGGCGTCTCGACCCGTCCGTGCGGCGTGATCAGCGAGCCCAGCCGGGCCTTGCCGGCTTTTTTGATTATTTCAAAAGAGATCATGCGGCGGAATTATATGGAATTGTGCGAACGTATTGTACGAAAAAGCAACGCATGATCCCTTGTCCTTACCCACATCTTTCGCAAGATAATAAAACCTTATTTCCTGAAAATCATAATCATGCCGCTCCGACGGAGCTTGATTCATTCTGGCCGGCGTCGGCTATAAACATGATGCTCCTACGGAGCATAAAAAATAGCTCGCGGGCGAGAAGTGGAATTTCTGAAAGCGGTCGTTCCGGGCAACATGCCAGGCAAAATTCAAAACGCCGTGGGCGTGACATGTTTATAGCATCCGGCATCCCGTAAAAAAACAAGCCCCAGCGGGGCGGCATGTTTATAATTGAGGCCCCGAAAGACCGGCAAAATGTGGATAATGACAAGGCCTGATCCCAAAGGCGTCGCCCGTCGAATCTGGCCCTGGATCAAGCCTTGCCTCCGCCCAACAAGCTTCGGTTCATGATGTCCCTGGCGGTTTGGATCAGGTCGGTCTTCGTGAAGGGTTTGGAAAGGATGGACGAGATGAATTTGTCCGCAAGATCGTGCCTGACTTTCTGCCCCTGTCCCGAAATAAAGAGGACGGGCAGGCCTGACCTTTCGGCGATCATTCGGTCGGCCATCTCGTCGCCGCTCATGCCTGGCATCACGATGTCCGCTATCAGCAGGTCTATGACGCCCTGGTAGTCCGCGGCGAGTTTGAGGGCCTCCTTCGCGTCGGAGGCGAAGATAACCGAATACCCGGCCTCGCGAAGCATGCGGATAATCAGTTCCCGTATAGCCCGTTCATCCTCGACGACCATGATGGTCCGGGCTGAATAGGTCTGGTCCGGCGAGGGCGGGGCCGTCTTGTCGGTTTTGGGCTTTTCGGCGATCCTGGGCAGGAAGATCGTGAAAATGGCGCCCTTGCCGACGCGGCTTTGCACCTCGATATGTCCGCCGCTCTGCTTGACGAAGCCGTAAACCATCGCCAGGCCCAGGCCGGTGCCTTTGCCCATCGGCTTGGTGGTGAAAAACGGCTCGAACAACTGCTCGACTGTTTTTTGATCCATCCCGTGCCCGGTGTCGGAGATCCGGACCATCACGTAAGGCCCAGGCGCGGCGTCGGGATGTTTGCGGATCAGTTCGGGCCCGAGTTCCACGTTTGACGTGGATATCACAAGCTGTCCGCCTGTTGACATGGCGTCGCGGGCGTTTATCACAAGGTTCATTATCGCCTGCTGGAACTGGGAAGGGTCGGCCCGGGCCATGCCCATGCCGTCGCCCGGGATGATCTTGAGCTGGAGTTCGCCCCCGACGAGACGATGGAGCGGATCTGACATTTCCGAGATGACGTCATTGATGTTAATGACGGCCGGACGGAGCAGTTGCTTGCGGCTGAAGGCCAGAAGCTGGTTGGTGAGCTGTGCGGCCCGCACCGCGGCCTTGTGTATCTCGCGGATCGGCTCGGCAAGGGGATTGTCCGCCGGAAGATCGTTGATGGCCAGGTCGCAGTAGCCCTTGATTACAGTGAGCTGGTTGTTGAAATCGTGCGCTATGCCGCCGGCCAGCCGGCCGATGGCCTCCATCTTGGCGGCCTGGCGGAGCTGCTCCTCCTGCCGGCGGATGAAGGTTACGTCCAGCCCGATGGCCAGCAGGGCGGAGGTTTTGCCCGTTTCATCCTGCATCGGCGCCGTGTGCCACTGCACCAGCAGTTCCTTGCCCGACTTTGTTGCAATCGGGTTCTCATCGGAATTGATTTTGCCGGCGAGCATGTCGTCCAATTTTTCACGGATTGTTTTTTGATGTTCCTGGGGCACGAAAGTCCCGATCCAGTCCTTGCCCAGAACTTCCTCCTCGCGATAGCCGGTGAGCGTCTGGCCGAAGAGGTTGAATTCGAGTATCCGCCAGCGGCTGTCCAGCACGACAATTATCACGTGGGCGGTGTCAACCAAACTGCGGGCGAAGTCCCGCTCTTTCCGCATGGCCTGCTCGGTCGCCTTGCGATCGGTCGTATCTCTGCCGATGCCCAGTTCGCCTTCCGGCTTTCCGTCTTTCATCAGGAGCGTAACCGCGAATTCGCCGTATATGATCCGGCCGTCGCGGCCTATGACCCTGTATTCGATGGGGGGCACGGGCTGGCCGGACATGGAAAGATTATGCATCTCAATGGCCATGGCCTGGTCGTCCGGATGGGTGATCTCCAGAAAATGCTTGCCGATCCAGTCTTCCCTCCGCCAGCCGGTGATTTTATCGAATGCCGGATTCAGGGATGTAATCGTGCCGTCGGGCGCCAGCGTGTAGATCACGTCTCGGGCGGTCTCGATCAGCAGCCGATATCTCTTTTCAGATTCCTGGAGGGCCTCGACGGCCTCTTTCTGTTTTGTGATGTCGCGGGAGATGCCCAGGATCGCTTCTGTTTTGCCGGATTGGCCGACTATCGGCGTCAGCCATGTGCTCAGCCACAGAGTGCGATCAGGAAATCGGGTTACATCCTCGTAATACGCGGATTGGCCGCTCTCGAGCACCTTGTTCAGTCCATTTGCTTGTCTTTGGGCAATATCGGGCGGGAAGAGGGAAGCTCGTTTTTTGCCGATCAGGTCCATCGGCCTGGCGCCAAATCTGGCGGCGGCATATGTGTTCACGTAGATGACCCGGTCGTCGCGGTCGATCATGAAGATCATGTCCTGGGCGGTTTCCGCCAGAGTTCGGTACATTTCTTCGGAACGCTTCAGGGCGTCCTGCATCTGCTGCCGCTTGCTGACATCTCTTGCAATGCAAACTATGGACGCGATTTTTCCGTCCCGATAGAGAGGGGCGGCGCTAACCTCGCTGTGTTTTGCCGTCCCGTCCTTCGCGATGCACTCGAAGGTTGCCATCGAGATTTTTTCGCCGTTCAGGACTTTCTGGAATTCGTCGAATGCCTTTTGCGTGTAGCCGGGCGCCAGCAGAGTCAATTCGCCGAGCTGTTTGCCCACGAGTTCCTCGGGTTTGTAGCCCAGAAACAGCCGGACCGACGGAGAAATGCTCAGGAGCCGCAGCTCGGCGTCCATCAGGGCTATCACGTCGTCGGCGTTCTGGAAGCACATGTCGTGCATTTCCTCGGTCAGGATGCGCTGCTCGATCTGTTTCTGAAGTTCCCTGTTTGCCTGAACGAGTTCTTCGGTTCTTTTTGCGACCAGTTCTTCGAGGTGATCCTTGTACCTTGCGAGTTCCAGTTCGGCCCTTTTGCGGTCTGTTATGTCGCGGCCAAGGATGAGGACCGTGGCCGGCTTGCCCTTATCGGCCGGCACGGCGGAAATTGAAATGTCGAACCAGAATTCGCCTCGCGGCAGGCAGAACGAGGTTTCCGACCTGTGAGGCCGGCCGGTTCGAGTTACTTCACGGATGGGACCCATGAGATTCGCCGCTTCCGGGGCGAAAATGGCCCCAAGGGTTTTTCCCGGAAAATCGCTTCCCTTCAGGCCGTACCTCTGTTCGAGGTCCGGCGAGAGCCAAATGGACTTGTATACGCCATCGGGGGTCAGGGTAACCATGACTGTTTCGTGCATTGCCGAGAGGATGGCGTCAAGCTGCGGACTCTGTGGCTTGTCTTTGCTCATTTCCGGTTTGGCTTCTCATTTCAGCGTCAGTAAGGATGTTTCCGGCAGGCGAGAAAGACGTCAAGGCATCTTTCAAGCACGTCTTTCATGTCGTCCAGAGGAATCTGCACGGCGGCGTCGGATTTGGCGCGGGCGGGGTTGGGATGCGTCTCGATGAACAGCGCGTCCGCGCCGGCGGCCATTGCGGCGGCCGCAAGCATGGGCGCGTATTGTCGCCGGCCTCCGCTGGCCGTGCCCAGGCCGCCCGGCTCCTGCACCGAGTGGGTCGCGTCGAAGACGACCGGCGCAAACGGCCGCATCTGCATAATGCCCCGCATGTCCGTTACAAGCCTGTTGTAGCCGAAGAACGTCCCGCGCTCTGTCAGCATGATCTGCCTGTTGCCCGTAGAGCGGACCTTCAGGACCGCCTGCTCCATGTCCTGCGGCGCCATGAACTGCCCTTTTTTGATATTCACCGGCCTGCCCGATTCGCCCGCCTCGACCAGCAGGTCGGTCTGCCTGCATAAAAAGGCCGGTATCTGGATACAGTCCAGAATTTTTGCGGCGGGGGCCACCTGCGAGGTTTCGTGCACGTCCGAAAGGATTGGCACGCCCAGTTTGCGTTTCACCGCGGCCAGCCATTTCAGGCCCGTTTCAAGTCCCGGGCCCCGATACCCCCTGGGGCTTGAGCGATTGGCCTTGTCGAAGCTGGCCTTGAATATGAAACCGATGTCGAGCCTTCGGCAGACGCCGGCCATCCGCCGGGCGACGGCCATGCACAGTTCCAGGCTTTCGGCGACGCATGGGCCGGCGATGAGGGCGAGCTTTCCCCGGCCTATCGTTACGCCGCCTATCCGGCAAATCGGCAGGTCAGCCATTGGTCGAACCTTTCTGTCTGGCCCAAAGGCCTTTTTGGGGCGCAGGCGGCACGATTATCCGCACCTGCGCGCCGAGCATCTTTATGTCCAGCGGCGTGTCAGGCCCGACGTCCCCGTCAACCTGGGACGGAACCGGACGGTCGGTCTCTATTATAGCGTGTTTGAACCGCCTGTATATGACGTTGCCTTTCTGCGGGTGCATGCGGAGCAGGGTGAAGCCGATGTGCATGAGCAGGCGCCGCTGCTCGTGGCAGTTGTAGATGACCATATCCAGCAGGCCGTCGTCGTATCGGGCGTCGCAGCAGATTCTCAGGCCGCTGGCGTATCGCGAGATGTTGCCCACGAAGGCCATGCCGTAATCGTCGAAGACGGTCTGCCCGTCAAGGGCTATCCTCATTCGGGGATAGTTGTGCTCCCAGAAAGTCCGCCAGATCGGCCAGAAATAGCTCAGGTGCGAGATGTGTCCGGTCCTGCATGCCGTCAGGCGGCGGACCACCTCGCCGTCGAAGCCTATCCCGATTATCAGCAGAAAATGCCTGCCGTTTATCAAGCCGATGTCGCAATTGACGCACCTGCCGTGCAGCAGCGTCTGGACGATCTTGTCCAGTTCGTGCGGTTCCTTAAGTTCATTGGCCAGGAGGTTCTCGGTCCCGACGGGGCAGGGCAGGATGGGCACCTGGCTGCCGGCAAGGGCGCTGGCGACCTCGTTGACCGTTCCGTCGCCGCCCCAAACGACGTACGCGGAGGTTTGGCCGGCGGTTTTGCGGACGTATTCCGTGGCGTCCTGAGGGGCCCTGGTCGTATATTCAACCAGGTTGACGCCGGCGGAACGCATCAGCGCCCGCAGGTCGGCCGCCAGCAGTTTCTTGCCGCCGGCGCCGCTGCGCGGGTTGACCACCAGACGGACCGGTTTATCTTTCAAATCTGTCATCAGGCAAGGTTCCAGCAGGATGTCATGCACAAATGGTTGCAGAAGAAAACAATGTCGATATAATAACCGATTCGTTTGTAGGACCTGAATTGCCGATGATAACATAACAATTGCCATAGGAGAAAAGCAAATGGAACGCACCCAAAAGGACGATCTTTTGGTTTTTCTGGACAAAGAGGCCTGGACGGCCGAGGACTGCAAGGCGATTTTCAGTTCGCTGTTTTCCTGTCCCGACGCCGTCAGGGTGTTCAAGGAACTGGTGTCCCGTCTGGAGGAGCAGAATCCCCAGGCCAAGGGCCAGGCGGCCCTGAAGGTCGGCATAGCCAGATACATGCTGTGCCGGTTCGACTCCGCCCTGGAGGCCCTTGCCGCGGCCACGGACAACAAGGACCGGCATTATTTTCAGGCCCTGTGTCTCAAGAGCATGCGCCAGTATGAAAAGGCTGCCGAGGAGTTCAGCCGGGCCAAGGACCGCGGCTGGGATTCTCACGAGATCGCGTTCAATCTGATCGAGCTTCAGGCCCTGGGCGGCGACATCGGAGGCGCGGCCAAGGCGGTCGAAAAGCACGCCGCGAAGGCCGAAACCTCGGCCGACTGGCAGTATCTGGTCGGCCTCGTCTGCGAATTGACGGGCGAGGGCGAAAAGGCCGCCGAGGCCTATCATAAGGCCAGGGCAATCGATCAGAATCACGCGGCGGCCTCGTTCAGGCTGGCCTTTTACTATGACCTGCACGGCGACGAAGAACAGGCCATGAGCCTTTACAAACAGTGCATTTCCAGCCCGCCTGTCCACTCCAGCGCGCTTATGAACATGGCGGTCCTTTATGAGGACGCGGGCAAGTACGAAAACGCTATGGGATGCCTAAGGCGGGTGCTGGCGGTCAATCCCGGCCACCTGCGGGCAAGGCTGTTCGTCAAGGACGTCGAGGCCTCGCTGGACATGTATTATGACGAGGATCAGGCCAAGCGGATCGCCAAGCGCAACGCCGTGCTCGACATCCCCGTTACGGATTTCGAGTTGTCGGTCCGCGCCCGCAACTGCCTGCGGAAGATGAATATCGGGACGCTGGGCGACCTGGTCCGGACGACCGAGGCCGATCTGCTCTCGTACAAAAATTTCGGCGAGACCTCGCTGAAGGAAATAAAGGACATGCTTACGGCCAAGAACCTCCGGCTGGGCCAGGCGATGGAGGAAGACGGCAGCTTTGAAACGCCGGCCGCCGGGGAACCACCGGTTGCCCCGCCGCCCGCCGCCGACCAGGGTCTGCTCGCCACTCCGATAGATCAGGTCCAGTTTTCGATACGCTGCCGCAGGGTGCTGGAGACGCTGAAGGTGGCCACGTTGGGCGACCTTGCCGCCAAGAGCGAGGCAGAACTGATGACCTGCAAGAATTTCGGCCAGACCAGCCTCAACGAAATCCGTCAGCGGCTTGGCGAGAACGGGCTGAAGCTCCGCGAATCGGATTGATAAAGCGGCACGGGTTCACTCGCCCGTGTGTTCCACGACTGTCGTGGTCGTGTCATGTTGACGGATTGAACTAATGCGGCCGGGCCTGCAAAAAATCTGGCGGCTGGCGGTTCGCCGCTGGCCTTTTGTGGCGGCGGGTCTGGTCTGCCTGGCCGCCGTCATCACCGTTTCCTGCTGCCGGACCGAAAATCCGTTCCGGCCTTCTTCGCCCGAAGGTCCGTCGTCCAATCCGCCGGCCCAAGCGTCAAAAAAACGGGTTGCGCAAATCCGCGTCCGGCTGACCGACAGCCCTGTCGCAACGGCAAAAATCTCCGCCGGCGCCGCGTACACCCTCTACGCCTCCGGCCAGCCGGTGGCAGCCGACCAGAAACCCATGCCCGACGCGACCGTCGTCAGGTCGGGCGGCAAGTGGAGGATCAACTCGCGGGAATTCGAGGGCGCGGGTCTCGAACTGGAGACGAAGGCGGACGGGCTGGTCAAATTTGAAGGCAAGCAGTATCGGGGCGGGTTGCTGCTGTTGCCCAGGGATGCCGACAGCTTCGTCGTCGTCAATCGGCTGGACCTGGAGAGCTATCTTGCCGGCGTGCTGGCCAGGGAGTTGTATCCCGACTGGCCGGCGGCGGTTTATGAGGCCCTGGCCGTCGCGGCAAGGACGTTCGCCCTGTACCAGATTTCCAATTTTGGACAATCCGCCGAATACGACGTGAGCGACGACCAGTCCAGCCAGTGCTACGGCGGCGTGGCGGCCGAGACGCCAAAGGCCTGGCAGGCCGTCAAAAACACGCGGGGCTGGTTCCTGGCCCACGGGCCGCCTGGAAGGGAATCGACGCTGCTGGCACAGTATTCATCCTGCTGCGGGGGGACGGTCAATGGCATCCGCGTGCTTCGCGACATGCCCGATATTCCGCCGTATCAGGGCGGGCAGGTCTGCGAGGACTGCTCCGGCAGCGGCAAGTACCGCTGGCCTCCGGTGCGGGTCGCCAAGGCCGAGATATATCGGGCCATGGTGAAATACAATCCCCAGGTCTCGGCCATCGGCGAAATACGGCAGATAAAAGTCGCCTCCAGCCAGCCGTCCGGCAGGACGGTGAGCGTCGAACTGGCCGGGCAGGGGGGCAAGTCGGTTCGCGTTCTGGCCGAGTCGATCAGGCTGGCTCTCATACAGGCCGGCAGCGCGGCGGGCAAAAAACTCTACTCGATGAATTGCCGGATAAACGACGTCGGCGACTACATCGATTTCACCGACGGGCACGGCTTCGGCCACGGCGTGGGCCTCTGCCAGTGGGGCGCAAAGGCCAAGGCCGACAAGGGCTGGACCGCAAAGCGGATACTCGAATTCTATTATCCCGGCGCGGCCGTATTCAGGGCATATGAGTGAGTTGGACGGCGAACCGATTATAAACCCCGCATTGTCAAGCGGGGAATGTTTTACACCAGAATTGATGTAAAGCAGCGGGGCAGGACGGTCCGATAACAACAAGGAGGAGAACCAGCCATGATGGTACGGAAACCTGCAAGGATTTGGGATATCGGTCTTGTGCTGATGAGCCTTTTCGGCCTCCTGCTGTGCGTTTTGACCTTCCACTGAAAGTCCGGATTTCCAAAGCTGCCCTATCTGCTTGCGACTCTCTATGATGCTCCGTTTTCCGCTCACGACACGGGCGAGCCGGGCGGGACGGGGCTGTCGGTGGTGAGGATGACGACCTTGCGGTCCTCGCCGTCGCCGGAGGATGCGGCCAGGAGCATACCGTTAGAATCCAGTCCGCGCATCCTCCGCGGCTGAAGGTTTGCCACCACGACGATCAGCTTGCCGACCAGCGCCTCGGGCGCGTAGTCCTTGCGGATGCCGGCGATGATCTGCCTCTGGTGGTCGCCCAGATCGACCTGGAGGACCAGCAGCTTGTCGGCGTTGGGGTGCGGCTGGGCCGTGAGGACCTTGGCGACCCGCAGGTCGATCTTGGAAAAATCGTCGAAAGAGGCCCACGGCCTGACGTTCAGCGTCTGCTCCGAAAGCGGCTTGGCCGGCTCGGGCGCACCCGGTGAGGCGGGTTTGTTATCCTGTTCGCTCATGGTCGAAACCTTTCAGAATCCGATATGTTCCTGACCGGGATAATATACGCAAATGGCGATGGGTCTTCAACCGAATAAGGACGGGGCTGATTGGATCAACTTGTTTGGATTGCCCGGCGGGGTGAAAAAGCGTAAGATATCGGCAGTCGCAGGCCCGGTGGCGGAATTGGCAGACGCAAGGGATTTAAAATCCCTAGGCTCGCAAGGGCTGTGCGGGTTCAACTCCCGCCCGGGCCAATGGCGATTAAAAAGCCCGACTGGCGGCACAGAACGAACATGCACAACCGAAGGCGGCTGTGCCACAAATTGCCGACGGCGGGCGGGCGTTATTGCCATTTTTCGCGGCCGGGTTCATCTTCGTCCTCCGGAGCGTTTTCATCCTCGTCCTGATACTTCCAGTTGTCGGTCTCGGACACGTCTTCGATTTCCCGCTCCATGTACTTGAACATCTTCTCCTGCATGGGGGCCAGCTTGTGATAGTAGCTAAGCGTGGCCTCGTACCCGGCGACCATCTGGTTGATCTTGAGAAGCTGCCACTTCAGGATGCACTCGGGCTCCTTGACGTTGGTGAACGGGTCGCAGTCGAAGGCCATCTGGCCGTCTTCCTTGCGCCGAAAAAGCTCGCAGTCTTTGCATTGGATCATGTGGTTAGGCTCCGGCCGGTTATCGGCCTGACTGCATCATACCCCAAACCGCCTCAGTTATTCAACCTCGCTCGCCGATTTATTGCGGCGGCAAAGGCGATCTTGGTTGTGCCGCGCCGTCCGGCGGGTATAATCGGGTTTCCCCAAGCGGGGCTGGAAAGCGGTAGATTCCGTGCCGATAAAAATTCTGTGCATAGGCGACGTGGTGGGCCGGCCTGGCAGGTGCGTCCTGGCCGACCATCTTAAAAATCTCATCACGCAGTGGTCGCTGGACCTGGTGGTCTGCAACGCCGAGAACGCCGCCGGCGGCAGCGGGCTGACGCCGCAGATATTCTCCAAGCTGCTCAACTACGGCGTGGACGCGGTAACGATGGGCGACCACGTGTACCGCAAGCGTGAGATCGTGGCCACGCTGGAGAGTTCCGACCGGATCGTCCGGCCGTGCAACATGCCCCCGCCCGCGGCCGGAAAACGATGGACGGTCGTGCCGACCAAAGACGGGCGATATCAGGTCGCGGTCATCTGCGCGCTGGGGCAGTTGTACATGGGCAACATAACGGCCGACAACCCCTGGCAGACCATCGACAGGGTGTGGGCCGAGATTCCGCAGGAGGTGAAGGTCCGCGTGCTGGATTTTCACGCCGAGGCCAGCAGCGAAAAGGTGGCGATGGGCTGGCACCTAAATGGCAGGGCGAGCGCGGTCTTCGGCACGCACACTCACGTGCCGACCGCCGACGCCAGAATCCTGGACAAGGGCACGGCCATCATCTCCGACGTCGGCATGACCGGGCCTTACGACGGCGTACTCGGCAGGCTCAAGGAGCGAGTCCTGAAATATCTGACGACCTCGATGCCGCAGCAGTTCCAGATCGCCGTCGGCGATCCGAGGCTCTGCGGCGTGCTGGTGGAGGTCGAGCCGGCCACGGGCAAGGCCCTGACCATCGAGCGGGTAGAGGTCGCAGGCAGAATCCACGACGGCGGGGCCTACGACGCCGACGACGGCAAACCGCCGAGGGAATAACAAACCATAAAGGAAGGAGGCCGGACAATGGCCAAAGTAGACATGTGCGTGAATCACGCCGACCGGCGTGCGGTGATCCGCTGCCGGCAGTGCGGCAAATCGATCTGCGACCTGTGCGTCGTAGAGGCGGCGGGCGCCAAGTGTTGCAGCCAGGAATGCGCTGGCAAGTTCCAGCAGTTTGCCGCCCGCGGCGGGACGATGATACCCAAGGCGAAGGTCGGCATCCATCCGCTGCTCAAAGGCCTGGCTGGGCTTATCGTGCTGGCCGCGGCGGCCTTCATCGTTCTGCGGCTCCTCGGCAAGATATGACGGAAAGTAGGGCGTGCAACTTTGGCCTGCGTAGCTTTAGCGAAACAGGCTTGTTGCACGCGGAAAATTCGTCGCGCAACAAGTTGCGCGACCTACAGCGGCATCCCCGCATTTACATGCGGGGCTTTTAAAAGAACCCATCGGCGAACCACTCATAAAGCCCCCGACGCAAGTCGGGGGGCAAAAAATGCAACTCGTTGTATACGGGAAAACCTGAAAAACCTCTTTTTACAAAAATTGCCTGTAACCGGCCTTGCCGGTCCGCCACAAACCTGCAAACAGAATCAATATCCTGCGTGTCTTGTGGATAGCAGGAGCGTATAATAAGGCTAACAGGTCGATGAGCATGTCAAACACACATCAACGGCAGTCGGGAAGGAGCACGGCGATGAAGACGGGCAGATTATTGTCAATCGTGATAGTAGCGGCAGTGGCGATTCCGGCGGCGTGGACGCCGGGGCAGGCTCAGGCCGGGTCCGCCCAGGATACGATCAGGGAGAAGATCAAGGAAATGAAGCAGAACATCCTTGCCCTGAGGCAGGATGTCCGCGATTTCTTCCTGGCCAAGGCCAAGTGCGACAAGGATGCGGCCGCCAAGGCCGCCGCGTCGGCAAAGGAGCACTGGCTGGGCCTGCCCGAAAAGGTCAGAAAGGCCATCGAGGAGAAGCACCCCGGCACGGAAGAGCGGATACTCAACCTGATGGACGAATACGCCATCGCCGACGAGGACTACGAAGACGCCCCGGCGACCCAGCCGTCTTCGACTGTCGTCAACTCGCCTGTCATTACGGGCAACACCGTCGTAATTAACTATCCGACGACCGCCCCGGCGGGCACAACCGGAACCACCGGAACAACTGGAACGACGGGGACAACCGGCACGACGACTGTAGTTCCGGCCGTTACAGGCAACACCGTTACGGGCAACACGGTCAGCGGCGTTACGGTCAACACCACAGGCAGCGGAACGACCGGCAGCACGGGCACGACCAGCGGCTCGACCGGAACCACATCCGGCAGCGGAACGACCGGTTCAACCGGTTCTGGCACTGTGAACGTCAACGGACAGACCACGGTTACAGGCCCGGGCGGAAACAGCAAGACCTACGATACCCAGGCTACCGTAACAAAGGATGGCAACACGGTCAGCACGTCCGGCACGGTGAAGAACGCCGACGGCCAGACCGTCCGCGGATATGAGGGCACGACCACCGTCGAGGGCAACCAGGCCACGCACAACCACGAGGTTACCAACGCCCAGGGGCAGGTCGTGCGGACCAACGACACGACCGTAACCAAGGACGGCAATACCGTAACCAAGGACTCGACCATAAAGACCCAGAGCGGCGCGACGGTTGAGGTGGACACCACCAAGACCAAGGACGGCAACACGGTTGACGTAAACAAGAACGTTACCGTAACCGACGCCCAGGGCAACACCAAGACCGGCACATATGACGGCACGGTTAGCAAGGACGGCAGCACGGTCAGCAAGGACGGCACGTGGAAGGATTCGCAGGGCAATACGGTGGCGACGGTGCAGGGCCAGGCGACGAAGGACGGCAACACGGTAACGGCCAACAAGGAAATCAAGGACGCCTCCGGCCAGACCGTCCGCACGCGAGACGACACGATAACAAAGGACGCCAACACTGTAACCCGCAATACCGACGTTACCAACAAGGGCGGCAGCGGCCATACGACCGACGTAACCAACACCAAAGACGGCAACACGATCAACCGCACCACCGGCGTTGCCGCAAAACCGCCGGCGACCACGCCGCCAAGCGGCAATTCCGCCGCAAAAACCGCCACAGGCGGGCAGACCGCCGCAAAGAAGACCTACACGCCGCAGTACAAGGACGACAACGACATCTTCGGCGGCCAGCCAAAGCCCAAGACAAAACCCTCATCCGGCGGCGGAGGCGGCAAGTCCGCGGCCCCGGCAAAGGGCGGCGGCGGAAAGAGATAATTTTTCAGCCGATATAATTCATCAAATCCTGACCTTGCATTTTTCACCCGGCGGCGAGCCTGATGGCAGGCCCGCCGCTTTTTTTATAACATCATTCGGCCGGTCGAGTTTTGGATTTATAAGAAGGGATTTGAACTGCGAAACAATGTAACAAACGAAGCCCGTTTTAACGGGCTTTTCTTCTGTGTAACAGGCCCCCGATTTATCGGGGGCTTAGCAGGCGACTGGACATACCGACACATCACAAAATAAAACAGCGACAGGTTGGCCATCGCTGAACCCCCGCCAAGGCTGGGGCCTGTCAAACAGCCCAAGCCCGTTAAAACGGGCTGAATATTGGGCCAAAACACATGGGGGTGCCGGTTAAGATTGATGGCCATTCCAAAAGCCGGACGTTATAATCAGGACATCGGGAGGTTAACCATGATACGACTGGGAAAAATGCTGCCGGCATGGTGCTGCGGAACCTGGGTCGCGATATGCTGTTGCGGATGTCTGCCCACCGACATGCCCGCCTACGTCAATGACGGCAAGATTATCGTTACTGACGCATGGGACGACTCCGCCAGGGCATTATGGACTTACGATGTACAAAACAAGACGGTCGAGCCGCACGTATTAAGCGAGGAGTGGCACCTTTCCACGGCCAAAATGCTTGGCGATCAGGTTTGGACAGAGTGGGAAAAAAAGAAAGAGAACGCCAAGGCTGATGATTTGGCATCTTTTGAATACACCACAAAACGGTTCGACCCAGTAAAGAATGAATTTGTCTCTGGTCCGAAAGAGCTGGAGGGTCAAGAGTGGCTCGGAGAATCCGTTGTGGCTTCTTATGAAGGAAAAAAGTGCATATTCCTGCCAAAAAACCGGTTCAAAATGATTGAAGATAAGATCAAATACGATGTTCTCACGCTTCCCGACTTCAAGAAAGAGGCGACGGTTTCTTTCGACATGGTGATTCCGGCGGGGCGGTTCTGGTGGATAAGCCTGGCGATAAAAAAGATAGAAACAGAAAAAAAGGGCACTCTTCTTGAAATCCAGCAAATAGATATCTTCAATCAGGAAGGCAAAAAAGTTGTTTCCATCCCCAATGAAGAAGGGCGAAAGATCGAGTATTTTCGAAAAGGCCCTCCGGGCCATGCCCGAATCAGCGATGACGGCAAGGTTCTGCTGCTTGCGGTGGGAAAATTGGGTTATTGCAATTTTGGGGTGTTTGACGTTGAAAAAGGGAAATATTTATGGGGTGGAAATACTCGTACAGTTATTTTTGGCAATCCGGTGGTCAAAAGCACGGAAATATGGGCATTGGAACTGGAAAAGTTGAAAAAGATCATGCTCGTTCGTTATACACAGGGCGAGAAGGCCGACGAATGCAAGCGGAATATAATTTTTGAATATCAGTTAAAAGAGGCAGTACGCACACAGACGATAAATTTTTTAACGCCAATGATTCACTATGCCGCTTCGCCTGATGACTCTCAGTTTGTCGTAACAGTCAACGGAAAGACGCCAAAATTGCTTTTCATCCCTGTCCGGAAGGATGCGACGGAAAAGGACGTAGTGGCCGTCGAACTGAAGGCCGCAACGGCGCCGGCGAAATGAGGGATTAATTTCGCTCTTACAGGGCTTGAATGTTGGTGCGACCGATTCCCAGGGCGTTGCCCTGGGCTGTAATATTGCGCCCCATTGGGGCTGAAAAAACAGGGAGCATTGCAAATGACAAAACATATTTTAGCCGGAATGGCAGTTGGTGGCACCCTCAAACGGAGCTGCGGTGCAGCGAAGTTTGGGGGTGTTCGAGGGCTTCTTGAAAACACACCCCCAAGCTTCCGGCTTCGCTGAAGCTACGCCGGACAAGCCGCTGCGATGTGGCTTCGCTTGAGGGTGCCACCGAACTAAATGAGGTCTCATAATGGCATGGATGACAAAACGCAATTGGACTGGAATAGCGTTGCTCGGCGTACTTGTATCTTGCGGTGTATGTATTGCGCAGGTTCCCAGGCCGGGGGAGTTCACCGATGAGCAGGTGGTTCAGGCGATCCAGAAGGGGATCGACCTGCTGTGGAAGAACCAGCAGTTGGACGGTTCCTGGCCGGCGTGCAAGCAGGACTCCAACAAGGACCGCAATTACGAGATCGGCATAACCGCGCTGGCCGCCTACGCACTGATGGACGCCGGCGTGAGCGTCAACGACGAGAAGATGATCAAGGCCCTGACCTGGCTTTCGAAACAGGAGACCAAGGCGACGTACAATCTTGCGATGCGCTGCCAGGCCTGGCTGCTGGCCAGCCGGCAGGACAACACGAAATATTCCAAGCTGCTCCAGAAGGACGTCGACGCCCTGGTGAAGGGCGGAACGGGCGGCGGGTACGGGTATTTCGTCAACGAGGGCGGCGGCGACAACTCCAACTCGCAATACGGCGTGTTGGGCGTCTGGGCCGGTGCGGACGGAAACATCCAGATACCGGCCGCCTACTGGGCGGCGGTCCAGAAAAAATGGCTCGCCGGCCAGAAGTCCGACGGAAGCTGGTCGTACTGGGACGTGGCGGCCAAGGCATCCAGCCCGACGATGGCCGCCGCCGGCATCGCCACGCTGTTCGTCTGCATAGACAACATCCCGACGACGCGGTTCAATTCCTGCGCCGGGCAGGAAAACGCCCCCGACCTCAAGGCGATCAAGAAGGCCATGGAATGGTTCGAGAAAAACTTTTCGTACCCGCTGGAACAGTATGCCGGCGACCCGAACAAACGGTTCATCGAGGCTGAGGAACAGATCCCGCTCCAGTTCCACTATCACCTTTACGGCATCGAGCGGATCGGGCTTGCCAGCGGCTACAAGTATTTCGGGCAGGCGGACTGGTATCGGCGGGGCGCGGCGGCCCTGCTGAAAGACCTGAACACCTACGGCAAATGGTACGGCACGTACACCGACGACGTATCGACCGCATATGCGATATTGTTTCTGGTCCGCGGCCGCCAGCCCATTTTGATGAACAAGCTCGAATACGCCGGCGATTGGGACCTGCGCCCCCGCGACCTGGCGAATCTCGTGCGATGGTACAGCGGCGTCTCGGAGACCGTCTGCCACTGGCAGATAACCAATCTCTCGCGGCCGGTCGAGGAACTGCTCGACGCGCCAATCCTTTACATCAGCGGCTTCAAGGGTCCGAAATTTACGGATGAGGAAATCGGCAAGCTGCGACAGTTCGTGCTTCGCGGCGGGACGATCTTCAGCGTGGTCGAGTGCAACGGCGCCGCCTTCAAGCAGGAGATGGCCAGGGTCTACGCGGCCCTTTTCCCGGATAATCCGCTTACGCCCGTGCCGCAGGAGCATCCGCTTAACACGGCCCATTTCAAGATACAGGCCGGCCGGCCCAAGCTGAGCTACATCCAGAAGGGCGTCCGGATACTGGCCGTGCACTGCGAGGAGGATCTTGCTGTGGCGTGGCAGAATCGTATGCAGGCCGCCCAGAAGCAGGCCTTCGAGGCCGCCGCGAACATAGCCTCGTTCGTAACCGACAAGGCCACGCTTCGCAGCCGCGGCATCGCCGCCTGGCCGGCGGAAGATTCGTCGATCAAGCCGGCCAAGACGATCAAACTGGCCCGGCTGAAACACGCCGGCACGTTCGACCCGGAACCGCTTGCCTACGCGCGGCTGGCTGCACTGATGCTCGCCAGGGAAAAGCTCAAGGTGGAGCTTGCCGAGCCGGTGGCGATAAAGGACCTTACTGTGCAATCCGGGGCGGCGGCCGGGCTGACAGGCGTTGAGGAACTCAAACTCGACGACGACGAGAAGGACGCGATCAAAAATTATGTCCAGGCCGGAGGGACGCTGGTTGTCGACGCCGCGGGCGGGTCGCAGCAATTCGCGGAATCGGCCGAGAAACTGCTGGGCGAGATTTTTGGCGGTAAAATCGAGACGCTCGACGCAAAAAATGAGCTGTATAACCTGCCGCAATACAAGATCGACAAATTTGCGTATTCGCGGACGGCCCGCATCCGGCTGGGCATAAGCGGGCCGAATCCCAAACCGAAGCTGACGGCAATCAGCGTCAGCGGCAGGGCGGGCGTTATTTTCAGCCGCGAGGATCTGACGGAGGCGCTGCTTGGCTGCCAGCCGGCCGGCTGCTGCGGATACGCCCCCGAAACGGCCTGGCAGATCATGCGAAACATCCTGATAGCCGCGTCTGACGCCCCAAAATCAGCCGCCCCGCCGCAGGAGAAAAAACCCGCGCCCACCACGGTCCCATAACCGGCTTCGGCAACAAGCTGACGGCCGCGCGGCGGCAGGCAGACTTACCGCCTGGCCTGCACACTGGCCTTGGCCGCGATGATCGTCCTTTTTCGAGGGTCAATCCACTCCGGAACTCCCTGATTACTCATCATATTGCCATCTTGTGGTGCGGGCGTCTCGCCTGCACCACAATGGATTGCTCATGCACTATTAATCTTAGTTTTCACCTTGGTCCTTTCCTGGTCCATACAAGCTGCCTCATCTTGTATTCCCGCCGTCACTTTGCGCTCTTTGCCCCGGAAGGCATGGGTTGGGGCGACCGGGTGGGACCGATCATTTTCAGGTTGCCGTCCTTGTCGAAAATCAGCCGATCTATGTTCACTGTGCGGTCGCCGCCGGGTTTTTTGGGGTCGGCGTGGGCGTGGTAGACGACGAACATCTCACGGCCGTCGGGCGAAAGAACGTTGTTGCTGTGTCCCGGCCCCGAGACGCCGATTTCGGCATTCGCCGCCGCCAGCGGATTGCCCGGTCCTTTAGTCCACGGCTCCAGCGGGCTTTTTGCGGTGGCGTAACCGATCGCATATCGCGGGCTGGCGTAATGGCCGGCCGAGAACGTCATGTAGTACGTGTCGCCCCGCCGGAATACGAACGCTCCCTCGTTGCAGCGGCTTTTCTTGCTGTCGGGCTCTTCCCACGGCTGGTCGGCCTGCACGCACAGCACCGGTTCGCCGGCAGGGCCGGACAGGTCCTCCTTGAGCTTCATCGCGTAGATTATGCCATACATGTACTTGACCGGCCCGGCCACCGCCCCGACCTTGTCGAAGAACAGATACGGCGCGCCGTCATCGTCGATGAACAGGTCAGCGTCGATGCACGACCAGCCGTTGTCGCACCAGGGGGCGTGCATATCCACAAACGGGCCGTCGGGTTTGTCGCCCACGGCGATGCACAGGCGGAAGCCCTTCTTGGGGTCCGGCCCCGTGCAACTGTAAACCATGTAAAACTTCCCGCGATACTTCGTAACTTCCGGGGCCCAGAACGATCCCTTCCCCCACGAGTCGTCTTTACGCTGATAGGCGTATCCGCCGCCCTGCCAGTGGACAAGGTCGGTCGACGTCCAGCACTTAAAGCCGTCGCGGGCCGTCGTGCCGTAAAGGTAATATTTGCCCTCATGCTGGATGACGAACGGGTCGCCCATATGAATGTCGCCGCCGACAGGATTTGTATAGGTCTCCATCTCCGCCTTTCCACATCCGGCCATAAAAACGCCAAGAACCGCCACCGACGCCAGACACCAGATTGCGTTCATCAGTATCTCCCGGAATATTTGTCAACCTCGGCCGCCCGACCGCTCGACCGTAATTGTACCCTTTTGCCAATGCCCGGCATATATTGAATGTCCCGGAAATCGGAAAATCGGCTTGACTTTTCCGCGGTACGTAATTACATTGTAATTATGAAGGCGGCGATCATAAGAATAGGCAACTCGCGGGGAGTCCGGATTCCCATGCCGCTGCTCAAGGAGTGCGGATTCCGGGAGGAAGTGGAGTTGGAGGTCCGCAAACACGAGATCATCATCCGCTCCGCCCGATCCCCGCGACAAGGGTGGGAAGATGCTTTTCGCCACATGGCTCCGCGCGGCGACGACACGCTTACGGACAAACTCGAAGAAATCCCGACGGAATGGGACCGGAAAGAATGGAAATGGTAGTCAGACGGTTTGATGTTTACCTCATATCGCTCGATCCGACCAGGGGGAGCGAAATCAGAAAAATGCGGCCTTGTCTGATTATTTCCCCCGACGAGATGAACAGGCACATATCCACGGTGATCGTCGCGCCCATGACAACCGCCGGGCAGGCCTATCCGACCCGGGTGCCTTGCACATTCCAGGGAAAGCACGGCCAGATCGTCCTGGACCAGATTCGCACGATTGACAAGAGCAGGCTTATAAAACAAATGGGGTTCACCTCCCAAAAACGTGGGTAGGTAGATCGATAAAAACAATGGACATCATGCAGCCTTTCGTACATCAAGTTCTTTATCCACAAGAGCTTGAAAAGCGAAAGGAGTCGCACGATGTCCAACTTGAGTATAGCAGC
>JACRIL010000184.1 GCA_016235825.1 Planctomycetota bacterium
CAACTGCTGAATCTGTTTGACATCCATGCCGTAGCTCCTTTGCTGTCAAGGCGTCCTGTAAGGAACCATCGGATGGCTGGATGAATTTTCTTGAGCTAAAGTCTCGTTGTAGTGATAGTGACATTCCAATATCCCTTGCCTGTCAGGCGATCTCTTTCCACTGGGGCGCGTTGGCGCTATAGGTCGGCTTGGCCGTTACCTTCACGCTGATGGCCTCCTCGAGCGCCTCGTCCCTGCTGAAATTGGTAATCATGCAGTCGGCCCACAAGCCTTGGCTGCCGGCCTGTGCGATGGGACCATCCATCACCGCTATGCCGATGATCAAATTGCCGAAGTAGGCGTCCTTGATGGCGGCAAATCCCTCGTCCTCGGTATCCCATATCATCTCGAACTCGATGGACCCTTCCTTGAGCGTCGCGGCCGTGGCCTTCCAGCCGTGATTGGCCCGTGTGGTAACATCCGCCTCGCCGGTCTGGAGGTTGAGCGTCACGTTCTTGACGTTGGAAAGCTCCGTCCAGACGGGCGTGCCTCCGATCCCGGCCTCGCAAAAGTATAATTTGGCTTCCATGCCCAGTTTTATGCTCATTTTTGTTTCTCCTTATCGAATCGAATTCTTCCACATGTCGGGAAGTTTTTTCTTCTCTTCATCGAAGGCGGGAGTCATAAAAGGCCTCGCCTGGTAGGTCGCTATCACGTTCTTGCCCTTGCGGTTCTTCCGCCTGGCTCGTCCGCCATATTCCAGCAAAGGCGGGGCTTCAACCTCGCTCCGCAGCGGCGCCGGGCCGATGACCACGGACTTTTTCCCGGCGTCATATCCGAAGTAGATAAGCCTTTTCAGCAGCCCCGTGTGGCTGCTTGGCGGCTGGCCAGGCTGCGAAACGGACTTACGTTTACGGATGCTGCTGCGTGCAGCGGTTCGCACGAAGGCGCCGAACTTCGCCAGGACTTTTCGCACACCGACATCCACCGCGTTCATGATTTTCTTGCGGTCGAAGAACATCGACTTGTCGATCTTGATGCCGATCATGCTGTTTCCTGAAAAACCCGAAATGTCAGCGTCAGCACGCTGGTGAACTGGCTTAACTGGCTCAGATGCTCCACGACGTATAGGTGCGAATACTCCGTCTTCACCCACGCGGCATCCGGATATGCCGACAGCCGCCTCTGCCGGAAAAAACCCGCGATCTCCTCCACAAGCACGATCAGGGCGTCGATCTCGGCTTTTTCCATGCCATTATTTATGGTCAGTTTCTTCTGGACGCCTGCATCGACGCTGTATTCGTACTGGCAGACCTTTCGGCCGGCAGGTTGGACAGACACGCCCTTGGGCACGACAGTCACGTGCAGGTCCTTCAGATCAACAAGATCGAACCGCGGCAGCCATGCCCGCTGGGCAGTAAACGTCTGGCTGAACGCCCCGGCGTTCAGTTCGCTCACCACCGCATCGGCAATGTCGACAATTACGGGCATCAGACTGGCTGCTCCCTGGCCGCTATGCACGGCCGTGAGATGATCTTGTCATGCAGCGAGCGGTTGAGTTTAAGCAGGTCGCTGGTCATGCAGGTCAGGTCGCGTATGGCCTCGGTATTGGCCGCGATTATGTGGTTATTCATGTGAAGCAGTTCCAGCAGCCGCCGTATCAGCCAGACCACGACGCCCAGCAGCACGGCGGAAAATCCCAGAAAACCGTACTGCACGACCGGCTGCGTTATGATGTTGTCCATGATTTTCATCCTTCCGTGCCGACCAGCTTGGTATGGATTCTAAAAACTTTTCGGAACCTGTCGGAAAACCGCCAGCAGTCTTCCTTGCCCGGGGCCATGACTTCATAGACCAGCACCTTGGCTCCGACTGCTTCCCTGAAAAAATCGCCGGGCTTTGGTTCGACCTGCACGCCATTGAGAACCAGCGTCTGGACCGGTACCAGAAAATCCCGGCTCTCGAACCGTTCGATCGCGCCGTAGCCGTTGTCGATCTCGAATATGGTCCTGCCGACAGTGGCGCCGACCTCCACGGCATCGCTGCCCCGGCAGTAAAGGACCGGACGCGAGAGGTTTTTTGACCTCATCGCGTCCAGCCAGTCGGATGCCTGTTCGAGCATGTCGGCCATTTTTCACCTATCCATCCGGCTTCGCTCTTCGAGCTACGCCAGGATGACCCTTTCAATAGGGTCACTGATCCAGCCTGATCCGGACCGTCAGGTCGCTGTCAGTGGCGGCCCTGGTGCATTTGCCGATCAGCTTGTTGCCGCCGGCCGTGGTCGCGGCCCTGCCGTTGGCGTCATCCCAGTAGCAGGTGGCCCCGGCCGCGATCGCCTTGCCGGCCCCAGTCGCCTTCGGGAAGTCATAGACGCCCGCGACCGCCAGGCTGCCGAGTGTGTTGGCGGCGATGGCCGTCTTGGCCACGGCCACCAGGTCGCCCTGGAGCACCACGGTCCCGGCCGGGACATAGGCCGTCGGCGTGTAGTCGATTGCATCTCCGTCATGTACAAAGATTGCAGTAGCCATTGTTTCTTCCTTTCATTGGACAAGTAGAAGCGCATAACGCTTTCCATGATGGATCAGACTGACCGTGGCGCAGCTCACGCCAAACTGCCGGGCAATGTCTCTCTGGGTAGCCCTGCCCTTGAGCGATGCGATCTGACGAACTTGCTCGCAGCCGAGCTTGCTACCGACCGGTCCACGCAGGCCGGTTCGGTAGGCGTGGCGATGATTCTCCCCACGGCTAAGGTATTCAAGATTCTGCAGGCGGTTGTCGTGTTTGTCGCCGTTCTTGTGGTTCACATCACGGCCGTGGGCCTCTCCTAGAAATGCCGCCGCAACCAGTCGATGCACACTTCGGGCGACATATCTGCCGCCCACACGAGGACTGACGACGAGATAGCCGGTTTTTGAGTGCGGGGTAGCCTGCAACATCTGCCATGCTCCAGACTTGCGACTGCGAATGCGTCCCAGGTCACTGGCCTGATAGTCCTGGAAGCCCGGGATATCCCGCCAGACCTCCTCGGCAGTGCTGCAGCAGCACCTCGGCAGACCACAATTGGGGGAAAGTAGATCGATCATATTTCCCCTTTCGACTTCACGCCGCCCCGGGAATCCTGCAAGGCACAACCGAAGTCATGGTAACCCCTCATCTGTATCCCCAGGACGTTGAAGTCCGCCTCGGCCGTCTCGATGGTCGGCGACTCGTTGCCGTTGAGGAACGCCGCCTCGATCACCGGCAGGTCCGACGGATCGGCCAGGAGGTACCACGCCTTGTCGCTATTGCCCGCATATGCGGAGCTGGACAGGTAGCGGCTGACCTCGACCCGATACTTGCCCTGGTGCGGGTTGCTGGTCGGATAAGCGCCCTTGCCCGTGGTGTTGTCCCGAAGCTCTGTGGCCTTGTAGAGCTGCGTGGCTATGGCCGACAGGGCAGTCGGGACCAGCAGCACCGCCGGCATGATCCCGATGGGCTTGCCGTCGGAGTCCTTCATGTCCATAAAGGTTTTTTCAGCCCGGCTGAGCGACTCTATCGCCAGGGCCGTGTCGGCGCCGGTGAGGTAGTTGGCGTTGCCTGCGGTGAAGAACGAGGCGTTGTTCATGAAGATGGTCCAGAAGATGTCGTTGATCTTCAGACCCGAACCTCTTCCCAGCTTGCGGGGCACCGTGGTGATCGCGCCCAGATCGTCGTTGATGATGTCCCGGCGGTCTATGGCCAGCAGGAGCCCGTAGGTGTCGGCCCTGTTGGTGTAGCTCTCGTTGCCGAGCGTCCCGTGCTTGAGTTGCCCGCCGGGCGCCACGATCTCGTACTGGTCTTTTCCGATAAGACGGTAGCTGGTGACCGTCTTGAAGTCCGAGACGTTCCTTATGGCGCAGATATTCCGCCAGGTCCCCTCAACGCTGAAGAAACCTTCCAGCAGGAATTTGTTAGATACATTCGACAGGATTCCTCCGATATCCACCGTTGAAAAACCGGCCTGCACATCTTGGCCAAACGCAAATCGGAGAACCTCCCGGCTGTCCCTGAAATTCTTTCCCGAAAAACCGTTGGCCCAGGCCGCCTCCAGCAAAAGCTCCTGCAGGCCCAACCCGCCCCTGAATTTTTTGGCTGCAAGTTCCAGCGTTTTTTCGTCGTAAAGCTTTTCTGCGTCGGCGTGGCGGCCGGTGAGCATGCAGGCTGCCTCAAGCACGTTCTGGCCGACGTAATTATCCGGAATCTGCACGGCCGGCGGCTTGGGCCTGTCCGCCCGCAGGACCTCCAGCTCGGTCCTGGTCACATCCCAGCCCTCGGCGATGGCCTTCGCCGCGATATCGGCGTGCGAATCGCCGCAGACCTTTTTGACCGCGTTGATCCGATCCTGCTCGGCGGCAACCGCCGCCCTCATCTCCGCGACTGTCCGGGCCGCGGCCGAAGGTTCGGCCGGTGCATCCGCGGCCTGGATTTTGAGGGCAGGCGGCTGGGCCTGCGCCGGCTGCGGCGTTTGTGGAACCTGCGCCTGAGGAGGCTGCATGGCCGGCGACCTCGGAGGCGCAATGCCAGGCCCGCCGGCGTCCGTGCCGGCGGTCGCCTGACTTTTTACAACAGGACCGGAACCGGAGGGTTGCCCACGGTCGGACCCGGCTGCGACGTGGACTTCCCTGTCCGCGTCATTTTCGGCAAAAAGTTTGCCCTGTTCAACGTTTTCCCTGTCATCCATGATGTTTTTCTCCCTGGCCGTAGCGGCCACGCTGGCCGACGTGTTTCCGTCGGCGCCAAGATCCACGAAGCTGATTTCCCCCAGCGTCGCCTTCCTGACGACGTTCAGGGGGCCTGTAAATTTATTGCCATTGACTAAGACCATCTGCTCGGCCTTGACGAACTCGAACTCGTCCACCGACGCCCCTATCGAGGCCTGCCACGGAAATCCGTTTTTGGCCGATGCGACGATCTCCTTGGCTGCCGACGTATCGCGCGAGACGACGCCTGTGGCGACGAGCATGCCCTCCTGAACACGGATGGAATCGCTGTGCCCCACGCCGCTGTTTGCATCGTGGCCGAACCGGATGGGACGGGATTGCGAGGGGATGGCCAGCCCGGCCAGGTCCACGACCACCGGATATCGCCAGCCTGCTATCCGCATCGGCCCGCCTGTATACGCGACCATGCTGAATCGCGGCAGTTTTCCGCCACCATTCTGGTCCGTGGTTGGCGATCCCGCGTTTTCAGCCGTCAGATCGATCTCCACGGCGGCTGTCAGTTCAAAATTCTCAGGCGGCCTGGAATTATTCTTCGTCATTGTCATTTCCTTCCGAATTGTCCTGCTGCTGTGGATCGTCCACGGGTTTTTCGGGGACTGGCGGGGTGGCCTGGTCGGCCACAGTCAGTCCCAGTTCCTTGCAGAGAAGCACTTCCCTGGCCCGCTGGCGGAGCTCCGTCTCCCAGTCCTTGCCCTGGCGGGCGAATTCGTTTGCCAGCGTGGTGGTGTTGTTTGCCAGCCGCGTCGCCTGTGCGTTGGCCTCCTTGGCCGGGTCCACATGCTCGTGCCCGTCCCAGAACCATTGGTGCCCGGCTCCGCTTTGCTGCGCCGTGGCAAGGGACCCATCAGGCCCGCTGATTTCCGGGATAACTTTGACCGCCTCGGCCAGCCATGCGCTGAAAATCCGATCCAGGACAACGGATTCGCACTGCGACTGCTCCACGCGGATGGATTTGTAATAGGTCTGGTGATCGAGCCTGCCCGATGCGTAGTTGTAGCCCGAGGAGTTGCAGGCGGCGATATTGTAGGGCATGTTCAGGCAGCGGGCGATCTCGTTGAGGATCTCACGCTTGAACATGTCGTAGGTCGTCGCCGGCTGCTCGGCCTTGATCTGCGACGGTTCCCACCCTTCGGGCGTGAAGACGGCCATGTTGGGCGAGAACTCCATCTCAGTCATCGGCTCGACATCGGCCGCCTCGCCCCCGGCCGGTGAATTGGTCTTCATCAGCACGGCGATGTTGGCCGCAGATTCGGCGGCAGTGATTACGGCCAGCGTATATCTCCGCAGCTGGGCAAACAGAGGCAGCGATGACAGGATGTCCGGCAGGCCGCGGGACTGGCCCGGCCTGTCCGCCCGGACCCAGTGGATGACGTATTTTGCGGGGATGCGGTCGAAGTTGGCGGCGTCGGCAAGCTTTCCGCTTCCGGGATGGTTTTTCAGGATGATATATTCCACCGGGTTGCCCAGTTCGTCGAAGATGATCCCGTCAACGGCATTGGTCGCGTCAGACCCGCCGCGGCGGAACGCAACGGAGCCGGGCGTCGCCACCTGTTCAGCCTCGATGAGTTTGAGGTCCAGCTTTACGGGCGAATTGAGATTGGGATTGTTGAACAGGACCGCAAAGGCCTCGCCGTCCTGCGCCCTTGCCTGGCGCATCGTGCGAAGTTTTTCAGACAGGTTTATCGCTCTGGCCCAGTTCGCAAATTCCGATTCAATGGTCCTATTGGCCTTGTCGCTATCTAAAAGCATCTGGAGGCGCGGGCCCGTGCCGATCACGTCGTTGGCCAGCGTCAGCACGATGCCGCGCGCATATGAATTATTCGCCACCTCGTAGCGGGAGCGGTTGCGGAGTATCCGCCTGACCTCCGGCGAGGCGGCGGCATTGGCCGAAAAGCCGTCCGCGTTGGCCCAGTGCCTGCGGTTGTCTGGCGTGGTTTGGGCGGAATCGAACTTCGCGCGGATGAACCGCACCGCGGTCCGCACTGTCGCCTTCGCTCGCCTTGTCCAGGGCCACAGTTTCATTTTCTTACACCGTCCCGGGCGGCACGATCTTCGCCCGCGTAAATGCCTTGGCCGGATTCTTGCCGGCCCGCTTGCTCGCAAGGTACTTGTCGGCCTCGATCTGGTCGCGGAGGTTGTGCTGTGACATCCGAACTCCGTCCACGTCGGCGGAGGCCGGACCTCTTGCGTTCCTGCGAATAACGTTATCCAGTTCTTCAGCCACAGATCCGTTCCCTGAAATCCCTGAAAGGCCCAAAGAAAAAGCCCCACCTCCACACCCGATCAGGTGAAGGTGGGGCTTTAGCTTCGTCTCCGAAGGCTCGGGGCCGGCCGGCCCCGTTCCCTGGGCAATATTCGATTTTCCGTTCAATGTGCTGCGCTACTGGTTGCCTATCCCGCTTTTACCGGCAAGTTCGACTCGAACAAGCACATTGTCCAAAAACAATGCGGATTGTTACGCATATGTACCACCCATGTGGTTTCAAGGGTCGATTTGCCGCCCTGGATCCGCCGGGGCCGCATTTCCTCCCATGCTTTCCCATGTAGTGACCCGCCTGCCGCAGTGCCGGCACTCCCGGCGGCGGGCAAGCCGCTGGCCGCATACGGGCCGCGTGTAGATCACCCGAAAATGCCTGCAGCCGCAGGAGCGGCACTCCAGGCCGCGTTTGTTTTCAGCAGGATCCCATCTCTTTCGGAAAGTTTCCTCGACCATCGATTCATCTCCTTGAAAAATCTTCCTGAGTGTATCGCTTCCGTCTGCGATTCGGGGCGGCCTGGCCCTGCAACCTGACTCCGAGCATCGAGGCAGCCACCGCGCAGCCGACCAAGCAATCCAGCCAGTGGTTGTCCGGCCTGCCGGGCAGCGGCGTCCACTCGAGGACCGTCCGCCCATGCCCCTGCGTGGCAGTCCAGGTCTCGCTGGCCGCGATGTGCCGGGCAAAAAGCTCATGCTCGCCCGCCTGTCCGAAGATAGTCATGCTGCCCGGGTCGCCCGCCGGAGCGGCCAGGGCGCCATGCAAAAAAGTTTTCCAATAATTTACATCCGACGCCACGTGTGGGAATTCCGCGGTCCGGCTGACGTTGGGTATATACCAGTAATGGCCGAGTGTCTGGCCGACCCGCCTGGCATAGCCGCTCATGGGCCTGGATCCGGCCCGGATGCCCAGTCCCTTGCAGAGCATCATCGCCGATCCGCCGACCTTGTGCCTCACGGCCGCCACAGTCCCCGGCTTGTACCCCATGTCCACGAGCAGTCGGTCGATCCGCATGAGACCCGAGCCGCGCCGGAAGTCCGTGTCCAGATATTTTGAGACAAGTTTCTCAAGGCCCGCCTGGATGGCCCCGTCCGGCCCGGCGCCCGGGAATGTTCTGCCCAGCGTCCTGCGGGCTCCGTCCATAGCAAAAGTCCGCTCCGTCTGCTCCGGATACGTGCCGTAATCGACGATAAAGCCGGTAAAATCCTCCTGCCAGGCGCAGAGGCAGTAGTACAGCAACTTGTTGTGCACATCCACGAACATGGTCAGCCTGTTGCATGACAGGGGCACTTCACGTCTGGTGCGGCCATTGGCCTTTTCGCAAACCATCTGCACGGTGAGCGACTCGCTCGGCAGTTGGCTGGGCTTGAGCGGCTCGTTCTGATATTCGGCATAAAATGCCCGCTCGTTTTCCAGCTTGAGGTTCATCGCGTGCTGGATTGCGGATATCTCACCCCGCGAGGCGAGATACCGCTGCGGCCAGGCCACAACTACACCAGTGTCCATCTCCTGGCGGTGCGCGGCATAAAACTCCGTCGCCTCCCGGCCGTCGCCGTCGGCCCTGAGCGATTCATCCCTGATCCGGGCATATTCAGACCAGAGCCTCTCATTCGTCGGAAAACTATATACCAGCCTGGTCCGCTCCCCATGCCAGGACGGGTTCTTCTGGCGGTCGAGGAGCTGGTCGGCCAGGTCGCCGCCCTGGATCACCGTGCATGGTATGATGATCGCCGTCCGCTGGCCCGGGCCGGCCAGGCCCTTGACGGCGCCGTTGATGATCGAGAGCCGCTCGGCTGTCTGGAGCAGCGAGTGGGCTGACTGATCCGTCTGAGGGTCGTCGCAGACCACGAGCGTCGGGCGGATCTGGCTGCCGTCGGCCCGGACGTGCAGCGCTCCACGGATGTTGCCTGTTATGCCGCTGACGCGGATGATCGAGCCGGAGCAGCGGCTGCCGGGGATCGTGGGCATCACGATCTCATCGGCTCCCCAGCCGACCCGGGTCGGTATCCCGTAATACCGCTGGCCCGTGCAGCGTCTGGCCTCGCCCTCCAGGCAGCGGATCGGCCAGACTGCCTCGGGATAGTCGGCCAGGAGCAGATCATTGCCCAGGATATGGCTCTTTATGTTGGCCAGCATCGCAAGGGCCGCCTCCTGGGCGTTGGCGATCAGGAACACGAACTCGTGCCGGCCCGACAGCACGGCCCAGAGCACGGCCACCAGGCATAAAGTTGTCTTGCCGCTCCCGCGGGGCATGGCCACAGCCAGTGTCTCGCGGTACCGGACCACGCGTTCGATCTTGGCGATCACGCGGAGGTGGTCCTGGCTCCAGGCCAGCGTGAACAAATGCGAAAAGTACGTCTCGCAGAAGAATTTTAGATCTCTATCAGCGTTTGCCCTTCGAACTTGGTTGGCGGGCATCGGGATCGGCGCGATGTCCTGGCCGGCCATCGTGATCGCGGCGGACCTGGCCTTGGCCCGTTCCCTGGCCTTCTGGTACGCCTGCCTGCCGTGTCTGATCACCGTCCCTGGCATTTTTTGCCTACTTGTTGCTGCCCTTGGCCGATTCCGGGCCGGGAATTTCGTCAAGGTGTTTTTCGGCAAGGTCGAGCAGCAGCCCGAAGGCCGTGGCCGTGTTCTTCACGCCGGCCCGCTCCCTTGCGACGGCCAGGGCGTCCAGCATCCGATCGTATTCAGCCCGCCGATTGATCCATGTCGCATCCCCCGTCGCCTGTTCCATGATTTTTGCGAAAAGTTTTTCTGCCCGTTCCACCTCGTCGGGCAGAAACGCGATTGAAACGATGCGGTATTCCAGGCCCTTCTCTGATAGCGGATCCAGCTCGGGCGGATTGAGCTGGCCGAGCACCACGTCGTCGAGACCGGAATACTCCTTCAGGGCCACGTCGTTTATCTCGTCGTACAAGTCGCGTAGAATCGCCAGGTCGTCCTGGCCGGCAATCGCATTATGGGCGAGCTGGATCGCCACCTGCCTGGCCCTGCTCAATTCCTGGTCGGTGTAAAGCACCATGATCTCCGCCAGGCCCGCGTCCCTGGCCGCCCTGACGCGATGGTTGCCCGACAGGATCGTGTAGCGATCCCCGCTCTTGACCGCGAACGGAACGCTCGTCAGGCAGCCGTCGCGGCGAATGTTGTCCACAAGCCGCCTGTATTGCTCGACCCGCATGAACCGGGCATTCTTCTCCAGCAGATCGCATTGATCCATCCGGATCGTGGCTACCCGCAGACTCGATGCAGAAAGTTTTTCATTCACTTTGCCGAGTGATTGGTTTTCCACCATGCGAATCCTTCCTTCAGGGACCATTTGCCGGCCGGGCCGAGGTAATTGACCTTGCCCTCCGATCGGCTGTGGACGTCGAACAGGCCGCGATATTTCATGGAGACTGGATTGTCGGTGAAAGCTGTTGTGCCGATCACTTTGATCCGCGTGCAGAGCCATTGCTCCAGGTCGTCCCGGACTTCCCGGCTGGCCACACAGGCCAGGATCAACTTGCTCAGTCGCCTGTGCGGAGACGGCCTGACCGCGAAATCAGATAGCAGGTAAAGGTCGCAGGGCAGCGGACCCCGCGGCAGCGCAAAAGAAAAAGCCCCGACAATCCTGCCGGCCGAAAGGATGGCATAATTGCGGGGCGCATCGCAGACAGTAATATGCTGAGCCAGGTACATGCTGCGTATTGCGTTCATAGTCTTTGAGTCTATGCGTGCGATCTGGATCGGCTCGACAACTTCATCCGTTCGGGGATGCCAGGGATTGCTGCTCATGGATTGCCTCGCCGTCGCCAGCCTGGGGGGCGCCGAATCGCAATACATGAAAACCGGCTTCGACAGCAGCGTCGTCTGCACCGTGGCAACGTGCTGGCCGGCCAGGGCGGGTTGTTCGGCGTCGCTGGAGATCATCCAGTGCCTAAAGCTCCGAACAGTCTTGCTGAATTGCTCAAAATCCTCGGGACTGAAGACTTGGTAACTGGGCTTGGGCCAGTCAAAGACGGCGTCGAGTTTTTTGAAAAGCCGCTCATAGCCGCCCTTGTAGGTCGGAGGAAAGCTGATGCAGACCGACTCGCGGTCGGCGCCTGTCAGAAAATCCCGGCAGTCGCCGGCGAAGTATGAGGAAAGTTTGATTCCGGCGACCGCCTTCGACACCCGCTCGACCGTCCTGGCGTGCAGCTCCGGCCAGCGGAGGCGATATTCCTCTCTCATTCGCCGGGCGTAAGCATTGTCCCCGGAAACCTTGAGCATCTCGCCCGTCAGCAGCAGCGTGGCGATCGTGGCAGGGCCCGGCTCCAGGTAGTCTGCCAGCCAGGAGAATTCGCCGGCCTGGTCCTTAACTTTGTAGGGCACAGCCTGACTGGTCAAATGCCAGCCCAAGGCGCAAGAATAGATCGAGACGTCATTGGAATGGATCGCCCCCGCTCCGCAGCGGGCCAGAATCCGCTCGACGGTAAAGTTGCCAGAGCAGGCGACGTAGACCGGCAAACCCTTCCACTGGGCCCCGGCCGTCTCCAGAACCGCTCGCATGTATCTGTTTATGCTTCCGATGAACATTTTTTCCCTGCCTGATTTTTTGAGCCTTGCCGAAGCTAAATGCTAAAAAGCGCCGCCCTGGCAGCGAGCCAGATCCTCCGGCCTGGTGGGCCGGCGTGCGCAAAAAACACCTGCGGCGCGGTACATCTCCAGTATCCACCCACTGTCAAGTTTTTTCAGGGATTTTCAGGGAAGCAATCGGGCGATATGGCGCGATTCAGAAAAGCTTCGGCGGGGCGCGTCTGCGGGAACCATCGTCCTTGCCTGAAGCCGGCGTGGATAGGTGCATCACCTGTACCTTCCAGAGCCTAGCCAGACGTTCGGCCAGCACCTTGCGATGGCAGACTTCCACATCCCGGCAGCCGCACATCAGCACGATCGACCTGCCATTGCGGACAAGCCCCTCAATGGCCATCCGACCGGTCGCAAAATCCACGATCTCGATCTGCTCGAATGTGCCCTTGTAGTTGCGGTTCCCGAAATCCTTCAGCCAGAGATATCGCTCGCCAAGGAGTTTCTGGAGCGGACCGGCATTGAAAAAACTCATCCGGCTGCGCGGCGCCATCCTGACATCGACCAGGATGGCGTCGAGTTTTTCCAGCATCGCCTGAATCTCTTCAACCTTCCAGCCGCTGTAACCCAGTGTGTAAATGTTCATTGCACGTCTCCTGTCTTTAAAGGTTTTTCCGAATCGGTCAGTTCGCAGGCAGCTCCAGCATCCATCTCGGCTATCCGCCGGGCAGCCAGCCGGGCATGTTCTCGCAATGGATAATTCTCCGAGGTCAGACGCAGCGGCAGCAAATATTCGCCCACAGCCGCCAGTTCGTCGGACGCCTCGGAATCACCCTGGCCTGCCGCCGGCAGGCCGTACTGGCGGTAGAGCCCGGTTAGTCTGTTGATCTCCCTCTGCACGTCCAGGGCCTTGGCCTCGTTCTGCGTGCGGATGCACCGGCTGTAGAGGTCATTGAGCCGAGTCAGGGCCGTGCCCAAAAGCTCGTCGCGGTTGTACTCCGCCGCCAGCGTCAGACGCTTGCGGGCCTCGGCGATGACAGACCCGACCTGCGAGGGGTCCACATCCAGCTTGGCGATACAGGCCGTCTCAAGATCGGCGCCCGCCAATCCGCTGACCATCCAGAGAAGGACACGTTCTATCGTCGAATCATTCATGGCCACACTTCTATCCTAAAGCCACTGTCAAGGCCTGAATCAGCCCGCGGAAGCTGATTTGCCCATCCTGCTCCGTGGACTTGATGATCTCCTGGAGTTTGCTGGCGTCGGGCTTGATGCCATCAAACAAGTCGAATTGTTTTCTTGTCGTGGTCATGCGGCACCGCCTTCCCGGGCCGATTCCTCCTCGTCCTCGCCGCCGGCCCTGTACTTCAGTTGGCCGATGATACAGGCCCGGGGATCGATGTCGTCCCGCTGGCCCAGATAGACGGGCTGGAACAGGCTGCCGCCCGGATAGGCATAGAGGTAACGAACCTCCACGACGCTCCCGGACTGGGGGATCTGCTGGCTTGGCGGGATGGTCACGTTTCCGACCGCGATGCGTTCGCCGCCTTCCAGCAGTTCCAGGGCGACGCTGCGCTTTGTGCCGTTGGCCTTGGCCACAATGCAGGAGGCCGTGGCGGTGAACTTCAATTTAAGCTGGTCGCCGCCGCTGGAGGGCCGGCCCGGTGTATACTGTGCGGAGAATCGTTTGAACACGACGCCTTCACGATTGTCGCCGCGGCACTGGGCCAGTTTCGACCGTTTCGAGGCAGCGTCTTTGGCCGTATCCGCTAACCGAATGACGCAGACGGACTGGGATACCAGGTCGCCCAGAGCCGCCAATCGCAGGTTGTAAGGCTCCGCCCGCAAGTCCATGCCGCCGCGCTCCAGCAGGTCGAAGGCGATGTAGATATCTCCGATGGCCTCTCCGTCCATCAGCCACTGCCGGTCGCTGATGGCTAATGCCTGCTCGGCGATGGGCTGCGGCAAGGCAACCGCCAAACCCTTGCGGTTGATGCCGACTACCTGCCCGCCGTCTTTGCGAATCAGGATGCGCTTGCCGTCGAACTTCTCCTGCATCCACCAGCCGTCATCGGATACCAATTGCTCCGCCTGGCCCTGGTCGATGGAGTTGAGAAGCTGCGGAAAGACGCCCGTGACGGCATCTTCCCGCTTCGTGCCCTGGTACGGCGCGCCGTCGGCGCCCGGCGCGTAGCCCTTGGCCATCTTCTCCCGCACCAGCTTGTCGTAGACCTTGACGGCGGCCTGATAATCCACGGGAATGGCGGTTTTTGTGCCGGTCTGAAGCGTGCTGCCCCGCCGGCCAAAGGCGAAGTTGACGACAAAGCCAGCCTCCTTGGGCTGGACGCCGGCCTGATAAACCTTGTCGGAGCCGCCGTCACGAAAGTACAGGGTAATGCTCTTGTTTTGCGTATCTGTTGACATTGGAGTAATCCTTTCTGATTGGGTTTGAGTTTGCCGCCTGCAGCAACCCTTCGGGGTCGCCTCTGGGGCTGACGAACGACAAAGCGAAATTTTTCATGCAGTTCCGGTTTCACGGTCAATCCTCCCCTTCGAGCATCAGATTAAGCGCCGGTTCGCCTTCATAGCCCGGCCCGCAGTGACACCAGGCGGCAACGTCGCCCAGAGCAGCACATGTTCGATCGTCTGGTCGTTCACGGCCTGATCTCCTTACCCAGTTCGGTTGCCAGCAGCTGGACCGCCCGGCGGAAGCTGAGCCTGCCATTCTCCGTCGCCTTGTCCACAAGGTGGCTGAAGGATGACGGAGCTACGGTCTTGCCCGTCTCCCTCTTCCAGATCGCTGATAAAAGTTTTCGGGCGGCGCGGGCCAGTTTTCCGGAATCGCTCTCAAAATCCAGCCTCATGCAGCGGTCCCGAAATCGGGGCGAAAGTTTTTCGGGCATGTTTGTGGTGAACACGAACACCGTCTTGGGCGGCAGTTGCTCCAGCCTGTCAAGCCAGACCGTCTCGGCCGCCGCGTGCATCCGGTCGGCCTCGTTGACGATCACCACCTTCCACCCGCTGCCGGAGAATGGTTAGCGGAACATGAGCTCATACATGCCCCGGACCGCGTCGGCCGTCTGCTCGCCGCTGGCTATCACATGCAGCCCCCCGAACTCCGGGGGTTTTTGGGACAGGTCGCACCCCAGCCCGGCCGCCAGCGCCATGGCGGCTGAGGTCTTTCCCGTGCCCGTGTCGCCCTCGAACATAAAGGCCGCCGGGTAGGGTTCGGCCAAAAATTTACGAAGCGATTCCACCACGCTCTCCTGCCCCCTGATCGCCTCAAGGCTCAGTGGTCTGTACCTTTCAGTAAGCGGACCGGAGCCGCGCGGCGCCGGACCCGGCTTGCATCCATTTGGATATATCAGCGACCAGAGCCGCTGCCAGCTCATGCCGACCTCGCGGGCGAGCTCGCCAACGCTCTCGCCCGCGGACCGGCGCCGACGCATTTTTTCCAGCATGATCTCATTCAAGGCCGTCATGACGCACCTCCTGCGCCATGCCGTGCGCCGCTGCAAAAAAATCGTGTTTCACTTCTTCTATTTTCCACCATTGTCAATACCTTTCAGTTATTGGGGTTTTTGAGAAATAAGTCAGAGTACTTCGTACATGTCCCGCTCGACCTGACGCAGTTCACGGGTCATCTGTTCGGCTGAGACCTCGGACTCTCTGGCGTCATCAAAATCGAGCACTTTTACGTCCTCATCGGGTGCGTCGGAATAGACCGACTGAACTACTCCACCGCTAACTATGACCACGATCATTGTTCGCTCCTTTCACTTTTTTGGTTCCTTTGAGTTCACCCGCACAACGCCGGCCTCTCAAGGCCGGCGGTTGGGCCATAGCTATGGCGTCGCGCAACTGGCAAGGCGTGCACAGGCCGCAATGATCGTGGCAGTTGACTATCATGTATTCCTGCGCCGCCTCCTTGCACGCTGCCAGCAGCACCGGCGCCGCGGCCAGGACATATGCGTCGGCCAGCAAGGTCTCGTCATCGCCCATCGACCCGCCTGACTGGTCGGTGGCGTCCAGCACGGCCACAACATCGCCGTCGGCATCCACGATCTGGAGGTAATGTGGCCGTGAAGTACGCTGTATCCGCCACGGCCCCTTGCTGTGCCGGGGCTGGGGGTTCAAATCGTTCCCAAGGCCCTTATGTTTTCTGCGTTTTTTCATGTTGAACCTCGACTTTCGTATCTCCGATGATTTCGTGGTGGCTGAACAGGACTTCGTGGCACTCTTTCCCGCGTAGGCCGCACTTGCAGGTCCACGGCCAGTAGAGGCAGTCGTCGTCGAAGTCATGTATGCCGAGATATTCCACGTATTCGCCACAGCCCGGGCAGATCGCGGCGCCATGTTTGGAGGGAGGATCGATTTCCTTTATTTCGTTCATGGTTCACCTGCCTTTTCGTCGTGCAACTCCCAGTCGAAATGGTCTCGGCCTATGCTGTCGGCGGACTCAAAGTCGAGTCCGGCCCGATACGCCCAGTGCCGCAGGTCCGTCAGCAGATCGACCATGGCTTCCTGTGGGTGCTCGCTCTCAAAGTCCCAGATGTCCGTGCCATTATTTATCTTGGCCATGGCGTAAGCCTTTACAGCCTCTGATGCGCACTTCGCCCGCTCGCTGTTGAATAACTCGTTTATGTTTTTCATGGTTCAATCCTCGTTTTCTAACATCAAGGTAAGAACTGCTTCGCCCTCGTCGCCCGGTCCGATCAACGCCCACAGTTTGACCGGACTGCCGTCGAGGCCCTTTATCTCAAAGTAAACCCGGTCAGTCTGTTTGTCCTTTGACAAGGCCTCACGGAACGCGGCCAGGACGATGCTGAATCGGCTCAACTGGTTAAAAGGGTCTTTGCGGTTCTGCTCGCCCGCGACGGTCTTCGCAAACGACGCGGACGTCATCACCGTATGGGCGATTATCCCGAGCATTTCCAGAACCCGCTGCCATGGATGGTCGGTCATGTCAACAAGCACGCCATCTTCAATCGCCTGTTTTCGCGTATATGAAAAAATCACCGGGCCCTGCGGCTGGTCCTTCAGCAAGTCTTCCTCGCTAAAACCCGTCTTCTTCAAAGCTTCCCAGGTTTCGAGATCGAGCAGCTTGCCCGATTTGATAGGTTTGGGGTTATACATGCAGCACCTCTCCTTCCTGCCGGCTGGCGGAGGTTTTGAGCCAGTTCTCCGCCGCCGTGCGATTTGTGATATTCGATTCCGCCAGATAGTCGATTCCGGACCTGTCCTGTGCCGGGAGCGTCTCGCAGACGCCCATGCTCTCATCCAGTTTGCCCGGGACGTGCCGGGCCAGGCCGTACAGGGCGACAAGACGAGCATATGCGATCTCCGCCAGTGCGACCGCGACGCTGCCGAGGTCCAATGGCATGTCCGCCCGTTTGATGACGTAGCGGCTGACCACCATCCTGCTCATTGAACTCATCTTTCCGATGGTCCAGAAGGCGACGATTTCGACGTTGACGCCTCGCTGGGTGAGGATGTCGGCCAAGGCAGCGGCCGCAGCACCGCGCCACAGCAGGTCTTCGGCCCGCTGGCGGCAGTGGACAGTCAGATTCACGCCGATCGTCACAGACCGCCGGGGCTGCGCCTCCCGCGTCATGCGGTCCCATGGCGTAAAGCTGCGGGTCAGAACTTTTTCTGCCTCCAGCTCGTCGCCCCATTCCTGATTGCGGCGGATACGCCTGCGGCTGGCCACTGGCGGATTGGCTTCATCCATCAGCGACTGCCGCATCTCGTCCACCGCATCCATCAGGTGCTTTGGGGGATTCTGCACCGCGTCCAGCAGTTTCTTGCGGGTATAACGGTTAGCCCATGAATCGCGGCCGGTCGTATGGCGGTCGAGGCTCTGGGCGATCAGCTTGCGGTTGCCCTCGTTCTGGGCGTAATCGGCCATCGCATCGACCACGGATTGACCTATCGAATCAAAGGTGATTCGGTCAATCCCATCGGAGTCACGGACAATCGCGTTGCCAGTCTTCTGCTGGCGATCTTCATCCTTCGGTTGGCTCTCATCTTTGGGCTGATTCTGCTTGCGGTCATTCAGCAAACCCCACAGCCGCTGCCATGGAATCCCCGCCTCTTTGGCCAGCGAGGTAACTTTTTCGCCGGCCATGTAGCGGACAAAAAGCTTCTGGAAAAGGTCATTGTCCATCATGGTTATTCTCCCTCTCCGACCTTGGCCTTTTCGTCGTTGGTCCAATCCTGAAAGTACCTGGCCTTCACGTCGTCCAGCGTCTTGCCGGATTTCAGGGCCTTGACGGCCTGCTCGATGAGCCGGGTTGACGCGATACGGCGGAGACGGTTTCGGTCGATGCCATCCCGGAGCTTTTTGACCCAATTCAGCAGCGTCCGCGTCTGCTCGGCATCGAGGGCGCCACGAGCGATGTTGTGCTCCAGCACCGTGTCGTACCCGACGTGCAGCTTGGCCAGTACGAACCTGTCCAAAGTGGCGCCGTCAAGTGCGTTGCGGCCAACGTACACCATGTCGCCGCCGCGACCGTAGGTGTTGGCAGCCGTAACAATCAGGCAATCAGGATGACGCTCGATCACCTCGCCGGTAACCGGATTGCAGAGAACCCCATTGGCAAGGGCCGCGTTGATGCTGACCATCACGTTGCCGTCGGCGGCGTCAACTTCGTCGAACAGGAACAGGCCGCCGTTGCGGTAAATCTTGATGAACGGCGATTCGACATATGCCCAGGTCCCGTCAGCCGTGGGCAGCATACGGCCGAAGATATGCGTCTCGGTTACGCCGGCCGACAGGCTGATGAACGCGAACTTGCGACCGATCGCCTTGGCAATGTGCTTGACCAGCGTGGTCTTGCCAGTGCCGGCCGGACCCACCAGCATTATGTTCTGGTGACCCTCGGAGACCAGTGACAAAAGCTCGTCGAATTGCTTGTGCGGCGTCTCCGACAGCTTGTTCACCGCACCGGCAATGTGCACCTCCAGCGTCCGGGGCAGCATGGCGCCGGCAATGGCGCTATCAACGATATCCCGCACCTTGGGCTCATCGACCAGGCCGGTCAGCTCCAGATGCTCCTGAATGGCGCCGGCCAGCTTTCTGAAAACTTCTTGCGGCTCAACTGCGGTTTTACTATCATCGGTTGCGATCATGGAAGGTTCCTCTTTCATGGTCAAGGCCGGCAGGTGTCCGAAGCACCTGCCGGCCGGCTTCGTTTATGGCCCGGACCACCCGGACCAGTTTGCATCAAGGCCCTGACCCGGAGTTGCACCGGGCGACACTGATAGGGCCGACTTTTTTGGTTCACTTGCTCTTCACGATGGTTATCTGGAATTCGGTTCCGTCGTCCATCGTCAGCACCAACCCCTTGTTGGTTGTCAACATTCCGACCTCCTCGAAAGTGCTTATCCGATGAATGCAATCGGGCAGCATTCCTGAATCCGGGTCGATGCTTTGGATTACTTCCCGAATCCCGTGCGCCACGATGTTTTCTGTGGTTTTCTCGTTCGTAATCATGGTTGCTAATCCCTTTCGTAATGGGCGGTATTGCCCAAAGCCCGCCGGGGCTTATTTACCCCGGCGGACGAATACCAAAGGGCGGGCGGGCTTATAGGTTCTTGTTGCTGGCACGCAGCCAGCGAACGTCGTCCGTGCCGCCCTTTGCCCTTTGGAGGTTTTAGGCCGTTCCGCGGCCGAACTGATTTGCTACCTGGCGGCGTGGAGCAGGGCGATGGCCCAAACGACCACAGCGGATAGAGGTATGATGATCCACATCTTGCACACCCTTTCGGTTGGATTGCCACTATTGGCAAGGCCCGTTCACGGAGTCGAACCGTGAAACACCACCGGGCCGGAATTTCATTTAACGGTTGCTTGCTTCCCGCGTACTTGTCTTGCCGCCAGGCTGCGTGCCTGTCCTGTGTCTTCCAGCGCGTTGCCGGGTTCTTTCTGTTTCCGATCGGGTCGTCCACCGGACTGAGCCGGTTTCCCGCATATTGGAAGGTTGCGTGCAAGGGGCCGCGTTCTTTGCTTCCGGTATAACCTGAGAGGCGGACATAACTCCCGGCCACGCTGACAACGCCTGCTAACAGCCTGTCAGCCAGCCAACCTCTTTATTCCCGGCCACATTCATCAAGAGGGCGTCTTGACCGCTGACAGACCTGCCTTTATTCGGCGTCCAGCCTGCCCGCGGGCACACGTTTTTCCTGATTCAATTTTAAGTTTCCTGTGCTTCTATCATAATTATAGTATCCACAAGCACTTATGTAAACTTAATAGCGGCAACGACTTAAGATTATTTGCGGTTCTAAGCGGATGTAAGTAATTGATTTACATCGACTTGCAAAGATTGTTGCGGAATTTTGCGGGAATTTTGTTGATAGGCCAGTTGGTCTACGATACAAACACTTGCAAATAAGCGACTTGTGAGTCGAAGGCAGCTGTCTTATGACGCAGCCGCCCTCTGTGACCTGTCTATAATTTACGAGATATCACTCCGAAATTTGCGAGATGCCGCTCTTGTCCTGTCGCAAAAACCTCTCAAAGCATCCCGGCAATCCAGAACCACCCGTGCGGCCGTACGGCACGCGACCATACTCCGGCTGTTCCGAGGCATGACTGTGCACGGGCCAAAACATAACCTTTGAAATATCAATCGCTTACGCACTCACAGGCTCTCACTGCCACAGCTTTTTTTTGCGAAAGAAAGAAACAAAAGTAACGTTCCCGGGTGTTCCCCCCAAGGTGCATTTCTTTCGCTCGCTCTCGGAGGACCCTACGCCATCTCACTTTTTTTATCTCATCGTGTCTCATTGCATATCGAATTGGCCCTATTATCCCAAAGTCACGCTTTTCTTCAATACCAAGATATCCTTGCTTACTCCCGGCCCGTCATAGCCCAAGCAGTAGTGCCATGCATCGGCTGGCGGATCGCACTGACGCCTGCCTGAAGACCATTCGACCTTCGTCCCGCCAATCCCGTCCAGGCAGAAATACTCGCGATATGCGTCAAGGCGGAACTTCCGGCAGTCTCGGCATCGGCAATGCCTCAAAATGGTCGCATTCAGAGGGGGTGGAGGGCGGTTTTGCGAGTCTAGCGAGTCTAGCGAGTCTATTTCAGCCCGTAATATATTTTTTATATTGTATCTCTTCAAAATTGTTTTAAGGGGTTGAAACTGACTCGCTAGACTCGCTTCATTTATTGCGTGGCATTTCATGTGTTTGCATTGCCCTCATATTGATTTCACCCGCTTTTATTCCTTGCAATCTTTGCATGCATGCCAACTTCCCCCATCATCCCGTCGCGCATGGACCAGAATAGACTCGCTGGACTCCCAAGGTCTCTTTCATGGCATTTCATGTTTTGTATATCTTCCACACTACTCCCGCCCGGTTGTACTTGCTGGAATCAAAGTCCAGATAGGCGGATCGTATGACTTGACGCCGTAACCGCCTGAATTTGTTCCCCACCTGCTTGGGAGTCGGGGCCCTGCCCGGGGGACAACCCACCAGGTTTTCCAGGGCTGCACGCATCGCTACAGCCGTCTGGTCCTTGGGAGAATACTGCATCTGCACCGGGTATAGCCTGCCGATCATCTCCGAAACAACCACGCCCTGGTCAAAGGGGTCATATTCTTTCCATGCCGTAAGCAACTGGCCAAGGGCATCGGTTGACGTATCGGACGTTTCGGCCAGCCTTATCCGCGTCAGGCATGGATCTGGCAGCCCCACCCAGACGACCGCCTGCCTCACCAGGTCCGACCAACCCTCAAAACTCCCAAAAGGCTTCAGACCCTGCGCCGGCCTGCCGGACCCGCAATAGGCCGACAGGATAGTCATGGCCGAAGACAGCAACCGACCGCGATTGGCGCCGATCCATCCCAGCAGATCGGGATGCCTGAAGCCGGTCCGCTCCTCTGGTTTTTCATCCATCACGTCCAACCTGATATGTATCACCCGCCTGGCAGTGTCCGCCGCGACCGCCACGTTGTTCCCGGTTGCGTACCAGACCGGCAGGAGCGGCAGGTCGATCTCCTCGCTGCGGCCCAGTATTCGATCCTTCCAGCGTGTGCTGGTCAGTGCACGGTCGAGGGCGTCATTGCCGAATGCACCCTCCAGGTTATCCATCAAAACCATCCGGTCGCCCGCGATGGCTATGGCCGTGATCCGCTTGCGCATCTCGTCAGGATCGTGGGCATAGCTGCTGACCGGCATCTCCCTGCCCAGCAGGATTCGCCCGATGACCTGGGCCAGCAAACCCTTGCCCGCCCCGCGTATGTTGGCGTCGATCAGGAACAATGGCGACGGGCCCATAAACGCGAACCGGCCCAGCGGGGTCAGCAATGCCGCCAGCCATGCCGCCCTGTGCTCCTGGGCCTCGAACCTGAAGTCGCAGACCACTTCCATCAGGTCGTCCAGGGCCGCAACCGCATCATCTATATTGACCTCGTGGTGCACTGTCGGGAAAACCCCCTCGCTCTCGAAAAGCACACCGGTCTGCCCGTCATAGCCCGGATCCTGCCAGACGCTGCCGTCGGCCCTCAGCACCGGCGAGTCCGACACGCCCGAAAGATGTCTTATCCCCGGCCATTCGGCCCGGGCCTCAATAGCCGACACCAGCCATGGCGCCGGATGGGCCGGAGCAGTTTGGCCTTTTTTACAGGCCTTGATAAATGATGCAAAGCGGGTCATCCGCTCCCGCAGGTTCGCCGCCGGCACGCTCTGGATCGTCGGCGAGCCGATCGGCCGCCTGATCCCGTCCATGGGCTGCAAATCCCGGATAACTCGTACAAGTATTCCGCCCCTCTGGTAGAGGTCCGGATCGGCCCGCAGCGCGACTATCGTATCGGCGACCACGCGGTGCTCTTCGGTATCGATCAGGATTTCCGGAAGGGTGCCGCCATCCCTGTCACCTCGCGCCGACAAGGCCTCGCCCCGGGTGCACTTTCCCTCCGCGTCACGCAGGCGTTTGGTTATCTGCCCTTTGGACCACTCCTTCGGGAACGGACGCTGTGCAGCGTATTGGCACATACACGCTAACGCCTCATCTACGGACAGATCATGCTCCACACACCTGCAGCACGCCGAAAATAGCCGGAATGATCCGTCAAAATTGTCCACGATATTCATCGCCAGCATAGACTTGAGACACCAGGCCATACGCTCATCCATCGACATGGCCGGCTGGACCATGGGTTTGGCGGGTTGTATTTGTTTGCCAGGCCAGAGGACCTGGCATAATTCATCCAGCTCGATCTGCCGATCTTCCACATTCCGGCTGGTCGCAGTCCACAGCCTGCCCGTGACCGTGAAGTAGCGTTCCTTGTCAAATATCTCCAGCCTGCCGGATTTGCCCGGCCCCCGGCCGCGGACTGTGCACTGTGCAAAGTCCGGCTTGCAGCCCCTGAAGAAAAGTTTCAACCCTTTGCCCGACGGACTGATCTCGCTGTACGTGTTGAAGTGCTCGATCACTTCTTTTGCCCAGTCCTGCAGGTTGCCGCTATCATCCAGGCAATTGTCCAGGTCAATGCCGCAGAATCCATCATCGTCGCTGAAGACGAAGCCGATCCCGTCATATTTGCCGGCAGCGGCCACGGCGTCTTCAAAATCGCACCAGGTGGCCATGTCAGTGCTGCTGGCCTTCCTGCCGGTTCGGGCGGCATACGGAATCTTTCGGGATTCGCCTTTCTCCCCCGGCTCGTATCGCCAGCAGACCCATTGGTCGAGTTCCTTGAGGCATGAAGGAATGTTTTCGACAAGCAGCTGTGCCATTGGAATCACCTCGAACCTGTCTTGAGGCCAAAATCCAAACCGCCAAGCTGAACCCGGCCGTCCCGATATGCCCGCAGCACCGTCAATTCGCCGCACTGGAACTTGATCGCGTCACGATCCGGGAATGCGGTGCCGACATGCTGGTGAGACATTACGCTTGCCAGCGGACCATGCTGCTTGATCGCCGGTAAAATAAATCCAAACGACGGTATGACGCTGCCACCAGGAAGACGCCATGCCGCATTCATGTAGTCCAGAAGTTGGCTTATCCCGGGACCTATCTTCTCACCCGAACGCTTTATCTCGACAACTATGCAGCCGCTTGCCCATCCTGCAGCCGCAAGCTTGGCGCTCGGGAACAGAAGAACGTCAGCCCTGAGCCCGTTATACTTCTGGAAATGGTGCTTCCAGAGTGCCACACCCTCAATCTGCCTGTAGACTCCGAACAAACCGGTCGCGTTCACAAACTCGATGAAAAATTGCTCAGCCTGCTCCTCTGTCTGCCAATTACCGCAGGTAAGCGCCTCATGGATATCTTCTTCATTGCCAATCATGGCTTCTCCAAGTCAGCGTTTATCGTCCCTGTGCTTGCGATCCCTTTTTCAACATCCTCAACACCCCTGGCCAGGATGTATATCCCGTTGCGGAGCTTTATCTCGCAGGCCATGCGGATCTGGGCCGGCGACTGCCTGCCCGATTCAGATTTGCACTCCACGCCGATAAACCTGCCACCGGGCAGCAGGCCCGTGATATCCGGCCAGCCCTTCGGGATCGCGTCCCCTAAAAACGCCCCGGCCTTGTACGCGGCCCCCGCGTCCGTAACAGCCACCAGGCAACCCATGGCCCGTAAATGAGCAAGGATGGATTTCTGGATGGCGAGTTCCGGCTTCTTGCGCCTGCGGCGAGGTGAAAACACATCTTCTGCTCGAAGGCTCATGGCTCGTCTCCCGCATATTTCCAGCCGATCTCCCAGTAGGCTGCTTCCTTGCTGCCCGGCGGATAGGGATTTTCTAAACTCGACCTGCCGGCCCTGCAGTCCTTGAAGCCGTGGTAAAAAGCCGCGTACCGCCTGCCTTCGCGTGCGGCCCTGCTGCGATCCATCAATCTTCGCCTGCGATGCCAGTCCATGGCTCATTCACCGCTTCCTCGATACGGCAGCCAGGTAAAGTAGCCCTTCATGGCCACCTGCTCCGCGTAGATATTCACACGCCTCTCGATCTCCACCTGGACCACCGGATTGCGGAACCGCCGGCCAGGCGGGATGGGCTTATCAGCCACAGGCCGACCGCCCTTGATCGGCTCAATCATCTTTTGTTCACCCTGTTCACGAAGCATTTTGGAAAAACCTCCGTGTCAAAAAGCAGCCGGCCGGGCGGGGGCGTCCATGCCACCTCGCCCGGTCAGACTGCTGGAGCCAGTCCTTAGATGCTCAGAACGGAATGATCTTGCCCGGACCCTGTTCCAGCATGATCGCCCAGTCAGCGCCGTTGAGCTGGTCAGGCTGTTTGCCCGGGAACAGTTCCGCCAGGATGCGGAACCACTCCTTTTCGGTGGCTTCCTGGTTCCACTTGGGCGGCTGACAGTGCTTGATGAACTCCGTCCACGCCTGCTCCATGGTGGCCGGGGCCGGAGGCTCAGCCGTTGCGATCGGCGCCGCGGGTGCTGCCTGTTTGGCCGCGGGTTTTGGCGGCGCGGATTTTGGAGGCGTCGGTTTGCCCGCCGGCTTGGGCGTCTGGACCGACGTCCCGCCTGCTATGGCCCGAAACTTCGAGCCCAGGCGATTGGCGATATTGCGGCGCAGCTCGTCGTCGGCCTTTGGCACCCCGCCGTAATTGCTCCCGTAGGGATTGAGGTACTGGACCTTGATTGCCCGCTGCCCCTCGTACTCCTCGGCGATAAGCTTGACCTGCACCAGCTTCTCGGCCAGCAGTTCGGCGTTGTCCTGCAGCCAGAATGGATCCGACCCGTCCCACCCCAACGAAGCCTTCAGGGACTCGATGGCGTTCTCGTTGAGGCTGTGGTCCCGCTTCTCAAGGATATGGTAGCCCGTGATCTCCAGGCTCTCGCCCGAGCAGTCTACCCACTGCCCGTCCGCCAGTTCCTCGACCAGCCTGTACTGGATCACCGCCTGCAGCAGCTTGTTCTGGCGGCTCTGACCAATCCCGATCGCCACGGGATACGCGTTGAAACATCCTTCTCGATTCGCAAACATTTTTAAAACCTTCCTTTCTTTCTGTTGGTTTTTTCAAACCGTTATGATCTTCTGCCATACAGATGCGTCGTTTCTTGCCACGGGCATGGCCGTGTCGCACGTGCGGCTCTTGGCCATGCAGTGGGGCATTTCCAGGGGATAAATCGTCCGGGTCTCGCAGCCGCGGGTCATCTTGCCGTCCTTGAACTCCCCGCCGTCGTAGCCGAAGTACAGCACGTGGTCGGACCATTCCCGGACCCGCAGCCGGATCGAATATTTACCGCTGCCGGGCGCCTGCAGACGGGGCTCGTATCTCAGCCAGTTCGGGCCGCCCGGATTGGGCACCTCGGTGGTGCAATCATGGGCGATCAGGATTACGTGCCTGCCCGCCCGAACGTGGGCATCCAGGTCGCCCAGCAGCGACAGGAACGTATCGTAGATGTAGCTGAACTGCCTGCCCCAGCCGTAGTCCTCCAGGCGCTGAGGCCTTTTTCCATTATCCAGCGGGATGTTCTCCAGCACCCACTGGGCGGCCATCTCCTCGGCCCTGGTCACTGAATCGACCACGATCGTTCGGATCTCATCCCAGCCTTCCATATGCAGCGTCTGGCGGAGTTCATTCCAGGAGCCAACTACGATGCGGTTGACCTGGTCGTTGTTGGACAACTGCGATCTCAGCACGGGCAGCGATTCGTCCAGATCGAAGATCGCCACCGGCCCAGGTGCATGGCAGGACATCGTCGTCTTGCCTATCCCGCCCGGCCCGTACAGCACGATCCTGTGTCCCTGCGGCTGAATCGGGCCGAACGCCACCTTCCTGCGGGCAGGGGGCGAACTGCCCTGCGATGCGGACCGGCCCTGTTTTACTGAAGGGCCGCACTGCGGAACATTTGATGTTGCTGTCGTCATGGTACTGCTCCTTTCAGTTTAAAAGATTCCGGATGGTTTTTCAGTCTCGTGGGCCGTTGTCGCCGTGGTACCGGATATCCACAGCGGCGGCCCGATCCGGCCTTCCAGCCCGCGACTGGATCGGCGGGCCGATAAGACCGTGGATGATTTCGTCGTGGCATTCCTGGCAGGCGTGAAAGATCGGCCGCCTGCTGCGGCATGCCCTGCATCGGTATGGCTCATACTCCTCGCGGCAATGTCGGCAGACGCTCATGACATCGCATCCTGTTTTGCCTGTTCGGAATTTGGTCTTTGCAGGATTTCAAAGCCCGACGGGGGCGGCTGGCCTTCGCGGATTCTTATCCCGCTGAGGCACAGGTCCGCGAACTCGCATCCCCCACAGGCCGTCTTCCCCACGTTGCGGTAAAACGCGATCGATGGATCGGCGAGTTTGCTGGATCTATGCAGGAGTTCCAGAAGGTGGCGGGATTGCTGCCACAGCTCGGCTCGATATTCCGCCAGATCGTCCTCCAGGCGCGGAACCTCCCGACGCTGGAAGTAATAATCAGGACGCTCGCCAATATCTTCCAGCAGTCGTTGGCCGTACTGCTCGGGCGTCTCATTCTGCCTCAGCCGGATCGTCGGCTTGCGTGTCACGTCGTAAAGGACGGTCGACACGTCGTAGCCGATGGTCCTGGCCGCAAGGACGTACAGGCTTATCTGCGCGTCGTATCGTAGCCGCTGCCAGTAGTCGGAGCCAGGCGCTATGTCCTCGCCGGCCGTCTTGTACTCCAGCACCGCCAGCCTGCCATCGGATAATTTGACTATCGCGTCGATCCGCCCAATGAGCCTGAACCGACGGCTGGGATATTTTCCGAAGGGGTTGGCCAGCGGGATATCGAACTCCTCTTCCGCGGCCGCCAGCTCGACATCCTTCTCGTACCGCCAGAAGTGGCCGGCCAGGAGTGCGGCCAGGGTCTCGCGCTCGACCGCCCATTCCGTGGCGTCGGCCCACTCAGGCGTGGTTTGATAAGTCTCCGACGCGGCCTGGATTGCCTCGTCCCGGCCCTTGCCATCGTTAAAGAGTTCAAGACCGTAATGGAACGCGTGGCCAAGCCGCAGCGGCTGGGCCTGCCTGGTTCGGGTCAGTCCCAGCACGTACCTGTAATAATACGATCGAAGGCATTTCCGCAACGCGGACAGTCTCGATGCCGACAGGCCGGTCTTCATATTCCGGCCTCCGTCAGCTCGCGTTCAACCTGGGCGAGCCGCTCCTGGCGACGCGACTGTGAGACGGTTTTTCGTCTTCCAGTCGACGGCTGTTCAATCTCGGGCTGGCTGAAATGCTCCGCATCAGCCTGGGCCAGCCTGCGGCCGAACTCCTCCAGCCATGCAAGCTTCGTGTAGATCACCCCACCGATGCGGACGTGCTCCAGGTTGACCCGCCCGCCACTGCGGGACTTGACGCCCTTGCGGCACCATCGCCAGACACAGTTCGGCGATACGCTGCGGGGCAACGACCTGGCCGCCTCGGCCAACGTCAGATGTTCGGTTGTTTCAGGCATAGTCTTGTCCTTTCGTTCGCGACAACTTCGACCATGCCTGCGTTATAGGGGTGGTAACTGCGAGGTAACTCGGTAGCCGCCGGTAACCGGAGTTACCAACAGGTCTTTTCAGAAAAGCCCCGAAAAAATCGCGAAAAAAATATTTAAAAAAAATTGAGTTACCGAGTTTTGGTAACTCGGTAACTCAGTTACCACCCTGGTTACCAGTCCGCCTAGCCAACCTGCTTCATGACGTCGATGAGTTTTTGGAGGTCCCGCTCGGCGTACACCGCATCAGTTATCTGGGCGCTGGAATGCCCCAGCACCAGTTGGGCCGCCTCCAGCCCGAACTGCTTTCGCAGCTCAGTCCCCGCAACATGGCGCAGCTGGTGCGGATGCCAGCGGTGAGTTTTGTGCCATGACTTCAGGTCGGCACGATCATTGGGGCTGAGGCGATTGCGGAATACGACCTTGCTCTCGCGCCTGCCGCCTGGCAACAATCGAGGCCTCAGATGCTCAGGCGGCGGAAACGCCTGCTGGCAGGCGTACTGGATCGCCCTGTGATAGGTATTAGACGTGTAATATTCTCCCGGTTTTCTCTCTGGATTGTCCGCTCGGTTTGTGCCGGGACCATTACCGCATGATGCCGGGGTCTTCCTGCTCTCGTGGAGCCTGGCGCGCCTTTCCGCATCCGCCTCCCTGGGGCTGAACAGATACGCATCCACGGCCCGGCCCTCCAGGAAACGCTTTATGACATCCTGGGCCCGCGGCCCGAAGATTATCACACGCTCCTTCTGACGGTACGCCGTCTTGTGCTCCAGGGGTTTGTACGTCCAGACCCCGGTCTTGCGATCCATGGCAATATCGATCGGTCTCATCTTCAGGAGTTCCCCGCCCCTTGCGCCCGTCAGGATCTGCAGATCGATAAGAGCGTCAATCTGCCGACACAGGTAGGGTCGAACCGCATCAACCATCTCCAATGAGACAGGTTTCACGGGCCGGCCCTCGCGAGCCTGGCATCTGCCGTACTTGAGGGACTCGACCGTGGCAAGACGCTGGTGAACCTCCACCGGGATCATCTCCTGGGCCGACGCCCACTTGAATACCCGGCGGATCCGCTTGACCTGCTGGTTGCAATAAACCCTTGACCAGGATTGACGGGGCGGGGTTTCCTTCAAATCGCCCTTGATCATCTGTTCGCGGAGAAAACAGAGCTTCTTCGGACCGAACTCCGTCACGTGGAGCGATCCGAAGAATTTTTTGAGGAGGCGCAGGACAACCTTGATGCAGTCCCTCTCGTGGGGCCTGTAATACGACTCGGCAAATCGCCAGTAAGCCAGGATCACTTCCCCGACATTAGTTGACGAAACGCCGCAACCCAGCTGTTGTTCCGAGAGATCGAGCAGGCATTTGCCGTTTGCCTGCCATTCGGCAAGGATCCGGTGATATCGCTCCCAGCTTTCGGGACTGTCGTATTCCCCAAGCCAGTAGTCCCGGCGAATCCTGGTCCGGGCGTCAGTCAGGGTTACAACGGCCTGATGCGACCCCTTGCGTCTTCGGTACGAAGGCATCTTTTTAGGCATGAGCGGTGCTCCTTTCGGCATTTTGCGCGGTGTCAAACCGCGCAAATTTGTGCTTCAGGCCGCACCACCCAACACAGGTGGGTGTTCCGAGTCCTCGGAACCAGCTTGAGTTACATCAAAAGCGGGCGAAGGGAGTCGAACCCTCAACGTCCAGCTTGGAAGGCTGGAGCTCTAGCCATTGAGCTACGCCCGCGTCGGTCGCGATACGTCGGACACGCCACATATGTTAATTATCTGTTTTGGGCGAAGAAAATCAAGAAAAGGCCGGGCGTTTGTTGTAATGGGTCAGTTACAGGGGGATTGTGGTGCGGGCATCCTGCCTGCAACTCCATGAATAAAAAATGCAGGCGAGACGCCCGCACCACAAGATGGCGAAACATTGTTTGGTTTTCCCCTGTAACTGCCCCATTACCGTTTGTTGCGGTCTTCGGTCAAGGAAAGCCGGCGGGCAGGATGGGGCATCGAGTCGGGTCCGATTTATCTGTTCGTTTCTTCGACGAATTCGTTGATCATCCTTGTTACGGCCAAGTCCAGCTTGCGGGGGGTGTCGTAATTTCCGGCCTGTATCTGCAAACGGGTTCTGTCCACCAGATCGGCCCTGATGTCCGGGATTTCGGCGATTTGTCCGGCAAGCCTGCCGGCCATATTCCGGTCGATCACGTCGGGCATCGGCGGCTGTCCGGCCGGACGGTCGTGCGGCTCGCCGCGCCTTTCAGCCCCGGTCTGATCCGGGCGAATCGGAAAACGGACGCCTGAATTTTCCTTCATCAATAACCTCACGCAGATAATCGGGCATCGTCCGGTTTCCACCTGGGCGCCTCTCTGGCGGTTTTCAGCGTCCGTGACATGCGTTCCGCGATGCCCGTATCGACGCCCAGACCTGGATTCAGTTTCACGCCGGAAGTCCGGCCGGCTCCTCCATGATCGGCCCGCATCCATCCGTGCTTAGAAGTTTATCGGCATAGCAACAACGCAACATTAGCGGATAGAGGCTTTTTCACGAATCTAACTTATTTTTCCAAAATATGTTATGGTTTTATCGGACCTTCGCCCAAAAGGTTCGCCAAGGGTCGCATTCCGTTCGGATACAAGGCGCAAACCGCCGCCGAAACGATTGACCCAAGGCGGAAATAATTGCCGGATTACGGGAATGCGGGGTAATGCTTTCCAGATCATCGTCGACAATAAGATTAACGCGCGATAGCGCGCCAATGTCAGGAAAGCCGGATTACAAGCGCCTGTGCCGTCAGCGGCCGGACGCTTGTCGTTTAACATCGCATATGAGGTGCTCCGAGCGCATATGTCGCAGGGTTCGCCAATGTACATGCTGGCTCGCGAGGTCAAAGACCTTAATCCGCCCGCGGATTGGGAGGTCTTCAACCTGAAATTGGACATCCTGGGCGGCCCTCTGCACGCCCAGCTCGCCGTGGCCGATCATGCAATGCGGCTTGGCGACGTCATTCCTCTGGCCCGCCGGATATGCGACGAGATGGTGGACGCGGTAAAACGCCACCTGAAGGTTCATGACAAACGCCTGACGTGCAAGATCGGGTGCAGTTACTGCTGCCGGCATCTCCTGCCGATATCCGTGCCCGAGGCGATGAGGCTCCTGACGGAAATCAGCCTGCTTCCTCCGGACAGGCAGTCGATGGTGATGAAGTCTTTCGGGGAATCGGCGATGAAGATAATGGAATCCCGGCCTGACGAGATCGGGCGGGAGATACTTGCCATGAGCCGGTCGGACAACGACGCGGCGGCGAAGGCTCTTTGCCGATGGTATCATTCACTGCATCTGGATTGCCCGTTCCTTTACGACGGGGCATGCGCCATCTATTCCGCCCGCCCGCTGACCTGCCGGGAGTTCATGTCGGTCAATCCTGCCGAAAACTGCCGCGATCCCAATCCGGATCGTGGCGGATGCGTCGCCGTGCCGTTCAGCATGGCCGACGTCATGATGACTCTCACGGCCGAATTGACCGGCCGCAGGGCCGACACCGTCCTGATGGCCCTTTGGCAGAACTGGCACCACGAAAACAGGGACGCGTACGACCTCAGTTGGCCCGGCCCGATGATCTGCGCGAAATTTTTCGATATCCTCGCGGTCCACTCGCGGCAGGCCGGCCCGTGCTTCGCCTGCCCCCTGGACCTGTCCGGAAAGACCTATCGGGGCCAGCCCGATTGCATGCCGGAAAAGGGCCGGCAGCCGTCGGTCCAGGGCATTATTCCGGTCGTAGCCGTCGCCGCAACCGCCCCGGCGCAGACGCCGGCATGAATCATTCCCTCTGTTGCAGCAGCGGCGCTGTTATCGTGAAGAATGAATTATAATCGTGCCGGCCTGGCCGTGGATGTCGCGGGCGGCGATAGTTATTTTAGCCAGGCGAGAGTTGCCGTCGAACGACCAATTTTTAATCTGAATGCCGGCGGTGTCGGCGGAGATGTTTGAGGGCGCGAACGGAAGGCGGATGGAAACCGTCTGCGTACCGTACATCCGCACATGGACCTGCACCTGCGAGGATTCCTGGCGGAGGTCGAGTGTGTCGAAGGTGCCGCTGCGCATCACGACCAGCGGCAGAGGCGGCGAGCCGAACTGGATGTTGAAGGTCGCGGGGCATGATTGGTCGAACTTCAGGCGGAGAAAGCCGAAGCCTCCGTGTTCCCAATATGCGATCGTCCGGCAATCGTCGGATTGAACTGCGGCCACATGGGCGCCGGCCGGCAGGCGTATCTTCAGGATCGGCGATTCGGCAAAAGGCAAGGCCCTGGCCGGCAGGCGAGTCGCGTCCAGAATCCACCTGCCGTTCTCCCGCCGGATGGACGCAAAATTGCGATAGACCCACTGCGACCACGCCTCGGCCGTATTCGCAGCCAGCATCAGATCATCCTGCGAGGCGACTCTGGAAAGATATTCCGTCCACATCGCAACGGATTCGTTGTTGCGGGCCGGGTCGGGCATAAGCAGGTTTGGCCAGTGCAGGCCGCAGATGGATGTCGCCGGCATCGATTCAGGCACGGACGCAAAAGCCTGCCATGCCACGGTATTGTCGCGGTCCAGCACGAGCAGGCCGTGGTCGAATCCGCCGTCGGGCTTTTCCGGCGGCCCGCCCGCGAACGTGCAGAACCCTTTGAAAACCAGCGAGGCGTATCGCACGCCGGCGGTTTCCATCAGTGCACCGGTGGATTGCGGGTCGGCGTCGTCCCAGTAGTAGGCGTAAGCGCAGGGGACGAATGCCGGTGGAAACGACATGCCGGAGGCCGGATCAAGCCCGTATTGTGCGAGGATTTTGCGGTAGCATTCGATATGAGCATCGAGGACTTCCCGCGGCCAGCGCCTGCCGCCGCGCCCGTGCCACTCGGCCCGTGAAACCACGCCGTTGTCCCAGTGCTCGTGTCCGACGCCGTGAAGGGCGAATTCGATGTTCGCGGCCCGGTTTATGAAGACGTCCCTTGCGCGAAAGGCCCAGTCGCCGACGCGGGCGGAGTTGTCCCACTTTGCCCCGGCCGGCGTGGTCGTGGGGTACTGTGCGCAGACATTTTGCCGGTCCCACTCGCACAGGATCATCGCGCACTGCGGCCGGATATTCAGGCGCTCGCCAAGTTCGACAACTGCCAGATAATCGGCTTCGTCGAAGATGCGGTCGACGCCGGCCCGGTACGGCCCGCCCGTGTCCGAGAGGTTCCCGCCCTCGCGCCAGCCGACGTCGTCGAGCACGACATGCACCGGTCGCGGAATTGTGATGTCCGCTGATTCGCTCATTATCCGTTTTCCCTCGACTGCCGGCGGAAGGAGAAATAAAAGTTCCTGCCCTCTTCCAGCCCGTAGCGGTACGCGATGTCCTGGGGCGATTCGTGCGCCTTTTCCGACCGCCGGATCAGGTCCAGTTCGTCGATTTCGTATATGATCCGGATGAAGCCGTCCTCGTACACGTCTATGGTGTCGAACCCGCATTCGTAGTGGACCACCTGCGGGCTGAGCACGTGCGCCACGCCGTCCACCACGGAAAGAGTCGGCATGTTTTTGTGACCCGCGAAGGCGGCGTGCACCTGCGGCCAGCCGCGAATGGCTGCCTGTATTTCTTCGACGTTATCCACGGCACAGTCCGGGTCGTAAACCAGGGTTTCGTGCCGGTGAAGCGAGAAATGGCTGAACAGAAAGGTCGGTGAGTCCCGATTTGCGGCCAGATCGGCTGTAAGCCATCGGAACTGCTCCGAGTCGGCGTGAAGCTCGTCCGGCGTGAACGTCCGCAGCCGGACGAAATGGAACCCGTGATGGTCGGAGGATTGCCAGCCTTTTCCCAGGCCGAACGCTTTCAGGAACAACTCCGGCTGGAACTCATGGTTGCCGATCAGGACCTGGCAGGGGATCGGCGAGGCGGCGACTATCTTGCGAACCGCCTCGACCTCATCCGGCGTGCCATTGTCGGTCAGGTCGCCGGGCAGGACCGCGAATTCCGCGCCCAAATCGGCCAGGCGGCCAAGATATTTTTCCGTGAGGGCCAGCGAGTGCCAGAACAGCCGCGGCGAGCCGGGCTTGTCGCGAAAGGCGCAGTGCGAGTCGGCGAGAATACCGAACCGGAACAGCCGCTTTCCCGGCGGCGCGGGCAAGGTCCGGAAGGTCCGGTTCATGCCGCCTGCTTCCGCGTCGCGGGCCGAGACCTCGTATTGAGTCGCCGGCGACAGGCCGTCGATGCCGGCCGCGAATAGAAATTCGTCCTTATATGGAATCGGTTTTTCGCATCGTAGGAACTGCGTCTTGCCGTCCGGCGAGCGGAACGAAAGTTCTTCTTCGTCCGGCCGGTCGGAAATCCATCGAATGCCGGCGAAGTCCGTTCCGATGGTCGGGATCGCCATCTCGCGGATCATGCGTCCTCCCGCACGCGGACCCAGACCGGGCTGGTCCAGATTTTTCTGCCGTCCCGCAGCGCGGTCCGCGAAAAATAATATGTCCCGTCGGCTATTGCATCGGAATCGACGAATTCGATTTCCGTTTCGGCCTTTCCCAGCCGGAAAGTTTTTACCGTCCTGCCGCCCCGGACGATCTCAATCGTGTCGATCTCCTCGTTTCCGGCGATTCTCATGGCGATCCTGCGCGGCGCCGTGCGGTCGATCAAAATATCCTCGCCCATGAGATGGCCGTCGAGTTCGAAATGCACCAGGTGCCGCGTTCCCATGGTCGCGTAGCATCTGCGATTCCGCAGCGCCTCGAAAAGCCCTTCCCGCGTAAGTTCCTTTGCGATTACGCCCGTCAGCGCGGCCTGTCCGTTGCGGGCAAGGCCCGGTTCGACCTGGGCCGGCACTCCGAAATGGCTGTCCGTGCCGCCGAAAAATCCGACGCGGTCTCCGCGCGCCAGGAACAGTTCGCTGCCGATCTCCGGCGGGCGGTTGCCGTGAGCGACCTGGAGAAGATGGACCGGGACCGGCATGCAGGTTTCCCGCATTTCTTCCAGCCGGTGGTAGCCGGTCAGCCAGTTTTCCCTTTTCGTCAACTCCGCGATCCGCTTCTGGATTTCGGCGTCAGTCTTCTCGATCCATGGGAAAAAATCCGGCGCGGGAAACTCGGCGTACTCGCGGTTGAAGCAGAACAGGTTCGTGTAGCTGCGGAACTCGAACCCGCCGATGGTAACGAACCGGCCGGGCTCGTAGAACCGCTCGTAATTGTCCGTCATTGCGGCCCATTTTTCGCCCGTCCACTCGCGCCAGGCCAGACCATTCTCCACATGCTCGTTGAGGGCGATAAAGTCCAGCCGCTTCCAGTCCCGCGCCATGGCGAGAATTTCCCCGGGATCGCCCAGCCCGTCGGAAAAATTGCTGTGCAGGTGCATGTCGCCGAAGAAGATTTTAAATCCCGGCGGCGCGAAGGCGGCGGAAACCGGCTCGCTCATGGCCCGCCAGCCGTTAGCCTCGTCCCTCGCCTCGATCCGGACAGTCTGGCCGGCGGGCAGCGGGTCGCCTTCAAACCGGAAAAGCCCTGCGTCCGCTTTTGTAAATGCGTGGCGGATGGTCCGGCCGGGCAGTTTTATTTCCACGGTTCCCCGATAGCCGGCGTCCGGCATGTAGTGGCGAACCGCCGGCCCTTCCGCCGCAATTGTAACGGCGGGCTTCCCATCAGGCGATGCGGCAGTGGCGTATACCTGGATCGATTCGGCCCGGCCCGGCAGCGACTCAAGCGAGATGGCCGAACCGGCCGGCGCGAAATCTCCGCCCGGCAGGCGGACGAAGACATCGCCGGCGTATCGCCCGGCACGACGGCGAAACCGGACGGACGGTATCAATATTAAAAACGAGCCGTTGGCGGGAAGGTCTGCTTCGAGAATAAATTCCAGGACAGATAAATCCGGCCCGCACTCGGCTACATGGGTGCGGACGTTCTGGCCGGCGATTTCATCCATCCTGATCAATTTCGGAAAACCAACGATCACTACGGAAGTCGCCTCTGTTTTTTTAACCTCATATCCTTCCAGCCCTGCCGGCAGGTGCACGAGTATATGCGTCCCGGCCGGAAGGCTTTTGCTGCTTGCCGAAAAAATCATCCGCAGATCGGCCGGGACATCCGGGTCGGCCCGGTCGGGCAGGATTTCAACATTCATCGCGGACGGACGGTTCCGCCGCCAGCCGTGCATCAGCAGCCTCAAATTAAATGTATTGGCCGAGCCGGGAAAAACAAAATCGGATTTATTGCCTGTATCCATTCAGCTTACGGATGATACATCGGCCCGGGCCGCAAAATCAACGACTGGCGGGAACATGCCGGCAAGATGAGATTGTGGATCGACGTGGTGCGGCGCGCGGCGCCACTGCCCGGGTCAATTCGGCAGGTCGGAGATGACCTTGTCTGGCTGGAATTTTCCGCCCAATCGGAGGAGCAGGCCTGGCATTCGGAGGTTTCGGGCGAGTTTGCAAATATCCTTGTCGCGTGGGGCCAGCAGCAGGGCCCGCGAGGCGTATCTGCGAGCCCGGCGGATCTGCCCCAGGCGCCTGTGCGCTACGGCCAGGTTGTACAGCGCCAGTGCGTAGTCGGGTTTTAGCTTGATGGCCTTGCGGCAGTGGCGGATTCCGTGATCGACCTTGCGAAGGCGGAAATAGCTGACGGCCAGGTCGTGCTGTGCCTGCGGGTCCTGCGGCATGAGGGTTACCAGCCGCGAAAGGGCCTCGTTGGCGAGTTTGAGCCTGCCGGCCTGGAGCAGGAGCTGACCGGCCTGGTGGAGGATATGCGGGTCGTCGCAGTGCCGTCTGATCTCCGCCCGCAGGAGCCTGACGGCCTGCCGCATGTTCGACCGGCCAATCATGACCCTGGCCATGTTCATCCGCACGCCGGGGAACGCCGGTTCCAGCCGCGCAACAGCGGCGAACTGGGCCTCGGCCAGGTCCAGGTCGTTCCGCATGAGGGCGATCTGGCCGAGATAGAAATTGGCCGGGGCGTGGTCGGGATGGCCGGCGAGGGCCTTTTGCAGCATTCCCTGTGCCTGCTCCATCCGCCCCATCTCCATCAGCAGCTCGACTGCATCGAGGACCGTCTCGATGTCGCCGCCGTCGAATTCCATTTCCGCCCGGTAGCGTTCGAGCGCCTCGTCCAGCATCCCTTTTGCCCAGTACGCGTCGGCGATTCGCGCGTTGACCTGGAGCCGCCCCGGCTCCAACCGGAGCGTCTCCTTCCAGCATCCGATGGCCCGGTCGTACTGCCCGCGAAGATAGAAGCTGTCGCCTATGTTGAAATTGCAGGCCGGGCATTCCGCGGTGATCTGCCTGGCCAGGTAGAACATCAGTTCGGCGTCCTCGTGCCTGCCCATCTCGGTGAAGGTGATTATCCGCGAGCAGTAGGACGGCTCGAATGACGGGTCGAGCCGGTCGATGCGGGCATAGCATTTCAGCGATTCGGCGAACCTGCCCAGCCGCGTGAGATTCACCGCCAGGCAGTTGAGCGTCTCGAGGTCGTCGGGTTCCAGCCTCAGCGAGGCCTTGAACGCCCGGACGGCCGGGGCGTATTCCTCCATCGCCTCGAGCGTCATGCCGAGGTTGAAGTACCACGAGGCGTTGTCGGGATTTACCTCGATGGCGGCCCGCAGCTCGGCGGCGGCCTCCACCCACCGCCCCTGGTCGTACAACTCGTGCGCCCGTTCCACTCGCGACTCCGCATCCGACCATTCATTCATTTTTCATGGTATCCCGCACGGGCCTTTTCAGAATGAACAACCCGGTGAATCGCACGGCGCAGGCCGCGGGTCGTTCCCTGAACCTGTCTGACCTGAATACATTCTACCCAAAAGCCGGCGGGCGATTCAATACCCGCGGCGAATTTTACCGGATGCCGCAAAAATCTGCCGGGAAATGCGTTGTAGGGTTTGACATTTTACCCGCCTGATCTTAGACTGAAGCACCCAGACTGAACAAGGCGTCCAGGGCTCTGAAACCGCAGAAAAGGAGCAGTCTATGGCAGACGTGGAACGGCGCTATGATTGGATCACCAAATCCGCCCGCAGCGCGCTGATAGTTACGATGGTTCTGGTGGGCATATCCGTCATCATGACGGTCGCCACGATGGGCATAACCTTCCTGGAAGAGAGAAACTGGGAGAAGTTCGCGATCTTCTCGGCCGTTATAATCGGCGAGGTAGTCGCCGCGGCCTGGCTGGTCGTGCTGTACGGGCTGATATCGATGTTCGTCTCGGCCGAGACCAACCTGGAGGACACGGTGGCCAAGCTCAACCGCCACGAGGCCCTCCTGGAAAACATGTCGGACTCCAGCAAGAAGATCGTGGAGCTTTCCGGCCTGCCCGATCAGGCCAAGAGCCTGATCTTCCGCGACCGCGAGATGGAGGCCTTCCGCGAGAACATCAACGCCAACATAGTCAGCCGCAACTACGAGTCGGCCATGTCGCTGATCGAGCAGTTCGAGAAGAAATTCGGCCTTGCCGACGAGGCGTCCAAGATGCGGTCCGAGATCGACGCGTCCAGACGGGCCACGGTCGACGAGCGGATCGACAAGGCCGTCGCCAAGGTCATGGAAATCATCCAACAGCGGGACTACACAAGGTCGATGCGCGAGATACAGCGAATTCAGAAGATGTTCCCTGGCCATCCCAAGGCGGTGAATCTGCCCAAGGCCCTGGAGGCCGAGCGCACCAAACAGAAGCGAGAGCTTCTCCAGGAATACGGCGAGGCGGTCAGGCGCAACGACGTGGATCGCGGCATAGACCTGCTGAGGGAACTGGACAAATACCTGACGCCGCAGGAAGGCGCCGCGCTGCAGGAATCGGCCAGGGGCGTCTTCAAGGCCCGCCTGCACAACCTGGGCGTGCAGTTCTCGATCTCGGTCGCCGAAGGCCAGTGGAAGAACGCGATAGACGCCGGCACAAGCATCGTGAAGGAATTCCCGAACAGCAAGATGGCACAGGAAGTCCGCGAGAAACTGGAGCTGGTCAAGGCAAAAATGGCCGGGCCGGGCCAGCCGCAGCCTGGCAGGAAGTAGTTTTACGGAGCACCAGGCATGGACGCCGTTGGCAGTTGCACGGACAAAACAGCGATTTCAGCACACAGCCGGCAGACGCGGGGTTTCGCGGGGTCGGCAATTTGCATTTAGCGACTTGAAACCGCCGGCAGCTTGAATTATTAATGCCGATTTCATCGGCCGCGCGGCGGCGATGAAAGATTGAGGATTTAAATGGTGTTTTTGCGGTTCAGGATCATAACGAAGGACATCTGCATGGGACCGATCGACAGATGGGTCTTCATCGACGCCCGGCAGGTGTCCGAGGTTGCGGTCGCAGCGGGGGGATGCATCGTCAAATTCGTGGACGGAACCAATCTGAACCTTCGCGAACAGGCCGACGACGTGATAAATCGCGTCCAACTGGAACTGGCAAGGCCCATTCAGAATCTGCCGCCACACACCATCCGCCACCCGCCTCGCCTGCCGGCCTATCTGTTCTTCGACGACCCGCTGTGCGTCTGACCTGACGGCCGGCTCACGCCGCCGCCATTTCATTTAGTTATCGCAAGCCTGTTCAATCAGCCGATCAAAACCGGTATAATGTCGCAATCCCGTTTTTCCATGCGCCGCGGAAAGACAGGCCGGCATACTTGACGGCGAGTCTTTTTCAAGGATCAAACGACCATGTGGACTATCGTGCTTCTGACCGTCTCGAACGTCTTCATGACCTTCGCCTGGTACGGGCACCTCAAGAACCTCAAAAGCGCCCCGCTGTGGCTGGCCGTCCTGGCAAGCTGGGGGATAGCCTTCTTCGAGTACTGCTTCCAGGTGCCAGCCAACCGGCTTGGCTACGGGACGCTCGGCGGCAGGTTCAACCTGGCACAATTGAAAACCATCCAGGAGGTCATCACGCTGGCGGTCTTCTGCGTGTTCTCGATTTTATACATGAACCAGGGAATCAGGTGGAATTACCTGGTCGGGTTCGCGCTGATAGTCGCGGCGGTGTTCTTCGTGTTCATGGCAGACGGCGGCGGACAGGAACTCGCCGGCGCAGGCAAATAATGGCACAGGCGATGAAAAAGGGCATACTCTCAATCGCGTCGCGTATCGGCCTGGCGCTCCTGCTCGTGCTGGCATTCCTGGCCGTGATGGAATTCATCCGCGCCTGCCAGACCCTTTACGCGGTGCATCCCTGGGCGGGTTATGCCCTTCTGGGCCTGGGCGGACTGGTCGTGCTGTGGATTTTATGGGTGCTGATCCGGCTGATGTTCGTTACCAGGCCGGTGCTCAAGCCGCCAAAGATCGCCGATCACGACAGCGCAGCCCCGCGCGAGCTTCGCCATTATTCGGCCTATCTGGTCAAATATCTCCGCCGGCTGGCGGACAATCCCAACCTCGCCCAGGACAGTCCCGCGGCCCGGCAGTGGGCCGAGGAGCTTCGCCGGTCGGCAGCGTCTGCCGGCGGCAGGGGAGAACTGCTGACTGCGATACGCAAGGCCGAGACGCAGGCGGTCGAGCCGCTGCTTGCAAAGCTTGACCAGCAGGCCGAGACGGAAATCCGCGACTGCATGGCCACCGTCATGGTTTGGGTGGCCATGAGCCCCTGGAACCAGATCGACATGCTCGTCGTGCTGGCGAAAAACGCCTCGCTGGTCGTGCGGGTAACCGGGATATACCGCGGCCGGCCAGGCTGGCGGGAACAGGCACTTATCTTCGCCAACGTCATCGCAACCATCTCGGCAATCAAGCTCGGCTCGCTGGCGAAAACGTTCATGCAGAACGTGCTTGGCTCCCTGCCCGGGACGGCAAAGGTGGTCGAGTCGCTCACCCAGCTCGTCGGCGTGGGATACCTGACCTCGGTGGTCGGGCACATGACGCTCCACCGCTGCCGGGCGTTCCGCGGCTGGGGAAAGCAGGAGGCACAGCAGTATTTCATCGCCCATATGGGCAACTTCGCCAAAGACTGCTGGAGCATCGCAAAGGACATCGTCATGCCCCGCGTGCAGGGCGTCTGCCGCTGGGTCGTTGACCTGCCGGGCAGCGTCTGGGACGGCCTGAAAAACGCCTTCTCATTCCTCACCGGCGAGCAGTCCGGCCAACCCGCCGGCCCGCAGCAGAATTTCACGCAGCCAAATTACCCGCGGCAGCAGCCCCTCGTCGCCAAACTCCTCGACGACCCGTCGCAACAGCAGAGATAGAAAGTTAGTCTTTACTCTCCTTTTGCCATCTTGGCAATCCACAAATTACCCAATGCGGTAGGCGTTCAATCGTCCCAAAAAGTGTATTTCTTTCGGAAGTCGTCGCCTTTCCAGGCGGCGGCCAGAAGGCCGGGGCGTTCAAACTGCTTGCGGCATTTCTCCAGAGACACAAGGTCTAGGGTGCCGGCGACGCGGTAACTGACGAAATTAACCCCTTTCTCCGAGCCGTCGAAGTAGCCGTCGGGCGTTACAACGAGCCATTCCTTGCCGGCATCCAAAGAAATCAGGGAGCAAAGTTCCTTACCCGTCTGCGTATCCCAGATCCGCGTTGTCCCGTCGTCGGATGCGGTCAGAACGCGCCGGACGTCTCCGCTTATCGCCACGCTGTTGACGCTCCCCGTGTGCCCCTCGAATGTATGAATTTTCTTTCCGGTCTTAACATCCCACAAGATCGCTGTTTTGTCATCAGAACCAGTCAAAATGTTATTACCATCGTCGCTAATCACCACACTCTTGACTCTTTCCTTATGTTCGGAAAAGATCCGAAGTTCTTTCCCTGTCTTTGCATCCCAAAGGATCACCGTCTTATCCCCAGAAGCAGACAATAAAAGACTGCCATCCTTATTTATGGCAACTCCGTAGACTGGTTCCTTGTGCCCTTTGAAAACTTGGAGCTGCCCGCCCGTATGGGCGTCCCACAAGATGGCATTTTTGTCCCAAGAACCTGTCAGAACGCGGTTACCATCTTCGCTCATCGCCACGCAGAAGACGCCGCTTGTGTGCCCTTCAAATGTGCAGTTTTGCTTACCTGTCTTGGCATCCCAAAGGATCGTTGTATGGTCCATAGAACCTGTCAGGGCGTTCTTGCCGTCTCTGCTCAAAGATGAACTGATAATCCAGTCCTTGTGCCCTTCAAAGGTCTGAATTTTCTTGCCGGTTTGTGCGTCCCACAGGATTCCTGTTTTGTCGGCAGAACCAGTTAAGATGCAGTTACCATCTCCGCTCATCGCCATAGTGGTTATTCTGTCCGTATGACCGGAAAAGGCCTGGATTTCTTTGCCAGCTTTGACATTCCATAAGACTGCTGCCTTATCTTCAGAACCAGTCATGACACGACTGCTATCTGTGCTTATCGCAACACTTTCAACTGGATCTGTGTTTCCTTCAAAGTTATGAATACTTTTACCTGTCTGGACGTCCCATAAAATCGCTGTCTTGTCATCTGAGCCAGTCAAAACATACCGGCCATTTGCACTCAAAAATACGCTGGTTACAACGCCCTTATGTCTTTCAAAACTCTTGATTATTTTGCCTGTCTGCACATCCCATAGAATTGCTGTCTTGTCATAAGAACCGGTCAGAACTTGCTTTCCGTCTATACTCAACGCAACACTGTGGATTGAGTTCTTGTGCCCTTCAAAAGTTTGGATTTCTTTACCTGTCGTTGTGTCCCACAAGATTGCTGTGCAATCCCAAGAACCTGTCAGGGCACATTTGCCATCATCGCTGATCGCGCCGCTAACAATCCGGTTTATGTGTCCGCCAAAGGTCCATATTTTATTGCCTGTCTGCGTATCCCATAAAACTGCTGTCTTGTCCGCAGATCCGGTTAATATACGATTGCCATCTACGCCAATTGATACCGTAGTAACCGTGTCGGAGTGCCCTTCAAACATTTTGTTTTTTTTACCTGATTTGACATCCCACAGAATTGCCGTCTTGTCTTCCGATCCTGTTACGACATACTTCCCATCTTTGCTTATCACTACGCTTTCAATCGATCCCTTATGCCCAGCGAAAATCTGTTTTTTTTCCCCGGTCTGTGCGTCCCACAGGATTGCTTTGTTGTCCCCGGAACCAGTCAGAACACGCTGTCCATCTCCGCTCATGGCCACACTTCAAACACCGAACGCGTGACCAGTGAAGGTCCGAAGTTTCTTGCCTGTCTGCGCGTCCCACAAAATCGCTGTATTGTCCCAAGAGCCAGTCAGTATGCGTTTAGCATCTTCGCTCATCGCCAAACTGGTGATTCCACGAGTATGCCCAATTTGAACGACAAGTTCCAGTCGGTTTGTTTCCTGAGTTGCCGCCGGTCCGGACCGGATCATCAAAACAATGAATGCCACGCCTAACGCCATGGTCACTCTTTGTTTCATGTCTGCATTCTCCAAATTTCCGTCGTTTTCCCATACTTTTACGGCGTCCGATCAACACGATGATGTCATAGTGGAACTCATTTTTATGACGGCGTCGAGGCGGGTGAGGATTGCGGCTGGGAGGCCGGCACAGCGGCCGGCGTTGTGGCGGGGCTGGGGGTCGGCTGGATTTTTGGCACAGGCCGCGGCACGGGTTTGGGCGGGGCCGCCTGGATCGGCAGGACGATTTTGCCCGTGCAGACCTGTATCTGGAAGAGCGAGAGGTGGCCGGCCAGACCCGTCAGCGCCAGCAGGATGAAGAACGCTGCCGCCGATTTCCGCAGAACCTTTACCGGCAGGGCCAGCAATCCGGCCAAAAAGGTAAGCGCGCCAGACAGGCCTATCAGCACTCGCCAGTCGGTCAGGGCTGCATCGAGTCCGCCGGACAATTCCCGTTCGATCGCCGAGCGGTAATTTTCCAGGACCGACTGATTTGCCGCACCAGCCGGGCCGATATACGCCGCCGTGCCGGCCTGGGATGCAAAATAGAAGACCGCTCCGGCCGGCGCCGCCGAGAGCAGGCCGATCGCGCACGCCGCCAGCGCAAGGCCGATGCCGGGCCTGGCCGGTCCGGCCGGATGATCCGGAATTTCGGCCGACAGCTTAGTTGTCGGATCCGGTTTTTTGGCGCCGGCCGGTTTGCCAGCCGATTGCGGCGACTGCCCGGCCGTATCCGACGGGAAAAGGTCCTTTTCCGAAAGGGCCGCCCCGGCTTGCCCGACCGGTCCAGCCTGTCCGTCCGGCCCGGCCTGGCCGGCATCCTGCAATGTTTTCTCAGGGGCCTGCCCGATATCCCTGTCGGCATCCGCCCGCGCGAGTTCTTCGGCGGCCTGGCGTGCTTTCGCGCCGGCCGTCTCATCCTTGACGCCGGCCAGAAAATCATCTTCCTCGTCCGGTTCCACGTTGACCGGTTCTTCCTCCGCATCCGGAACAGGCGATTCAATCGGTGCAATCTGCCTGACGGCGGACCTGGCGGGAGATGCGGGCGCGGCTGCTTCCCGCGCCGGCGGTTTGTCCGGAGCGGCCGGTTGTTCGGTCGGCGGCAGCGGCGGAGGCTCATAAGGTTTTTCCGCACTCGCCGGCGACGCCGTCCGCTGCGGCTGAGAGATCGTTACCTTATGCCCCCCGCCGATCGGTTTGGCCATCACGGTCGGCAGCCTTGACGCCTGAATCGGAGGCGCCTCGAAAATCTCGATCACCGGCAGTCCCTGGCCGGACGGCCTGATCGGGGCGGCCTTGGGCGGAGGAATCGGCGTTTTGGCCGGCATGCCTTGACGATGCATCGGCTCCTGAATCGTCGCCATCGCCGATACGCCTTCGCTGGCGGGGAAAAGACCTTTAATCCTGCTGGCTGGAACCCAATCCTTCAGGCCGTCGCGCCAGACAGGATCGGACGGCCCAAGCATGCCGTCGCGGGCGACCTGCCGCATCTGGGCGTCGTTCAGCGGGCCGACCTTCTGATCGTTCTTCTTGAAATACCATTGGGCCATGTATGTAGCTCCTGGCGGAAAACCGCCTGCTCCTGAAGAGCAGTATATTACCCCACGGCCGCCCGTTGACAAAGGCTTTTTTGTGCCGCAGGCGTCTCGCTTGCGGTAAATTCCAGTGCATGCACCAATCTGCTAATAATCTTGATGCAAGACCAAACAGCGATAGAATAATTCCGGAACGTATGTTTCCTGGGAGAGATTTATGATCGGACAAACACTGCTCATCCTGGAGTTCCTTGTCGCGACGCTGTTGCTCACCGCGATCCTGACGGCATGCAGCGCCAGGACAACGAGCTTCTTTATTGAACTTGTCATCTGGCCGGCGTTTCTGATATTTGCCGTGCTGCCGTGGGCGGCGGCAATCTTCGGGATAATATGGTTTTACTGCACATATCCCATTTACGGTTTTTTGCTGACAGCTTTCTGCTCCGCCGGTGCGATATTTCTGATCGCTACAGTCTGGATCATGCGGCGCGGCTTCAAAAGGCCGGACGCATCCTCAAAGGAAAGACGCGGAGCCAGGTGGAATTTATTGCGATTGGCCATTTTCTGGATTGCGGCGTGCATCTGCCTTTTTTTTACCTTTATTCTTCTGGATGTGATTCAACAGGACAAGACGGATTCTTTGAAGGCCGAGGCCTGCCGGATTGCGGAGGAATTGTCTCCCAAATCGGTGCCGGACGAGAAAAACGCGGCTTTGTTATGTCAAAAAGCGATAAGCCTGTTGGATGAACAGGATAAGAAAAACCATGTAACCAAGGATAAATATAAGTGGTCATCGAGAGTAACAGATTGGCAGCAACAATTGAGTGATGGGGCCAAACCTGACAACAAAGACATGCTGGCCTTCCTGGAAAACAATGCCCATATTATCGATCTGATCAGAAAAGCTGGAGCTTTCGGTCAATCCAATTGGGGCATCACGTACAACCCGCCAAGAATCGATTTGCCTTTGCCAATGTTTGGGATTTTGAGATCACTTAACCGCATCCTGTGCCTGTCAGCATGGGTAAATGCGTACAATAATCGACCCAAAGAGGCGATCACCGACCTGAACGCGGCTTTATCCATTTCAAATAGTATTTTGTCGGAACCTCCATTAATTGCTTTATTGGTTTCCAGAGCATGCAAGACGGTCATACTTGACGCGATTAAAGTATTATTGTCCCAAAATCTTTTGAAAAGTGACGACTTTTGCGGACTGGAAGTCGATCCGCAATTGAACTATTGGAAATATTTTCGTCGAGGCATTCGGATGGAATTTGCTTTCCCATTATATGGAATGGGTAGCGGCCTTGGAGAATATGTTTCATCGGATAATCGCAGATCGGGTGTTTCCTCGATTTATCGCGTATTTTTGTTCGGCGAGGATTATGCGTGTTATCAACGATTGCTTCAGGACGGAATTCGGCCGGATAAAATGGACAACTATCTGTCCTATCTGCCCATTGCAAAATCGATTCAAAATACGCAAGGCGATTCAAGAGGGTTGTTTTCTTCTCTAATGCTCAGCTTCGGAGAGCAAACCACGGAGATGCTCGCTGAATCAGACGCCGGGCACGGCGTGCTTCTTCTGCTCAAGGCGGCGTGTCAGTATAAACGCAAGTATGGCGATTTTTCGGAGACGTTGGGGAAATTGCTCACGGAATTCCTGCCAACCCTGCCGACCGACCCGTTTACCGGCCAGGATTTTAAATATGTCCGTACAGAGGGCGGCCAAATCATTATTTACAGTCTTGGTCCCGACCAGACTGACGACAGGGGGGCTGCATTGGATGACAAAACCCGCAAAGGGGATATATCCCTGACAATCCGGTGAAAAGGTGGCACAAAAGGCAGTTTCTTTAATAAACGAAGGTTGCTTCAGGCCCGGATTATTTGACCACGATATTGACCATCTTGCCGGGCACGACGATCTTTTTGACGATCTGCTTGCCTTCGAGCGCGGCGGCGATCTTCGGGTCGTCCAGCGCGGCCTTGACGATCTCTTCCTGATCGGCAGAGACAGGCACGTTGATCCGCGAGCGGAGCTTGCCGTTTATCTGCACGGGCAGCTCGACGGCGCTTTCGGCCACCATGGCCGGGTTGAATCGCGGCCAGTCCTCGTAGGCGAGCGAATCGGTGTTGCCCAGGACGTGCCACAGCTCCTCGGCGACGTGCGGCGCGAATGGCCCCAGCACCAGCACAAACCGCTCGGCCTGGCCGCGGTCTATCGCGCCGGCGCGGTAGACGGCGTTGATGAACTCCATCATCGCGGCGATGGCGGTGTTGAACTTCATCGCCTCGATGTCCTCGGAAGCCTTTTTGATGAGTTTGTGCAGTTCCTTTTCGACAGCCGGGTCGGCGGCCTGGGAAAGCAGCGGCTTTTGGTCCTCGTCGCCGACGATCATCCGCCAGACCCGCTGGAGGAATCGGTGCACGCCCGAGATGTCACGGGTATTCCAGGGCTTGGACGCATCCAGCGGCCCCATGAACATCTCGTACAGCCGGAACGTGTCGGCCCCGTATTGGGCGATAATATCATCGGGATTGACCACGTTCTTGAGGCCCTTGGACATCTTCTCGACGCTCTCGGAGAGTTTCTCGCCGGTGGTCTTGTGATACGCCCCGTCGTCGCGGAAGTCGATATCGCCATAGCCGATGTACACGCCGCGCTTGTCGCGGTAGGCGAACGAGCGGATCATCCCCTGGTTGAACAGCTTGCCGAACGGTTCGGGCGTGCTGACGTGCCCAAGATCGAACAGCACCTTGTGCCAGAACCGCGAGTAGAGCAGGTGCAGCACGGCGTGCTCGGCCCCGCCGACGTAGAGGTCCGCGCCGTCCTTGCCCATCCAGTATTCTTCGGCGGTCGCGTCGCAGAAGCATTTTTCATTTTCCGGGTCCAGATACCGCAGGTAATACCAGCAGCTTCCGGCCCACTGGGGCATGGTGTTGAGTTCGCGTTTGGCAGGCCCGCCGCAGCATGGGCATTTTGTGTTAAGCCAATCGGCGGCCTTGCCCAGCGGCGGACGGGGCGGGGCGCCGGGGTCGTCGCTGCTGGCGGGTGTGAAGTCGGCCATCTCCGGCAGCAGCACGGGCAGGGCCTTTTCCGGCAGGCCGACCGTTCCGCACTTGTCGCAGTGGATAATGGGGAACGGCTCGCCCCAGTATCGCTGCCGGCTGAACAGCCAGTCGCGGAGCTTGTAATTCACCTGCCCTTGGCCGATGCCGCGCTCTTCCAGCCAGACGGTTATCTGCCTTATGAATTCATCCGTCGCCAAGCCGTCGAACTGCCCGGAATTGACCGCGATGCCGTCGCCCACGAAACCGCGCCAATCAACGCCGTCTGGCGGCTTGACGACCTGGATGATCGGCAGGTTGAACTTGTTGGCGAACTCGAAGTCGCGCGTGTCGTGCGCCGGCACGGCCATGATCGCGCCGGTTCCGTAGCCCGTCAGAACATAATCGGCCACCCAGATGGGTATCGGCTTTTCGTTGACCGGATTGATCGCATATGCGCCGGTAAAGACGCCGGTCTTTTCCTTCGTGTCGGCTGTCCGCTCCATGTCGGACTTGTTTCTGGCGGCCCCCACGTATGCGACAACCTCGCGGCGCTGTTCGGACGTCGTGATTCTGTCGACCAGCGGATGTTCGGGGGCTAAGACCATGTATGTGGCGCCGAATAGCGTGTCCGGCCGCGTGGTGAAGACGCGGATAACGTCGGAACCATCAGCCAGTCTGAAATCCACCTCCGCGCCTTCGCTGCGGCCGATCCAATTCCGCTGCATGAGTTTGATCGGCTCGGGCCAGTCGACGAGCGACAGGTCATCCAGCAGACGCTCGGAGTAGGCGGTTATGCGGAGCATCCACTGGTTGAGCGCCCGGCGGAAGACGGGATGATCGCCGCGATCGCTGCGGCCTTCGTTGGTAACTTCCTCGTTGGCCAGCACCGTGCCGAGTTTCGGGCACCAGTTGACGGGCACCTCGGCCATGTAGGCCAGTCGATGATTGTCGATTATCTGCCGCTGCTCCTTTTCGGCGAGATCGGAAAATTTTCTCATGGCCGTCGGCGCCGCGCCGCCGGTCGAACGGACATCAACAAACTGGCCGGTCGGGGCGATAACCAATTGGCCGTCTTCGAGCATCGCCTTTATGTCTTCGATCGCCTGTTTCTGCTCCGTCTGGGACAGTTCGGAAAAACTGATGTAGCCGCCCTGCATGCCCGTTATGGACGCGGCAACGTCGTCGCCGGGCCTGGGAACCGGCCGGCCGTCCAGAGTGAGGTAAAGCTGGCGGCTCTCCAGCCGGCGGACGATGTCGGAAAGCAGTTTTTTCTGATCGGCCTGATCGAGCTGGTCGAACCTGGCGCAGCCGGGCGGCAGTTCCGAAGGTTCATCGGATTGGCCGGCCCGCTCGTCGTCGCCTTCTTTGGCCGGCACCGCGTTGCCGGCCTGGTCGATCAGCAGGTCGCCGGAGTGAAGGTCCTCGATAAGTTCGTCAATGGGCCTGGCGGCGTCGGCCTGCCCGTCATACCAACTGTTGAACATCTGGAGGAATATCCACTGCGTCCAGCGGTAATATTCCGGATCGGTCGTCGAGACCCGCCGCGACCAGTCGTACGAGAAGCCGAACATCTTTATCTGCCGCTCGATGTTGGCGATGTTCTTTTGGGTGGTTACGGCCGGGTGAACGCCGTGCTCGACGGCGTACTGCTCGGCCGGCAGGCCGAACGCGTCGTAGCCCATCGGGTGCAGGACGTTAAAGCCCCGCATCCGCTTGTACCGGGCGATTATGTCCGTCGCCGTGTAGCCTTCCGGATGGCCCACGTGCAGCCCGGCCCCGCTTGGATACGGGAACATGTCCAGCACGTAAAATTTAGGGCCGTCCGAAAACTTGCTCTCGCCCGGATTCGGCTGGAGGAACGTCTGGTTCTTCTCCCAGTATTCCTGCCATTTCTTTTCTATCGCGGCAAAATCGTAACCTGCCATCTGCGCCCTTTCCGAGGCCTCGCCGGACAGTTTCACAAATGCACGCCGGCTCGGCCGATAGAACTTTCAACTTTGTAAAATCCTTTTTATGCCTGCCGGACCGGCAAGTCAAGCCGGCGGCGAAACGCGGACGGGCAGCCAAACACGCAGCCCGATCAGCACGCGTCGCCGCGGCGGCTGCGAAACTCGGCCGGCGAGCAGCCGTAATGCTGCCGGAACAGGTGGTTCAGGTGGCTGTTGTCGACGAACCCGAACAAAGAGGCGATAGCCTTGATCGGCCTGTCCGTGCGCATCAGCTCGGATGCGGCCTGGCTGAGACGGTGGCGAAGCGAAAATCTGGCGAAGCTCATTCCGACCGTCTGACGGAACTGGCGGGCGAAGTTGCTGCGGCTCAAACCGCATGAGGCGGCGGCGCGATCCACCGCCACCCGGCGGCTGACGCCGAACACCATATCGAGGGCCGGCCCGACCCTGCGACAAAACCGCGGCGTTTCCGCCGGCATCTCAGCCGGCGGCCGCCAGCGTTCCGTCAGCAGCAACAGAGTTTCCATCAAAATCAGGCGAAGCCACACCCCTTCGCGGGCCGGATGACCGGCCAATACCCGCGCAATTCGGCGGCCCAGATCGAGCATTCGTCCGGCATTTGCGGCAGATACCTGCGGCCGGCGCGGAGGCGGCGCCAGAAACGGCGACATACAGTGCAGGTCCGGCGCCTCGTCGAAACGGGCTGAGGCCAGCATCGGCGGATGAATCACCAGCACCGCCACGCTGCACGGCGCCCGCGCAACCGCCATTCCGTGCGGCTCCCACACGCCGCACAGCCAGACCTGCCCCGGCCGCAGGTCCGTCTGCCACCCGTGGCAGTATCGCCTCATGCGGCCCGATAAAACCAGCCCCAATTCCAGCGGATAGTGCATGTCGAACCGTGCCTCGATGGTCCGGCGATGATTTTGCAGAAATCCGATTATGGGCTGCCGCTCGGAAAGTTCAAAAGCCATCCGGTTGATCGCGTCGGCTGACAAATCGGCTGCCATGCGAGTTTATTCTCCATGCCGGCAAAGGATACAAGTATTTTACACCGATTATACAACTGCTTGCCGTCATCCTCAAGGCCGAGCCATAGTATAATTTGCGGTGAAATAACAGTTATAGGCCGCCGGCGGGGCCGATGGATTTACCGCATAAAAGCGATTTATTGGTCTGAATCTACAGGTTGCCTCCGGCCGCATGTAGTCCCGGCTGCCGGGATGCCGGCTGAAAGGAATTCGAAAATGAAACTTCAGGTACTGGGCAGCGAAGGCGTGGCGGCGGTCGATAAGGCGGCCCATCAGATTCTCGAAAAGACCGGCGTGCTGGTCCCGCACGAGCGGATGCTGGACCTTTTCGCCAGGGCAGGCGCCAAGGTGGACGAGTCCGCCCAGCGAGTCCGCATCCCCGGAAAACTGCTGGACGAGTGCATCGCGCAGGCGGGCAAGAGCTTCACGATCTACGGCCGCGACCGTTCCATCACCGCCCCGTTCGGCCAGGGCAAACGGAATTACAATTCCATCGCCGGCGAGGCGAGCTGGCTGGACATGGACGGCAGCCGGCGCTTCGCGACGCTCGCCGACGTGGTCCAGGCGGCAAAGGTCGGCCAGATGCTGCCAAGGCTGAACATCGTCGGTGCGATGAGCGACCCGCACGAGCTGGACGCGGCATACCGCGTCGTGGAGGTCGTGGCGGCCCAACTGCGGACCACTACCAAGCCCATCACATTCTGGTTCCACGACGGGCCTAGCGCCAAGTTCGTGGTCGAGGTAATGTCCGCCGTCGCCGGCGGGCCGGACCAGTTGGCGAAATTCCCGCTGGCGTATCCGTTTCTCGAGCCGATCAGCCCCCTGCGGTTCGCGCGGTGGGGCTTCGACGTGCTGTTCGAGACCTCGAAAGTTCCGCTGCCGGTCTCGATCGGCCCGATGGCCCAGACGGGCATGTCGGCCCCGGTTACGCTGGCCGGAACCGTCGCTCAGGAAACTGCCGAGGTGCTCGCGGGCCTGTGCGCGGTGCAGTTGATCCGGCCGGGCACGCCGGTCTGTTTCGGCGGCATCTGCCACGCCTTCGACATGCGGACGACCCAGATGATCTTCTCGGGGCCCGAGCAGGGCCTGATGGCCGTCGCGACGACCGAGATGGGCAAGCATTACGGCCTGCCGGTCTACATCAACGTGGGGCTGACCGACAGCAAGACCGTGGATGCACAGGCCGGGATGGAGTCGGCCGCGACTCTGCTGATGGGCGTGCTGGCGGGGGCCGACATCTTCGGGCACATGGGAATCAGCGGCGTCGATCAGGCCACGAGCCTGGACATGCTCGTCTTCCAGCACGAGGTCATCGACTATATCGAACGCGTCGCCCGCGGCTTTGAAGTCGATGCCGAGCATCTTGCGCTGGATGTGATCGACGAGGTCGGGCCGGGCGGGATGTTCATCGACCACGATCACACGGTCAAACATTTCCGGAATGAAATCTGGATTCCGACGATCCTCGACCGCGAATACTGGCAGCAGTGGGAAGCCGCCGGCCGGCCCGACGCCGCACGCAGAACGCGGGAAAAGCTGCTCTCGCTTCTGAAGGCCTATCAACCCTGCCCACTACCCGATTCAGTCGAAAAGGATGTCAGTAAAATCATCGCCGACGCGAAAAAGCATTTGGCTGCCATGGTTTAATCGTACTTGGCCGACAAACAGCCTCAATCGTCCCGCTTGAGCGGGTCCTGCCTGCACAAAAAATAAAATTGCAGGCGGGACGCCCGCACCACAAAAGGACAGTCATACACCGACCAGCCGGTCCATCGCCGGCCAAAGGTTTGCATCCCCGAAAGGTTCATGCCGGCTTGCGTTTTGGCGTCATCGGCCATAACATCGGCCTTTCCGGAAAAGCCGGACGCGAGAAAACCCGATGAAGAACTTTTACAGATCGCTGCGATACCTGTGGCCTTACAAGGGCCGGCTGGGCGTTGCCGTCGTATGCGTCATAATCATAAGCGTGCTTTGGGGCGGCGGAATCGGCATGATGCTGCCCGGCGCGAAGGTTCTGCTTGCGCCTGAGGGTCTGCACGGATGGGCGTGGCTGTCGATGACGCAGGATCGGCTCAACGCGACGATCGTGCGGCAGGAGGTTCCGCCGGGATCGAGCGTGGACGGCCAGCCGATCGTGATAGTGCTCAACGTGGTAGACGTGTCCAAGGACGGCAAGGCGGACAGGGCCGGCCTGCCCAAAGGTTGGTGGCTTGTCGGTCGCGGCCGGGCGGGCAACGCCGGACCAGCCGATTCGCGGCCCGCCGTGGCGGGCAGTGTGGAGCTTGTCCGCGGCGACGTGCTGGCCAAGGAAATAGCGCACGCAGCCGACTCGTCATTCCTGAACCTGGCTGTATACGACCCCGGTTCAAAAACTCTCAAGGCGATAACCGTCAAGATGGACGAGCCTTCGCTGGTCTCGCACTGGCTGGGGCGTGCAGCGGATACGCTGGCCGAGCCGAAGGATTTTCCCGAACGTTTTACCTTGTTCGTATACCTGCTGCTGGCCGTCCTGGGCCTGACCGTGGTGCGGGCCGTCTTCACGTACATCCAGGAATACCTGATAGGCACGGTCATCTGGCAGGGAATTATGGACCTGCGGAACGACAATTACAACGTGGTGCTGCAACTGCCGCTTACGTTCTTCGCCGAGAACATCAACGACACCACCAGCCGGTTCATCGCCGACACCGGCGAACTGGCCCGCGGCCAGAACACCCTGCTGGGCAAGACGCTCATCGAGCCGGCCAAGGCGCTGAGCTGCCTTGCGATAGCCCTGCTGTGCTCCTGGAAGCTGACGCTGCTTGCGATGGTGGCCGGGCCGCCGGCGTTCTTCCTGATTCAGCGGTTCGGCAAGAGCATGCACAAGGCCTCCAAGCGGGCGCTGGAGAGCTGGTCGACGATGCTGGCCACGCTCAACGAGACGCTCAGCGGCATCCGGGTCGTCAAGGCCTACACGATGGAAGGCTCGGAACGAAAGCGGTTCTTCCGCGTGAACCGGCAGCTCTACAAGCAACAATCCAAGATGGAGCGTCTGGACGCGCTTACCGGCCCGGTGGTCGAGGTGCTTGGCATGATCGCCGGGATGCTTGCGGCGGGCATTGCCGGATTCATGGTCTTCAACCGCCAGATGGACACCGAGGTGTTTCTCACCTGGATGGTGGCCCTGTTCGCCCTGTTTGACCCTGTCCGCAAGCTGGCAAAGGTTGCGATGCGGTTCGAGCAGGCCGACGCGGCGGCAAAGCGGATTTTCGATTTGCAGGACATGCCGCAGCAGAAGCGGGTCGCCAACGCCCCCACCCTACCCCGTCATTCCAAAAGTCTGGAATTCCGCGGCGTGAGCTACCGCTATCCGAACGCCGGGACGGACTCGCTGAAGAACATCAATCTTTCGATCCGCGCCGGCCAGACGGTTGCGATAGTCGGGCCAAACGGCTCGGGCAAGACCACAATGGTCTCGCTCGTGCCGCGCCTGCTCGACCCGACCCAGGGGGCCGTTTTCCTCGACGCCCTGGACATCGCCGGATATTCCGTCCGTTCGCTGCGAAGGCAGATCGGGCTGGTTACGCAGGAGACCGTGCTGTTCCACGCGACGATCGCCGAGAACATTTCCTACGGCCTGCGGCGGCCCAGGCGGGAAAAAGTGATCGAGGCATCCCGCAAGGCCTTCGTCGACGAGTTCGTCCGCGATCTGCCCGAAGGTTATGAGACGATGGTCGGGGAGTTCGGGGCGACGCTCTCGGGCGGGCAGAAGCAGCGGATATCCATCGCGCGGGCCATCCTGCGCGACCCGGCCATCCTCATCTTCGACGAGGCCATGAGCCAGGTCGATTCCGATTCCGAACGCCGGATTCACGAGGTCATGCAGGAATTCTCGAAGGGCAGGACCACGCTGCTGATCGCCCACCGGTTCGCGACGGTGCTGTCGGCCGACATGATCGTCGTGCTCGACGACGGCAGGATCATCGGCACGGGCACGCACGACGAACTGCTCAAAAGCTGCCAGTTGTACCACCACCTCTACCAGACCCAGTTCACGGACAGCGGCGGATGAGCGACGGAACGCCGGAAAATTCAGGCCTGGCCGGGGGGCTTTCGGGCAGGGCGCTGATCGCCATGTCGGCGGTCTGCGGGTTTCTCTGCCTGGCGATCTTTACCGGCGATCTGAGGATCGCCCTGGCCGTGATTCTAAACGGGATAATGGAACTGTCTGCCGCGATAATGATTCTCGTCGCGGCGGGCGGATACGGACACCTGGCTGTCGGCAGGCTCATCCCGCGCGACGCGCAGGCGAGCCTGCGGGCCATCACCGCGTGCGGCGCGGGGCTGAGCCTGCTGGCGGCGGCGGTGCTTGTGGCCGGCACGTTTATCGGCGGGCTTCAGAACCGCTGGCTGTGGTGGCTGGTGATAATCGCCGGGGCGTTTCTGGCGGTCTTTCAGGGCAGAAAGAGCCTGCACCTGCTCCGCCCGTCCGGGCAGACGGACGGCAGGTCGCTTGTCTGGCTGGTTCTGGCGGCGGCGATCGGCATCTGGCTGGCGGGAGTCATGCGCATGCCTGCAAGTCTCGGCGTGCCGGAGGGGGACGCCTACGACATCCTTGAATATCATCTCCAGGTTCCCCGCGAATATTACGACGCCGGCAGAATTACAGAGCTTAGGCATAACTGTTACAGCTACTATCCGATGGGCGTCGAGATGCTCTTTCTACTGGCGATGTCGCTTCGCGGCGGCCCCTTTGACGGGGCGTACCTGGCACAGGTTATGCACGGGATGTTCGGCGTTCTGGCGGCGGCGACTTTGCTGCTGGGGCTTCGCAAAGACGACGACGGCCGGGCGCGTTTCTCCGCCGGCCTGCTGGCGACCACGCCTGCAATTCTGTACCTCGGCTGGCTGGCCATGTCCGAACTGGCGATGGTTTTCTACCTCGCGGTCGCGGCGGTCTGGCTGCGGCAGTGGCTTAAAACCGGCCAGATCGGCGCCGCGGCATGTATAGGCCTGATGGCCGGCTGCGCGTGCGCGACAAAATATCTGGCCATCCTGTTTGTGGCCGCGCCGCTGCTGGCTGTCATGCTCCCGGCCGCAATTCTGAGCAAAAAGAAAATTCTCGGCTTGGCGTTCGGTGTGGTCCTGGGCTGTCTGCCTGCGGCGCCCTGGCTTGTCCGCAACGCCGCGCTGACCGGCAACCCGGTGTTTCCACTGGCGACAAAGATATTCGGCGCCGGCCACTGGTCGGCGGAATCCGCCCAACGATGGGACGACGGCCACGGGCCGCAGGACAAACCGCCCGTTCCAATCCCGCCCGCATGGAAGACGCCGCCGGGCAATACGCAGCTTGACTGTTTCATCCAGAATTTCCTGTCGCCAGAGAAGCCGTATCTGGGTTTATTGACGATCATCCTGGCCGGGCTGGGCATCTGCGCCATGATCGCCTCGACCAAAGAGACGTTCGACCCGTGGGAACTGTGCCTGGCGGGGATACTCGCCGTGCAGCTTGTGCTGTGGATATTTATGACCCATCAGATGCCGTGGCGATTCATAGTCCCGGCCACGGTTCCGCTCTCGCTGCTTGCCGGCGGAGTGCTCAAGAAACTGGCGGGGGCGAAATTGGACTGGTTTCGCCGCAAGACGCCGGACGGACAGTCTTCGCAGCCTGCCGCCCAGCCGCCGGGCAGGATGCTTGCGGTCGCAATTTTCATGTCTGTGGCGTTGACCAGCGCAATAGCTTCCTACAACATCATGGGCTACTCCAGCAGGGGTTTATCCTCTCCGCCGCTGAGCATCCGCGAACTGGCGGAAAAGGGATGGCAGTTGCAGGAGGGAAAGTGGCTGCTGATCGGCGACAGCAACGTTTATTATTTCAAGCCGGGCACCGTCTATGCGACGGTCTTTGACGCCCAACTTCTCGATGAGATGATCCGCAAAGGCCATGAACCCGCCCGGATAGTTGAAGAATTGAGGGCAATGGGAATCACTCACATTGACGCAAATTGGATAAGGATCTGGTGGATGGCCAGGACGTACGGCTTTCCCGCCTCGCTGAGCACGGAACTCTTCGACCGCAGCCTCGCCGGCGAAAACCCCGGCCTGAAAATTCTGGATGCGATGAGGCCTTTCGGGCTGGAGGCCGTGGATGAAATTCCACAGCCGGCCAGACAATCGCCGCAGCCGGAAACGGCTGCCGCCCCGGCCGCAAGCCAATCCGCGTCGGGACCGACCGGCAATGACGATCAGCGAACGGCGAGGCCATTCAGATATCCGTACAACTGGCCAATGGCAACAATATACAAACTGGCGCCGGCCGCAAACGCATCGCCTGTTCCGGCATCCCGGCCGAAGTAACGGCTCGGCCAAATTCAGCGAATTCGACAACCCGCATTTCGCCATACAAACTCGCGCGGTATAATCTCACTCATGTCACGGATGCGAAAAATAATCTGGCTTGTCGCCATTCTGCTCCTGACCGGCGGATTCGGCGGATGTTCCGGGGATGAGCATTCTGCCGACTTGAACAAAAAGGTTCGTAAATTGGTCTATGAGCACGCTGGAAGTCTGGACCCACAAAACGAAAATCTGAAGTACAGGCGAAAAGATATTGTCGAAAAGGAACTGTGTGCAATAGGCAATACCGCCACACCAGGGCTTGTCGCTCTGCTGAATGAGGAGAATATTCACGTCCGTTTTCATGCGATCACATTTATTGGCAAACTCGCTGATACAAGGGCTGTTGAGCCATTAATCGTTTTGCTGAAAGATGAAAATTACGAAATACGCTTACATGTAGTTTACATTCTTCGCAAGCTTGGAGATAAAAGGGCAGTTGAGCCTCTGATTCAGGCAATGCAAAATGATGAAAATGAGGGCATTCTTGCTAGTGCAGCGTATGCCCTTGGCGGACTGGGGGACAAAAGAGCCGTCGAGCCTCTGATACTTGCCTTGCAGAAAACAGATGAATATGGATTGGTTCGTTCAAGTGCGGCAAGAGCCCTTGTCGAACTGGGGGACAAGAGGGCGATTGAACCCCTAATACAGGCGTTGCTGGGAGATCAGGATTGGGGAGTTCAAAAGAATTCGGCGGAATGCCTCGGCCAACTGGGGGATAAACGAGCGGTTGAACCCTTGATGCAGGCTTTGCAACTAGACAAAGAAGGCTCTGTTCGCGATGCCTCGGCGGCCGCCCTTGGTAAATTTGGCGATAAAAGAGCCATTGAACCCCTGTTGCAGGCTTTACAAAGTGATGAAAAAGCATGGGTTTGCAAAGCAGCGGCAACAGCCCTTGGCGAACTGGGCGATCCACAGGTGATAAGCACCCTCGAAGAATCGATGAGGAATGACAATGACCCCGAAGTTAGGGAAAGCTGCAATAGAGCGATAGAGAAGCTCAAGGCCATCGCGGCGACGCGTCCGGGCGGGATATCGCCGGCGACGAAACCGGAATCTTTTACGCCGTGAAAAAGGCTGTTTTTCGTGGAACACACGGGTGAGCCTGTTCGGCGAAACTGGAACGCCCGCACCATAAAGGGCAAATCACTGTTTGATTCTCCCAGGCAACTGACCTATTACAAAAAATCCCGGAACCCGCTTGACACGACGATCCTCCGCAAACTATACTAAATAGTCGATAAAAAATTATCAAAATTTATCGCGAAAGGAGAACGATCATGGCGTCAACAGGCATTCTGTCGGGCACGGCCGGCGTATTGGCGGCGATCATCGTCTTGACCCTGGCATCGGCTTGCTGGGCGCAGGATGGCGAGGGCGGGCGATGGGCGTTCCAGCCGCCCAAGGACGAATTCAGCCCGGACGCGATGTTTGATCTGCGATCAATGAACGAAAAAGTCGCCGGCGAGAGCGGCTTTATAACCCGCTCAAAGGATGGCGACGACTTTGTTCTGGGCAACGGCAAGCCGATCCGCTTCTGGGCGCTGTGCGACGACGCGTCGAAAAAGCACCCGAAGTTCACCGCTCCCGACCTCGCCCGCCACGCGCGGTTCCTCGCCAAGCGCGGGGTCAATCTGGTGCGGTACTTCGGCGACATCCCCGCCGGCGGCAACCTCAACGACGTCGACACCGAGGACCGGGACAGGCTGTGGAGGACGGTGGCCGCGATGAAGAAGGAAGGCATCTACACCCTGTTCACGCCGATCTGGATCGGCCATTCCAAAATCAAGCCTGGCATGGGCTTCCTCGACGACGGCGGAAACAGCAACTGGGGCCTGCTCTTTTTCGACAAAAAACTCCAGGACGCCTATAAAAGCTGGATGAAGCAGGTCTTCACCGAGAAGAATCCCCACACGGGCATCCCGCTGAAGGACGATCCGGCGCTGGCAATCATCCAGATACAGAACGAGGACTCGCTTTTGTTCTGGACCAACCAGCGTCTCAAAGGCGCGGCCAAGACGGAATTTCGCCGGCAGTTCGGGGAGTTCCTCAAGAAAAAATACGGTTCGCTGGACAAGGCCAAGGCGGCCTGGGGCGCCGGCAGCGACGTTCCGGCCGACCAGGACAGCGCGGATAATTTTGAGAATGGCGAGGCGGCGCTGTTCATAATATGGGAGATGACGCAGCGGCGCGAGGGCGACGGCCGGCAGAAGAGGCTCAACGACCAGCTCGAGTTCTACTGCAAGACCATGTACGACTTCAACAAGATGGTCGAGGACTATCTGAAGAAGGAACTGGGCTGCAAGCTGCTCATCAACGCCGGCAACTGGCGCACGGCCGACAACGTCATACTGCTCGACGGGGAGCGGTGGAGTTATTCGGCCAACGAGGTGATGGCCGTCAACCGCTACTACACGGGCATCCACATGGGCAAGAACAAGGGCTGGGCGATCTGCAACGGCGACAAATTCACCGACGAGTCGGTGCTGCTTCAGCCGCGACAGCTTTCCATCAACCTCAAACAGGTCGCCGGCTGCCCCATGCTCGTTACGGAGAGCAACTGGGTTCCGCCGCTGGGCTACCAGTCGGAGGGGCCGTTCCTGATCGCGGCTTACCAGTCCCTCAACGGCATGGACGCGTACTTCTGGTTCGCCATGCGCGAGGAGGCCTGGGCCGACTGGACGGTCAACAGCGCAAACGGCTATCTGCCCTCGCAGGGCAAATGGATATGCAACACGCCGATGATAATGGGCCAGTGGCCGGCCGCGGCGCTGATGTACCGGATGGGCTACATCGCAAAGGGCGAGCCGGCCGTCCATGAGGAGCGGGCGCTGACGGATATCTTCGGTCGAAGCATGCCGATCATCGCCGAGGACGAGGGATACGACCCCAACCGCGACAAGGGGCTTATCCCCAAAGAGTCAAACGTCAAGGACGGCGTAAATCCGCTGGCGTATCTGGTCGGGCCGGTCCAGGTCAAGTACGGCGGCGACCCGGCAAAGAGCAAGGTGCTCGATATGGCCAGGTACATCGACTCTGACAAGAAGACCGTCAAGTCCGTCACGGGCGAACTGATGATGGATTACGGCACGGGGCTGTGCACGCTCAACGCCCCGAAAGCCCAGGGCGTAACGGGCTTCCTGAAAAAGACCGGGACCTTCAAGCTGGCTGACGTGGAGATAAAATCCGGCAACGAGTACGCCACGGTCCTTGCGGTCTCGATGGACGACAAGCCGCTCAAGGCCTCCGGCAAGGTGCTGGTCCAGGTCGGCACGACGGCCCGCTCCACCGGCTGGAAGACCCAGCCGTGCAAAATCGAGGGCAAGGAAGGCCAGCCGGGCAAAGACGGCGAGGAAATTGTCAACGTCGGCAAGGCCCCCTGGCGGATAGTCAACGCCGATGTTACCATCACGATAGCCAACCCGGCCCTGACCAAGGCGATTGTGCTCGATGTAAACGGCATGCAGACAAAGGAACTGCCGCTCGAGGCGGCCGGCGGGGCCAAGACGCTGAAATTCCCGCCCGACGCCATGTATGTCGTCCTGAAATAATTTTGGCAGGCGCCTGTTGAAAAAGTCTCTTTACAGTAGCATGAGTATCAGGGGCATCTTGCCCCTGAAATGCCTGGAAAACAGCAAAATCCACGGCCGGGACGGCCGTGATACTCATGGGCGAGATGCCCATGCTACTTTTTCAACGGGCTGATAGCAAGGGGTTTTGTCTCGCTTTCGCAGGATGGCAAACTGGCCCTCATTAGCGGAGTAGACCAGGGCGAGGCCGCCGGAAAGCAGAGGTTTTGCAGTGTCATAGACCTGGCCTCGGAAAAAACCATCCAGTCTCTGCCTTGTTTGCAGGAAGGGGCGGGCGAATGGACCAGGGATTTATACGTGTTCATGCTTGCCGACGGGAAACGGGCGATAGGTTATGTCAGTCGCGCAGGTCTGACAATCTGGGACATTCGCAACGGCAAAATACTGTCAGAATTCAAAAAAACGGCGGATGGTTACGCCTTCACTCCGGACGGCAAAAAGCTG
>JACRIL010000023.1 GCA_016235825.1 Planctomycetota bacterium
ACGCACAGTTGGCTGTTCTTCTGCCGCAGGCTGCGGGTGCGTTATGAAAAACGGGACGATATTCATCAAGCATTCCTCATCATCGGCTGCATTCTGATCTGCTGGTGCAAGATTCAGAGGTTTTGTTAGAGTGCCTTAGAACAGTTTCGGGCGATTAGCTCAGTTGGTTAGAGCGTGCGGATCACACCCGCAAGGTCAAAGGTTCGAGTCCTTTATCGCCCAGTTCCCTTTTTCCCCGCGAGGCCGCGCGGTATAATCCAAAATGTCCCGGAGGCGAAAGATAATCTGGCTTGGCGCAATCCTGCTGGTCCTGGCCGGCGAAAGTCTATTACTCCAACATTAAATCAGTTAATCTGACATCTTTATTGACAATACGAAAAATTCGCGGCGATCCTGCCAATGTGAAACGCCGCCGTTTCATTTCTTGGATTATCACATTACCGAAGTCGGGGAAGATCAGCATGGCGCCTGCATCACGATGGAAACATGCATCCGGTGCGGCGCCAGGTGGCTGAAATATCTGATCGAAGAACCCCACTACACCAGGTCCGGCCGGTGGTGGCGAGTTCCGCTGACCGGGGCGGACTTGCCGGAAATCGGCATGGACAACATACGCCAATACATTGAAAAACAGCCCTGGTGCTTCGTCGGCGGCAGTTTCTTCAATTCCACCGGTGCCAGAAAGATTGCGCCAATCGCCATTTCATGAGCCGCGGGTCTCTTGCGGCCTATTTGTCCTTCGGCTGCGAGGCCGGCTTGCCGCTGCGGGCGTAGGGGTCGCCGTCCGCGATCTCCTGGGCCAATTTTTTCAGATCGGCCTTGGTCCCGGTGTCGAATTTATACTTGGTGAGATCGACTTCGTATATGACGGTCAGCCAGAGCAGCGCCCCCATCTTTACCGGAATCGAGCCGCCGTGGCCGAGCCCGTCGAGGAAGAGGCAATCCGTGCTCTGCTTGTCCGCCCGCTTGACCGCCGTTACCTCAGGCAGTTCCTTTTTCTCGTACAATTTCCACAGGCCGACCATCCAGCGACTCTGGGGAATGCAGAGGAAACTCGTCTTGGGGTAGGTCTTGCGAAGCTGGTCAATGATCTCGTGAATTTTTGCAAGGCCCTTCTCCGACTCCGCCTCAAACTGTGCGAGCGTCTGATCCTTGTACATGGCCCAGGGGGCATGAATGACGAAGCGGGTCTTCGGATTATGCTTTAACGCAAGGTCGGTCCAGTTCTGGTAATCGGCGACCTCGCTGCCCATAGCCGGGTGGTAGGTCATGGCCACCAGGTCGACGGCGCCGGTGGCGAGCAGTTTTTTTGCCTTTTCGACGTCCTCGTCAGTGCTTTTCCACAGCATTCCCGGAGCGCCGTTAAATCCGCCGTGGAAGACGATGGTCTGCTTGTGATTGGGGAATCCGCACTGTTTGGGATGCTGGTCCAGTTCCTTGGCAATCGGGGCAAAGAAACTGTGCCCCAGAAACAGGCAATTGTACCCCTTTTTCTCGTCCTGGCCGCCCTGACAGGCGGTCAGGAGCAGGACGACCGATAAAACTCCCAGGCACACCGGCACGCGTTTGTATGACTGTTTCATGCCAAGCTCCTTTCCAACGCCAATTCGCTTCGCCTGTCAGCATATGCAAGAAATGACGCAGAATCTCCTGTCTTGCCGGCCCACGGCCGTTGCATCCTCTTTTATTACAATATCTCCCGCGTCGGGCATTTTCAAGGGTTTTTCAGCGTATCGACCGCCGTGCCGGGCAATTATCCGGTTACAGGAGGAAGTTGCAGGAGGAAATCAAACAACGTTTCGCCAACTTGTGGTGCGGGCGTCTCGCCCGCATTTTCTCATTCATGGAGTTGCGGGCAGGCGAATCCGCACCGTAATCCCCCTGCAACTGGCCTATTGCCAGATCGGCCGGCCGGTCCTTTCCGCCGTGTGTTCCGACACCAATCACAATGTAAATCTGTTCCCCCGGCCCGACCGCATGGTATAATACGGGCATGTCCCGGAGGCGAAAGATAATCTGGTGGTCCGCAGTACTGCTGGTTCTGGACGGCGGAGTCGGGGGCGCATGTTGGTACTGGCCGACTAAGGCTATGAACAGGACAAACCATGAAGCAATAGAAAATCCCGATCTGAAGTTCCTGGACCGACTTTTTGAAAAAGGCATCCCTGATCCTTGTGGAAAAAAATTCATTACGTTCAAAATGCCGGCATTCTGGCTTGTCGGGCAGGGGAAAAATGAAGCTGATGTAGAAGGCTGGCTTGCTCCTGCCGCAGGCGATAAGCCCGCAGGAGTGCTGCTGACATGGGGCGGCTCAGTGTCAGCGCCGCAAAAATACCAGAATGTCGACTTTCTGGACATGGCCCAGAAGTACGTCGCAAATTACGACTCGCTTCCCATATCTGCGACCAAGCCTGTTAGCTATGGCATATCATCCCAGCAAGCACTTGTTTGCCCTTATCCCAGGCCGACGCTGGCCTATGCCGCGTGGGCGCACAGACTGGGCGATGAAGCTTTGGCCGCCAAACTTTTACGTCTCGCCCGCAAAAATGGCGGCAATGAAGATGCGTTAATCTCGTTCCAACCGAACGTTGGAACGCTTTATTCCTGCGCTGAAAGTGCTTTTCAAGGGCGATCCGATCACGAGGCATTGGCTTTTGTACAGCAGGCTGATTCGGTGATAAAAGGCCGATTTGGAAAGACAGAGAATTTCCCCCCGGAATTCCGCTCTGCTGTGGAAGAATTCCGGCAGGAACTGCTTCGCCGCCAAAAAACGAGGCATTTCGGGAAAGCCCCCTCGCCGCTGCCGGCGGACATTGACAACTGGCCGTTGGAAAAACGCGTTGCCTTTTTAATTGATTGCCTCGATGAAGTCGACGTCCAACAAAATGCCGCCCCCGGTGGTGTTGAATATTGGAATGAACCATTAGTTTTGGCCCTGATACGATGCGGAGACCCGGCCATACCCGCCTTGCTGGACGCTGTGGAAAAAGACAATCGGCTGACAAGGTCGAAACGAGTCTGGCGATTTTATTGCCCTGGCGGGCATTTTCTCCGTGCACGAGAACCAGCGCTTTGCGCGGTGGAGTCCATTCTTCGCAAGCGTTTCTTTGAACCCGAAAGTACCAGCGATTCTTTTACCGCCCATGGCCCGGACTTTGCGAAAAAACTTGCGGGGCAGTTACGGGAATACTGGGCAGCGTACGGTAAGATGTCGCTACCGCAGCGATTAATGAAAGATTTGACCGATCCCAATACCCCGATAAAAAAGCTGCAGGAAGCGGCCTATAGCCTTGTAACAGTTGGTGATTTATATGTTTTGAGCACAACAGACGGAGGTTCCATCGGCATGCAGACAAGAGCCGGCCCCAATCCAAGCATTGAGATGTTCAAGAATCCCACAGCTGCCGAGGCCATACTGGCAGCAATGGATCGCGATATAGCGCAATACAAAGACATCGAAACAAAATTAATGTTCCGGGAAATGTATCGAGACATGCTTGTAACACTGGGCGACCGGAGGATTGTGGATGCGCTTAAAAAACGGATTGAGACTGAAAATAATCTGCCGGGACGCCTTGATTATGCTCTGACGTGCCAGCGACTCGGCGATTCAGGCCCGATCGGCGTCATTGCGGCATTATTTTCAGAAGGCAAACTGTATCCGGGAGAAGACCTTCCAATTCTGTTGCGAAAGCTGGATGCCGCCAGAACAAAGGCATGCGAAAACGCCTTGTCATCCATTGCCAAACCAGATCATCCTTTCCACAAAAAGATTCTCGATTATTTTCGCTCGTCTCTTATCAAAGATGAAGATGGTCAAATCAGATATAATCATATTTTTTGTATTCGGTTTCTGCGAGAACTTTTGGACGACAATGCGCCTACTGGTTGTATATATGTCAGAACCGAAAATAATATCAAACAACGAGAAGGCACCTTCAAAATTGTTTCTGAATCGCCATATCAAATGGGGGACTCTCTGTTAAAAAAAGCAGAAGTGGCCGAACGCATTTCAGATTTGGCGGCGATGGAACTCAACGCTCAAGTTTTCGGTCTGACATATTGCCATCCTTTGGCGGAAGACTCTGACCGGCGCATGGCCGCGTTACGCGAAGAACTGGATAAATACATGCCTGTCATTCGTCCGGTTTTCGATGAGGAAAATTCCGGCATTGGAATGGGACTTTATATCGGGTCAGAGAAAATAAATGGTTTTGTTCCAGAAATTAGCCTTCTGGGCCGACCAGCCACGGAAAAGGATGTGACCGACGGTAAGGCTATCTTTCATCTTGGCGGGAAAGGGCAGGTTGCGGACGTGAAATTGCCCGCAACGGGCATTTTGAAGAAGGATCAGGAAAAACTGGGGAACAGTATGATTTTCGGGCATAACAGCAAGCGATTTTTTATTGTCCAGGCTGAAAAAGACGCCGATGGAAAGGTGTTTTTTGGGATTATTGAAGAAAACAATATCAGGAAAGTTCCACTAGAAGATGTCGTTAATATCTTGCCGTTGGAATCTGCCGCTTCACAGCCGGGGCAAACAGCTACGTCCACCGCCGCGGCGAGTCAGCCGACCTTGCGAATAACAGGATCAGTTCCATGAATCATGTGGGGGCGCCGGCTATCTTGTCCAGAAAGCAAATTCGCGAAGGCCCTGATACGCCAGCGGGCCGGGCACGCCCAAGAGGCCGCAAAGGTCGTAGACGGCACGCCAGTAAATTTTATTGAACGCCGGAACGTACCACAAGGCTAGGAATAACAACACCAGCCCTATCTGCGCGGCGCCGGCGATCTTCGCCTCGACGTCCCGCGGAAGGTATGCTGAAATCGCCTGGTATCCGTCGAGAGGGGGTATCGGAATCAGATTGAGGATGACGCTCGAAATCTCCAATAGCGTCAGGAAGGCCAGCACCGGGCCGATGGAACTTTCGCTTACTCCGGGAATCTGGAGAATTCCCGCCAGCGCCAGGGCGCACAGCAGATTAGACGCCGGCCCGGCAAGACTGACGGCGGATGACCATTGCCTGCTCCGCAGACGCCACGTTTCTATGTAAACGGCCCCGCCGGGCAGACCTATCCCGCCCAGCAGCAGGAACACCAGCGGCATGACTATGGAATAAACGGGATGCGTATATTTTAACGGGTTGAAACTCAGATATCCCTTTTGCCTTACGGTGTAATCGCCCCCTTTGTACGCCACAAATGCGTGCGAGAATTCATGAAGGCACAATGAAAACACCCACCCGACGACTACCACGACGAACGCAATCAGTCTGTGGACGTTTTCCATGTATTATAGCCTTCAATCCCGCCGCGAGTCATTTTTTGAACGCGGTCCGGAGCACATCGTCAACGGTTTTGGCAAAGTGGAACCTGAGTCCTTTTCTGGCCTCCGGCGGCACGTCGACGAGGTCGCGCTTGTTGCGGAAAGGCAGGATGACGTTCGTGATTCCGGCCTGCTTTGCGGCAAGGACCTTTTCCTTGACGCCGCCGATGGGCAGGACCAGGCCGCGGAGCGTTATCTCGCCGGTCATGGCCACATCGTGCCGGACGGGCGTGTTGGTCAGCAGGCTTGCAAGTGCGGTGAACATGGCCGTTCCGGCCGACGGGCCGTCCTTGGGCACGGCGCCGGCCGGCACGTGAACGTGAACGTCCGCGCTCATTATGTCTCGCGGATCGATGCCGAGCTGCTTGTGCCTGCTCTTGACAAGGCTGAAGGCCGCCTGGGCCGATTCCTTCATGATGTCGCCGATCTGCCCGGTGAGTTTCAGCTCGCCCTTGCCGGGGAACTGGGCAGCCTCGATGAAAATTATATCCCCCCCCCGCCGGCGTGTATGCCAGGCCGGTCGCGACGCCGGGCATGGCGGTCCGCAGGGCAACCTCGTTTTCGTAGCGGATAGGCCCCAGATAAGACGCCACCACCTTCGGGTCGATCGTTTTGACCGCTCCCTTTCCGGCGGCGACGCGGACGGCTATGCCGCGGCAGACCGTTCCGATCTGCCTTTCCAGTTCGCGGACGCCGGCCTCGCGGGTGTAGTCGGCGATGATGGCGTTGATCGCCGGTTCGGTCCATTTGACATGATCTTCCTTCAGGCCGTTCTCCCTGAGCTGCCGCTTCATCAGATAATTGACGGCGATGTGGAGTTTTTCCTTCTGCGTGTAGCCTGGAATCTCGATGACCTCCATGCGGTCCTTGAGCGCCGGCGGGACCGGCCCCATGTAATTGGCCGTCGCGATGAACATCACCTTCGACAGGTCGAACGGGACGTTGAGATAGTGGTCCTGGAAGGTCGAATTCTGGGCCGGATCGAGCACCTCCAGCAGGGCCGAGGTGGGGTCGCCGCGGAAATCTGCCCCTACCTTGTCCAGTTCGTCGAGCATGAAGACGGGGTTGTTCGAGCCGCCTTTTCGCATCTCCTGGATAAGCCGGCCGGGCATCGCGCCGATGTACGTCCGCCGGTGGCCGCGGAGCTCGGCCTCGTCGTGCATGCCGCCCAGGCTCATGCGGATGAAATTTCTGCCCAGCGCCCGCGCGATCGACTGGCCCAGCGAGGTCTTGCCCACGCCCGGCGGACCCACAAAACACAGGATAGGCCCGCGCGATTCGGGCGCCAGCTTGCGGACGGCCAAATATTCCAGTATCCGCCGCTTGACCTTCTCCAGGTCGTAATGGTCGGCGTTGAGAATCTTCTTTGCGCGGTTAACGTCGATCTGGTCGACGGTGGCCTTGTTCCATGGCAGCTCGCACATTATGTCCAGGTACGTCCTTATGACCGCGTATTCGGGCGAGGCGGTGGAGATTTTCTCCATCCTGCCCAGCTCGCGCATCGCCTCGGCGGACACCTTCTCGGGCATTCCGGCCGCATTGAGCTTGCCGCGAAGCTGCTCTATCTCGACCGTCTTGTCGTCGGCCTGGCCCAGCTCCTTCTGGATGGCCTTGAGCTGCTCCTGGAGGTAATACTCGCGCTGCGACTTGTCGATGTTGGACTTGATCTGGTTCTGAATCTTGTCGGAAAGCTCCAGCACCTCGACGTGATGCTGAAGCTCGCCGGTAACCCTCCGCAGGCGCGCGTTGTAGTCAAGCTCCTCAAGGAGCGTCTGGCGGGCCGATATCTCCATCGGCAGGTTCGCCGCCAGGAAGTCGGCCAGCGCGCCGGGCTGCTCGATGTTGTTGAGCACTACCGCCGCCTCGTCGGGGATGTTTGGCGTCAGCTCTATGACCCGCTTGGCGAGCTGCCTTGCCCCGGCCACAAGGGCCTCCGTCTCGGTCGTGGCGGCGCCGGCCTCCTGCAAAACGCTGATCCTGGCCTTCAGATACGGATCGAACGCCAGCCATTCCCGGACTTTTATCCGCGAGATGCCCTGCACGATTATATTCTGGTTGCCGTCCTCCATCCGCAGCAGCTTGAGGACTATGACGGCCGTGCCCACCTGGAAAAGGTCATCCTTGCCCGGGTCGTCGGTTTTGGCGTCCTTCTGGCAGACCGTTACAATGATCTTCTGGGCGGGCAGAATCTCCTCCAGGAGCCGGCGGGACCTTTCCCGACCTATCGCAAGCGGCGCTACGGTGCCCGGAAATATCACCATGTTCCGCACCGGCAGCACGGCCACGGTTTCGGGCACGGCCGAGCCGTCGGCCCTGGCGGACTGGTCCGGCCTGGCTTCGCCCGACGGCGGCTGCCCGAGAATTATCTCGCTTTCGTCGTCCGGGATGATGAGGGGCTTGTCGGGGTTTTGCGACATAACACTCTCCGGTCATTTTTTCTTGGGCAATCGGACATACAGCAATCCGCCGCGGTACCGGCCCTCGGGCACATTGCCGATTTCAACGTCCTCGGGCAGTTTCAGGGAACGGCTGAACTTTCCGTAATCGATCTCCATCAGGTGGACTTTCGTCCTGGTTTCCTCCTCCAGCATTCGGGGCATTTCACGATCGCCGGTTATAGTCAGGACGCCGTCCTGCACGCGGAAGGCGATGTTTTCGGGACGGATGCCCGCGATATCGACGATGACGCAGTAGTGGTCCTGCCCTTCGCAGAGGTTCACAGCCGGAACCCACGCCTCCGAGGGACAGTAATTGCTGAACCCCGACCCGCTGCCGAGGATCTGGTCCATCCATTTGCTCATCCGCTTGGGCATTCCGCCGGGCGGTTCCTCTTCTGAAGCCATTCGCCTGGAAAGCATTTAATGCTCCTGTCAAGACAACACTGCCGCCGGTTCCGGAAAACGGCATGCCATTTTTATTTTAGCCCAACCAAGTGTTTGGCCTGAAACTTGCCGACATGTATAATATGGCATGACAATGATCGTTACGCAAATCAATATTCTGGCGGAAAAGGCGCTGTCGTTCCCGGCGTGCCTTGGCCTTCTGGCCCAGGCCTCGCGGACGATCGATGTTACGACCCAGCCTGTCGCCGATCCGCCTGATTTCAGTTATTTCCTGATGAATCTGCTGTCGCTGGGGTCTCTGTGCCTGCTGCTGATAACGGGCGGACTGATTGTCAGGCATATCTCGCGCCAGAGGGACGCACGGCGGGCGTTCAATCTTCTGTCCGGCAAGGCCCAGTTGACGGACCAGCAGGGCGGGCTGGTCTGGGACCTTTATAACGCGATAGAACTCGGGGACATGAACGAACTGTTCGACGACGAAGAGATATTCCGGCAGGCCGTCGCGGTTTACATGGGCCGGCTGAGGAAATCGGGCCTGAACGAGGACAACCAGGCGAAAACAATCGGCCTGGCCCAGGACCTTTTCGCCCGCATGGGCTTCGAGAATCCCGCCGGCCGGTCGGCCAGAAACATCCTGAGCACCTGCCAGTTCCTGCCGGGCGAAAAAATCTTCCTATCGCCCGCGGACGACAGCGAGGACATCCAGGCCTCGATTGTCCGCAACGACATAAAAGGGCTGGTGCTGAACGTCAGGGCGAAATCTGCCGTCAAACCGGGCCAGTGGCGGGGCAATTTCGACGACCACGGGTATCTGTGGGAATTTCTTTCGGCCATCGAGGCCATGCCGGACGGCAGGCTGGTATTGAGCCACTGCGACAATCTGCGGCTGCTCAATCGCCGCGCGTTCCCGCGAATACCGACCAACCGCCCGGCCATGGTCGCAGGTTTCGACCTCACCCAGCCGGTCGCCAGCGTCAGAATGCCGGAGTTCGTTCCGTGCAGGCTCGTTGAGATCGCCGGGCCGGGCCTGAAGATAATCACCGACGCGAAATTCGAGATCGGCCGGCGAATCCTTGTGCTGGTCGAGCTGGCGCCCGGACGGGTTACAGGCGGAACAGCAAAGGTCAGGCGGATCATGCAGGAGGAGACCGGCAAAAATTGCCTTGTCGTCGAACTTGTCGGGCTGACCGAGAGCGAACTGGCCGAACTGACCTGCATCACCAACGAAACCGCCAGGGCAAAGATGGCGAAAGAGGAAGAATAGTGCAATTTCACGCCGGTTTGGCGGCCGTAAGGTCCTCGGGACTGACTATCGCTATGGGTCTGTCCCCGACGAGCACAGCCCAAAGACGCGGCTCGGTGATGCCGCCGATGCGGACCTTGGTAGTCTTGCGGTACTTGGCCTTTTCGACGGTCATGTCCTTCATCTGATAAACCGGGCTGGACAGAGGCAGCGGCAGCAGCGCGTCGGCGCCCCACAGTCCGGCGACGAGTTCTTTGGCCGAATCTGCGAAGGCCTTGTTGCCGCCGGCGGCATCCATGACCAGCAGCCCGCCGTCATCGACCCATTTTTTCAGCGCGGCCTTATCGTCGTCGGCCAGATTGAATGCCCCCGTGCCGGTCAGAAAGGCAAGCTTGACGTCAGCCGCAAGCTGGGTCGCCGATATCCCGGTGATCGGGCCGGCGGTCGCCGCGGCCGGTGAACTGGCGCTTTGCGCGGCAGCCGACAGGACGCTTGTGTAGTCCAGCTTGACTTTCTGCGTCTGGCCGATCAGCCGGGCAAGGCGTTCAAGGGCCAGCGGCTCGGGATCGTAGTTGCCGGGATAGCGAATGCGAGCGGCCTTGATCGTTTTGGATGAACTGGCCGGTTCGTCGGGCCAGAATTTTGAGCCGCGCCCGTACAGCTCTTTTTCCGTAACGTAGGAAAGCACGTTTGCGCCGGCCTCGAAGTTGGTCTTCGCCGTCGCAACCGCGTACGTCTGCCACGAAAGCGGCAGGTCAGCATCGGTGTGTATCGCCAGAGGCCGCACGCCGTTGGATACTATAAAAATGGCCGGAGCGCCGGGCATCTTGTAATGGGCCGCATAAAGCGGATGGTCCTTGCCGCAGATGGCCAGTTCGTATTTCGGGAAAAGTTTCTTGTAGAGGTTTCTCATGCCTGTTCCAAACGCCTGGCTGCCGCTGCACTCGGTGATGCTCAGCAGCGTTCCGCCCTGATTGACGTACGTGCGAAGCTTGGCGATGTCGTCTTCCAGAAACTTCGGGGCGCGCGAGCCGGTAATCGCCAGCACGGGCGCGTCGTGCCACTCGCCGACCGCGCTTTTTAAGGTTACGATCTGCCAGTTGACCTCGTGCTCGTAGGCGGCCTCGGCCCAGCGGCAAAAATTCGCCATCGCGCGGGGGCGGTTGTTCCAGTCGCCGTCGTACTCCAGCTTGTTGAACAGCACCGGCCGGCGGCCTCGGGCAAGGAATACAAGCCTGTAGCCAAGATTGGTGATCCCCCATCCATTGATGGACGCATCGGGATCCCTCATCGCCAGGGACCTCTTGCACCCCTCCTTGTACCAGTCGTATTTGCCGAAATACTTGTACCCGCTGGCCAGCCCCACCCGTTCGACGCCATACATGTAGTAATCAAAATAGGATCTGTCTTTACCTTCCCAAGGGGCGGTGAGGGTTTTTTCAAAGTTGGCGTCGAACCAGTCGAGAGCTTTCTTGACCGGGGCGAATTCGTTCGATACGTTGCACTTGACGAACCTGTCGCCCATGGTGGCGTCGAGGCAGACGAACAGGCTGGCCAGGCCGGCCGTGCCCATCGAGCCGTAGGACGGCTCGCCCTTGTGATAGCACCACCCGCCGTCGGTATTCTGCCTGACTATCCAGAACTTCTGGCACATCTCCCAGAATTCCTTCGGTATCTCGATGCCGCTCCTGACGCCTGCCCATGCGCCCAGCAGAAGGTACTGGCTGTTGGAATTGTCGCCGTCGGAGCCGGGGTCCGCTTTTCTGCCTTTGAGCCTTGCCCTGTCCCTGTCGTAGCATATATAGCTAAATCCTCCTCCGCTGCCAGAGCCTTCCAGAACCAGCAGTTCTACGTCCTTTTCCAGGTTCTTTTGATATTGTTTTTTCGTCTGTTTGTTTGCCGCCAGCCATGCGTTGCATCGCAGCCCGACGGAATACGTCGCCGGATCGCCGTCCTGTTTCTTGGTCAGCCAGTCGAGGGCCTTTACGATCCTCGGGTCTTGTGCGGAAACACCTGACTCTATCAGGGCGTAAACCGACATGGCGGTAGGCGCGGTCGGCCAGCCTTCCGGAAAAGCCCCATGTGCCTGAGCCGGAGGCCAACTGCCGTCGGGCAACTGGATGCTGAAAAGGAAATCGACGAGCTTCTGGATCTTCTGGTCTATATCCTGGTCGGTAAATGTTTTGACGCTCTCCAGCGGCGTTATGGCCCTTTCCGCCTGGGCGTAAACCTTTGTTCCGCCAGAGATGATTATTGCGGCTGTGAGGATGATCGCCAAAATCCATCCGATGGATCGCATGTCAGGCTCCTTAAAATCCGGGCAAAGCCTTTTAATCCCGCATCTGCCTCTGAAGTATGATGCCGCAGACCGGGCAAAAAGGCGCCGAATTCCGGAAATTTCCGGCCGCATCAGCTTTCCCCAGTAAATCAGACGGCCCCGCCTTTGTCAAACACGGTTTCAATTTTCGATTCCATTTTCATCCCCCGCCGCAGTTTGCCGCCTCGCATCAGATGATATGTATCCCGCCGTAAAAGTTTCATGCACAACAGCAACTCTCGAAGCGATCCCTTTACCGAGGTCTCGCGCACAACCTTGCTGTTGTCGTCCAGAATGCAGATCATTGTTACTTTCTTGTGCACGTCCATTCCGATATAATGCATTGCATGTCTCCTCATGCCGGCTCCTATGGCATTAATAACTGCGCAGCTTGCAAGCAAGCTGTGGCGCCCATTGTATGGCCATGCGATTGGCTTCGGGACAGGGATTATTTTCAAGGAATCCGATCATGATGCGAAGCGACAACGTTAAGGCGGGCGCGCAGCGGGGTCCGCACAGAAGCCTGATGAAGGCCCTGGGCCTGACCGACGCAGATATCCGCAGGCCGTTCATCGGCATCGCCAACAGCTACACAGACGTCGTGCCCGGCCACGTGCATCTGGACGCCGTGGGGCAGTTTGTCAGGCAGCAGGTCTGCAAGGCCGGCGGCACGCCGTTTGTCTTCAACACCATCGCCATCTGCGACGGCATAGCGATGGGGCATTACGGCATGAAATATTCTCTGGCCTCGCGCGAACTGATCGCCGACTGCGTCGAAAGCATGTGCGAGGCCCATCAGTTCGACGCCCTGATCTGCATTCCAAACTGCGACAAGATCATACCCGGCATGCTGATGGCGGCGCTGAGGCTGAACATCCCGACGATCTTCGTTTCCGGCGGGCCGATGGAGGCAGGGCGAATAGACGGGCGGGACGTGGATTTGATCGACCAGTTTTACGCGGTGGCCCAGCAGACCGTCGGCAGGATGACGGCCAGACAGGTCGCCCGGTACGAGAATAAAACCTGTCCCGGCTGCGGTTCGTGCAGCGGGATGTTCACGGCCAACAGCATGAACTGCCTGTGCGAGGCGATAGGCATGGCCCTGCCGGGCAACGGCACGTGCCTGGCGAGCAGCCCGGCCCGCATGGACCTGTTCCGCCAGGCCGCCGGGCGGATCGTCAAAATGGCCGGCGAATGGTCCCGCAGCCGGCTAAGCCCAAAATATCCGCTGCTGCCGCGGAACATAATGACTCGAAAGGCCTTTGATAACGCCATGACGCTCGACATGGCCATGGGCGGCTCGACCAACACGGTCCTGCACCTTCTTGCGATGGCCGCCGAGGCGGGCGTTGATTTCACCCTGCGTGACATCCGGGAAATTTCCGCCCGCACGCCGAATATCTGCCGCATCGCGCCGTCGGCCACGCCGGAAGGCAAAATCTATCATATTCAGGACTGCCACAAGGCCGGCGGCATACACACGATCCTCGGCCAGGTCTGGTGGGACAATCACAAGCTCGTCAACACCGGCTGCATGACCGTAACCGGCGAAAGCGTGAAGGCGAACCTCGAAAACTACTGCCTGCGATGCCCCAAACACCTTCCGTCAGCCGAGCGGATGTACGCCGAAGGTTCCAGGGTCACGGGCAGGAGCGTCGAGGAAGTCCGCGCGATGTATCTGGGGCAAAAGCCGCGCAAATTGGCCGCGCGAAATCTGCCGTGCGATCCGTGCGACGTGATTCGCGTCGGCGAGCGGGCCTTCACGAAGCAGGGGGGGCTGAAGGTGCTTTTCGGCAATATTGCCCGCGGCGGCGGGGTCGTGAAGATCGCCGGCGTGGACGCCAGGATGTATCGTTTCGCAGGCCGGGCGGCGATCTTCGAGAGCCAGGAAGACGCCTGCGAGGGCATCCTGGCCGGCAGGGTCAAAGCCGGCATGGTCGTTGTGATTCGCAACGAGGGGCCAAAGGGCGGCCCTGGCATGCAGGAGATGCTCGCCCCTACCAGCTACATCAAGGGCATGGGCCTGGGCGACAAGTGCGCCCTGATAACCGACGGGCGGTTTTCCGGCGGCACGGCCGGGGCCTGCATCGGCCACGTCTCGCCGGAGGCCGCGGCAGGCGGCGAGATCGGCCTGCTCAAAAACGGCGACATTATCGAGCTGGACCTGCTGGCCGGCCGGTTGAACGCCCGCGTCAGCCCGGCGGAATTTGCCGCCCGGCGGAGAAAATATAAGCCTCGCCCGTGTCCCATCCGGCACGGCGCGCTCGGCCGATACGCCGCGCAAGCCACGTCCGCCGACACCGGCGCGGTCCTGGACTGGCCGGGAAAGCAGAAAGTCAGGCCGTTTCACGGTTGATTCAACCGGCCCGATGCGCTAAACTTGATCAAGCAAGGCTATCGGACGCCTGGTGAAATCCCGAGGCATGTATGGTTTGGCAGGCCGTCGAATCCATGAAGATTGGCGGATGTTTTTATGGAAGAAGATTCAGAACAACAGGCAAGCGGCGATACCATAGATGCGCGGGTCGCCATGGTTGTGGACGACGAGGTCGGCGTCATGAACCTCGTGGCCCGCATCATGGAGCAGTCGCACTTCAAGGTTCTCAAGGCGACCAGCGCGGAGGACGCCCTGAAAACCGCCGGCGATTACGAGGGGCCTATCGACCTGCTGGTTACCGATGTGGTGATGCCGGGCATGAACGGCTATCAGATGTCGCTCAAGATGAGGCAGGACAGGCCCTCGCTCAAGGTCGTCTACATGTCGGGCTTCAGCGACAACATCTTCGCCCGCGAGGCCGCCGCCGACAAACGCGCTATCTTCCTTGCCAAGCCCTTTCAGCCGACCATGCTCCGCAAGGCCGCAACAATCCTGCTCAATACCGACGACGCCTCGCAGTTCGGCGAAGACTTTTCAGGGACTTAGCAGCCCGTTGAAAAAGTAGCATGGGCATCTTGCCCATGAGTATCACGGCCATCTTGGCCGTGGATTTTGCTGTTTTCTGGGTATTTCAGGGGCGAGACGCCCCTGATACTCATGGACGAGACGTCCATGCTACTGTAAAGAGACTTTTTCAACGGGCTGTTAGGGCATTTTGGCGAGTCCGCGTCTTTTTGCCCCGGCGGCGGGAAAACAGTTGACTTGGCCGGATTTGCTGCCTAACCTTAATTATGAAGTTCATGTCGCAGCCGAGGTGAGCGGAGGCAATCGGGCCTGCCGCAACCTTAAGAGAGTTTGACTTGAGAAAGGAGTTGGAATATGGAGTTTCATGCTGAAGTGAGCAGCAGCGGAATGGGCGCAGTAGGAATCGTGTTTATAATCTTCTATCTGATATTGCTGGCTGTTGTTATTGTTGGTGGGTGGAAGGTTTTCACAAAGGCCGGTAAGCCGGGCTGGGCCGCGATCGTCCCGATCTATAACTTTATTGTGCTGCTGGAGATTGTGGATAAACCCTTGTGGTGGATAATACTTCTTTTAATCTTCCCCGTGAACATTGTCGTAGGCATCATTCTCGCTATCGAGCTTGCCAAGAAATTCGGCAAAGAAACTGGTTTTGGCCTAGGCTTATTCTTTTTGTCTTTTATTTTTGTTCCATTGCTTGGATTCGGCTCTGCCAAGTATCTTGGCGCCGCTGCGGGCGGCGCGACGCCTCCACCGCCGCCTCCGCCGGTCGCCTGAACTGACGGTCCGGCAGTTTAATTGTCAACACCAGCCCGGCCTGTGGAAACGCAGGCTGGGCTGTTTTTTTGCACACTTCTTCAAATGCAGTGGCGCAAGCGACGGGGAGATTGCGCCGGAATACGGGTGGTTTTTCTGGAACGGATGTTTTTAGCCCGTTAATACTACAACGCTACAAAGGCCATTTTTTACCAGCTTGGTCAACTCCAATTGCTTTATTTCGCCCCTTCAAGGCTTGAATATTGGGGGCGGCCTGTTTCCTGGGGCGTTGCCCCAGGCTTTCATATTGCGCCCCGTTGGGGCTGCACGATTTCGCCGGCATTGGAGGATTGGCAATTCAAAATAGGCGGGCCAACCGATGGTTGTTTCGCCCCGAAGGGGCAGCATATGACAGCCCAGGGCAAAGCCCTGGGAATCGGTGAGAACAAAAAAGTAAAGCCCTATAAGATGGCATGAGTAAAAAAAGCGGTCTCCTGTCGGGTCGGGTACAATAACCCGAATGAAAGCCAATAGGGGCTTTCAAAACAGGCCAAAGGCCAAGGAGACCGCAATGAGCACAGGTAAGGATATCATTTTGGTTAC